>JASLKO010000180.1 GCA_030747475.1 Candidatus Thalassarchaeaceae archaeon | reverse complement strand
CTGTATTGTTGGTCGCAATCGTGTTTTCTGGAGTAATCGATAATCCTGGAACCTGATCGTTCACAGTGATGTTCAGGGTTGCAGATACAGTTCCACCCGTATTGTTTGCCCAAATTGTGTATTGGGTTGTGGTCATTAGCTCAGTTGGGGTTCCCCAAATGGTCTGGTTTGCTGCAGTGAATGTGAGGCCTGTTGGCAGGGTTCCTTCGAGTTCCCAAGTCAGGATTTCACCAGGACTGGTGGTTGTAATGGCGATGGTTGTGATTGCTGTATTGTTAGTTGCTGTTGTATTCTCAGGAGTTATTGATAATCCTGGAACCTGATCGTTCACAGTGATGTTCAGGGTTGCAGATACAGTTCCACCAGTGTTGTTTGCCCAAATTGTGTATTGGGTTGTGGTCATCAGCTCAGTTGGGGTTCCCCAAATGGTCTGGTTTGCTGCAGTGAATGTGAGGCCTGCTGGTAGGGTTCCTTCGAGTTCCCAAGTCAGGATTTCACCAGGACTGGTGGTTGTAATGGCGATGGTTGTGATTGCAGTGTTGTTGGTGGCAATCGTGTTTTCTGGAGTAATCGATAATCCTGGAACTTGATCGTTCACAGTGATGTTCAATGTTGCAGAGACTGTTCCACCCGTATTGTTTGCCCAAATTGTGTATTGGGTTGTGGTCATTAGCTCAGTTGGGGTTCCCCAAATGGTCTGGTTTGCTGCAGTGAATGTGAGGCCTGCTGGTAGGGTTCCTTCGAGTTCCCAAGTTAGGATTTCGCCTGGGCCGTTTGTTGTAATTACAATCGCAAGGATTGCAGTGTTGTTGGTCGCAATGGTATCCTCAGGGAATATCGATAATCCTGGAACTTGATCGTTCACTGTAATGTTGATACTTGCTGAAGAGGAACCGCCCGAATTGTTGGCCCAAATGGTGTACTGGGTCTTTGTCATTAGCTCAGTTGGAGTACCCGAAATCACACCCGTACTATTGTTGAATGAAAGGCCATTGGGGAGATTACCGCTAATTCCGTATGATGTGACTGCTCCTCCTGTGTTCGTCATTAAGTTGACTCCATCAATGGCAAAAGCCCACAGTTCCTTACCACTACTTCCATCATCAGCATCGAAGTATAATGTATCTCCAACCAATATCGACATGTACCATCCAACAGAGCTCCCGGCGGACCCGCTTCGGATATCGGCAACCATCCATGTTGAACCGTTGGAAGTATCGTGAGCATGCAATTCTCCTCCTTCATCGAAAAAGATTGTATTGCCAACACCAATTGCCATTTTGTATCCTGGAATAGTGTATGCCCCCATATCTGCAGTCATCCATGTCGAGCCGTTTGAAGTGTCGTGAGCCCACAGTTCGCGTCCAGATATGCCATCATTTGCATCAAAGTAGATCGTATCGCCAACGAGCAGTCCCATATTTTGGGCCATTTGCGTATTGTAATCGAAGGAGGTCGCTTGCCAGAGTGAGGAATTAGAGGTGTCATATGCCCACAGTTCCACGTCAGCGCCGCTGTCGGTGGCAGTGAAATAGATTGTATCGCCAACAAGAATTTGCAAGGGTGTAGACACGATGCTGGATGCAGAGCCTGAGCGGATGTCAGTAATTCGCCATGCTGAATCATTAGAGGTGTCGTATGCCCACAATTCATGGCCAGTACTTCCATCATCAGCATCGAAATAGATGGTGTCCCCAACTAATATTGCAGCCTTCATATTTTCTCCAGGTTGGCTGCCTCCGCTTGGGTTGATGTCTACAGCTTGCCAAGTTGAGGAGTTAGAGGTGTTATGTGCCCACAGTTCCCAGCTACTAGTATACGCACTGAAGTAAATTGTATCACCGACTAAAATTTCCATGAAATATCCGGGGTTACTGTCGGATGCACCCGAGGCTGTTTGGATATCGGCAACTCTCCAAGTAGAAGAGTTGGAAGTATCATGCGCCCACAGTTCTCTTCCTTGATAACCATCGTCCGCATCGAAGTAGATTGTATCGCCGACTAACATTGCCATGTATTGTCCTGGATTGCTACCAATACTGGAGGGGAACGTGATTTCAGCCACTTGCCATGTGGAGTGATTTGACGTATCGTGTGCCCACAGTTCTTTGCCGGTTAGTCCATCGTCCGCATCGAAGTAGATTGTATCGCCGACTAAAATTGCCATATATCTTCCAGGGTTACTGTCGGATCCACCGCTGTTGATGTCAGTCACTCGCCATGTGGAATGATTGGAGGTGTTGTGCGCCCACAATTCTCTACCTGTGGACCCGTCAGTCGCATCGAAATAGATGGTGTCGCCAACGAGGATTGTCATGTATGTTAAAACAAAAGAGCCTGAACCGCTGTTGATGTCAGCCACTTGCCATGCAGAGCCGTTTCCAGTCACCTCGTTGATGAATTGCGGCGCAAGATGAACCTCGGTGTTGTTCGTGAGGGTGTTGTTCTCTGGATTGTACTCAAATGGGCCTGGGGCTTGATCATTCACTGTGATGTTGAGAGTTGCTGATACATTACCACCTGTATTGTTCGCCCAAATGGTGTATTGAGTTGTTGCCATCATCTCAGTTGGAGTCCCCCAAATGGTCTGATTTGTTGAAGTAAACGTGACACCGTCGGGTAATTCCCCTACCAATTCCCATGTAACGATTGCACCAGGTCCACTTGATGAGAATGTAATCGAAGTAATGTTCGTATTTTTGATCCCGGTTGTATTCTCCGATGGTGAAATAATGATGCCTCCTGAAATTACATCATTCACTGTGAAATTGATGTATGCTACTGCAGAACCACCTGAATTATTCGCCCATATTGTAAACATAGATCGAGAAAGTAATGTGTTTGATACACCTGAAATTACTCCTGTATTTACATTGAAATCGAAATATCCTGTAGGACTTGGATAAATTTCCCAAGAAGTTGCAGTGCCTCCGTTTTCACTTGGATAAACCGCAGAAAGAGTTGTGTTAATTGTCGTAACAATATCATCATTAGGAACATAAGTAAGATTTGGAGCAATGTCGTTAACTGTTATCGTAACAATAGTGGTAGAATTACCTCCCAAATTTCGGGCAGTGATGGTGTAATTAGTGGTTGGTGAAACAACAGTTGGGGTTCCAGAAATTTCTCCAGTACCGATATTTAACGACAAACCAGCAGGTAAATCGGGAGTTATGGACCAACCCAAATATCCTTCATCAGTATACGTAATTATCTTCAGTTTAGTCCGATTGTGGATATATGTAACATAGACGTTATCATTGGAATCTATTGCTATTGAAGAGCCTTGATTAGCATGATTCCCAATGGAAACATTCTGAAATACCCATGAGCCGCTTTGATTAGTAGCATATTTTATTCTAGAATTAGCATAATTATTATCTCGATATGAAATGTGAAGATGCCCTTCAGAATCAATTACTAAATCAGGATATTGACCAACATTTCCTGGAGAATCTATTGATTGAATAACCCATGAACCTGTTTCATTGGATGCGTATTTCAGACGAGTGTTGGTTACATCACGATATGCGATATGGACATTGTCATTTGTATCGATAACTAGCGATGGTTGTCCCCCAACTGTTCCTGTTGAATCAATAGTTGAAGCGGTCCAAGATCCTGAAATATTATTGATGTATTTCAAAGAGCCGCCAGTATGATAAAAATACGCAATGTGTACATTATCATTCGAATCAATGTCAATTGATGTTTGTGTACCTACATTTCCGGACGAATCGAGGGTGTAATTACTCCAAGATGATGTGCCAGCATTCGTTGCATACTTGAGGTTGTTATCGGAAGAAGCTCCAAACTTTTCATAGTATGAAATGTGAACCTTATCATTTGAATCAATAGAAATTGAAGTCCACTCTCCAACATATCCTGTGTTATCTACGGTGGTATGAGACCAAGAACCTCCAGAGTTCGTTGAATACATCAGGGCGGTAGAGGTAAAATTCCAGTAGGAAATATGTATTTTATCATTTGAATCAATGGCTATGCTATTGTATTCTCCAACCCTCATACCAGATGGATTATTTACAACACTAGTAATCCAAGATCCGCTTATGTCTGTGGAATAATACAACCCGTTAGATTGGTAGAAACAGACATGATTGTAACCATTTGAATCAATGGCAGAAGATAACCAAGAAGAGGAACTTGTACTAGTGATGTCATGGGTTGGAATGTGTCCTCCCGTGTTTGATGGATTGGCAGAAGGAGACATAGTAGTCCCTTTAGTCAAATTATACTCAGAAGGTGAATACGAAATCAAAGGAGGATCTTCTTGTACGGAGATATTAATCATTGTACTACTAGACCCACCAAAATTTCGTGCTGTGATTGTATAAGCAGTATTAGACAACAGAGCGGTGGGGGTGCCAGAAATTGTTCCGTTGAACTTGTTCATGGACAAGCCTGCCGATAAGTTTGGACTGATTGTATATCCATACATTTTGGATGAAGAATCAAGGGCGATATACTTGAGGTCATCATTGGTCATATCATAAGTTGAGATATGCACTTCATTTCTCGAATCAATGGCTATCGAGTTATACATACCAGCATCTGAATCGATTGTATAATTCACCCAAGAGCCATTCTTATTGGTAGCATACTTGAGATCCAAACCACTCCAGTAACAGTATGAAATATGCACTTTGTCATTAGAATCGATGGCTATCGATGGATGAGAGCCCACGTCATCAACTGAATCAATCGTGGAAGTTACCCAAGAGCCACTCATGTTCGTAGCGTATTTGAGATTATCATTTCCTTCGTCATTGTATGCAATATGAATGTCGTCATTGGAATCAATGGCTATCGATGTATAGAAGCCCAAATCTCCTGTGCTATCGATAGTGGTTGTTACCCACGAACCAGTGAGGGTGTTTGCGTATTTGAGATCCTGAGTCGTTTCGTCATAATAGGAAATATGCATACGATCATTTGAGTCAACGGCTATAGAGGAAAATTTACCCACAAATCCTGTGGAATCAACTTGTGTCGGTACCCACAAACAGCCTCCAGAGGGCGAACATCCATAGGCAGCAAACTTGAGATCATCATTAGTCTCATCATAATACGAGATCTTTGGTAAGTCACTTGAATTGAGTGCTATGGATGTATACTTACCAACATCGCCTGAGCTGGCAAGTCCACCGCCAGATCCATCAATAGTGGTTGCTACCCAACTACTGCTATTGTCTGTAATGTACTTGAGGTCTCCATTGGTTTCGTCATAATAGGAAATATGGACATCATCGTTGGAATCAATGGCAATGGATGTGAATTTGCCAACCATGCCTGTTGAGTCAAGCGTCGTAAATACCCAACTACCACTCTCATCAGTAGCATACTTGAGATCTTCATTTATTTCATCATAATAGGAAATGTGAGTGTGCCCATTGGAATCAAGAGCGATTGAAGTGTATAGCCCAATAGATCCTGTCGAGTCAAGAATACCAGATGGAGTGGTACCACCACTATTGGTCGGTGTCGCAGGCGTCATCGCCGTGTTGTTGACCAAATTAAATGAGTCAGGAGAATATGTAATGGATGGAGAAATATCTTCGACATTGATGGTAATCACAGCAGAAGATGAACCTCCTGAATTGTTCGCCCAAATGGTGTATTGTGTTGCATTCAACGGTTCAGTTGGAGTTCCTGAAATCACTCCAGTGTTTTCATTGAAATGAAGACCTTCTGGAAGTGATGAATTGATGGCCCAACCGTAATTAGAATTGTTATTGTCCACAATTACATATCTCAAATTTCCATCTGTGCCACTAACACTTTCTTGATATGAAATATGTACTCTGTCATTTGATTCTACGAAAATTGAGGTGGAGCCTGAAGCAGCTGAAGAAAGAGATGTACCTATATCCAGATGAGAATCAATGGTTGAATTTACCCATATGCCACTTGAATTTGTAGCATACTTCAGGTTTCTGTTTGTCTCGTCGTAGTATGAAATATGCACGTTATCATCAGAGTCAATTCCGATAGATGTGTCTTGTCCTACATCCCCTGTCTGATCAATACTAGTATAGACCCAAGAGCCGCTCTTATTCGTAGCATATCTTAGGTCCCCGTTCGTTTGGTCATAGTATGAAATATGGAGGTAATTATTGGAATCAATTGAAATTGAATTATCATAACCAATATTTCCTGAGGTTTCTAGCGTTTGCCCTACCCAAGAACCACTGGCATTCGTTGTATAACATAAATCTCGGTCGGTCGGACCGTGACAGGTATACGTGATATGAGGGATTTCATTTGAATCTAGAACCATGGAGGTGGTAGCAGAAAAGGCGGAAGGATAGTGTAGTGTCGAGGTATTTGATACAGTTGTGAAAATCCATGACCCACTAGAATTGGTACCATACCTCATTTTGTAAGCCGAGGACAGCCACACATGGGAAATGTGTATGTTATCATTGGAATCGATGACAATCGATGGACTGTGGCCTGAAAATCCTACTGCTCCTCCGTCAGTCGAATCTAATATTGTAGAGACCCAAGATCCTGAACTGTTGGATGTATATCTAAGATTCCAATTTGGCCAATTGAAGTGAACAATGTGAACATTATCGTTGGAGTCTAGAGCTATTTTGGATTGCGTTCCCGAATTGGAAGTCGAATCAACGGTAGTGGTAACCCATGAACCGCTCTTATCTGTTGCATACATCAGCGTCTTGTTTGTACTGTCTCTGTACGAAATATGCATGTATCCATTTGAATCCATAGCAATTGATGACTGATTATCTACTGAACCGACATCGATGGTACGTGAAGGAATTGGTCCTCCTGAATTTGTTGGTATTGCAGTTGGAGACATTGTGGTATTATTGATGAGATTGAATGAATTGTAATTGTACGAAATACTCGGTGCAGAATTAACTACACGTAGCCAAAGATTAGTTGAAAATGAATCCCCTGAACTTGTGTTTGCCCAAACGGTATACGATTGATTGCTAGCTACTTCGGTTGGAGTTCCTGAAAGAGTGCATCGTTGGTTGTTTACAGAAAGTCCTTGAGGCAAGGATGGTGAAACCTCACAAGATGAGATTGTAGAAATTACAGGACGCCAAGAACCTGGATCATCTTTTATTCCATTGCCGGTGCCCATCACTGTACCAGACACCAATCTTTTGTTATTCCCATAACCAGCAGTCATGTGGATGTCATCGTTATTATCAACAACAATTGATGGTTCAATATAATCAGTACCACCTGTGTGAACATTTCTGATAAATTCAATAGATCCGCCTCCATAATTTGATTCATACACTAACCTGTCTCCAGCTGATGTATATCCATATAAGAGATGGACATAATCATGAGAATCTATGGCAATAGCTGGGTAATCAGCATGCCAAAACTCTTCTCTTGTCGACCAGCTACCTGTTGATGGATTCTTGTTTTGATAGTATACCTTAGAATTGCTACCTGAAATTTCTTCTGCATATGTGATATGAACATAATCCTGTGAGTCAATGGCTAGTTTCACGAATCTTCCTGTATCTACTGAAGAGGAAGAGGATCCCATCACATCCTCTGCATCCCAAGAACCATCTGCATTGGTAATATATCTGAGATCTTTATCGGCGTCATTAATCACGATGTGGATTTTCTTATTGCTATCAACTGCAACATCACATGCGTTTCTTACTGCTGCATTTTCATTGCCTCCTCCCGATCCAGATGATGTATAAAAAGTCTGCAAGTCAGGGGCGTTGATCCATGATGTGGAATTGGCTAACTTCGTTCTCACAAAACATTGCTTAAACCATGTGTTATCTCCTCTGCGCCAAGAAACATACAGTGTATCGTCATCATCCAACGCTAAACCTGTTGCGTAATTCTTAGCATCGCTGTGAATTTCAGACAGAGATGACCAAGATGATGATGAGACTGATTTATTCATGTACATAAGACGAGTATTTGAATGATCATAAAATACAACGTGAATTAGATCATTTGAATCAATTACAATTGATGGGTGACGGCCGGTATTTCCAGTTTCTACAATAAGGGAAGAGGACCAACTGCCTCCGGCATTGGTTGAATATCTCAAATCGTCGTTAGAATCATCAAAAGAGACGATGTGGGTTTTCCCATTCGAATCTACAGCAGAATCTGTATGCCTGCCTGCCTGATTATCATTACTTGCAGGAGATGCGCTTGAATTTGTTACTCTCGTTTCCCATATTGAAGAATACCAATCGAATGTAATTGGTGATATTAGAGAATTCACGGTGGCAGTAAGCCCTGGAACGCTAGATCGCATATTTTCTTCAACATTAATCCAAACAGATGTGGAATCAGATCTTCCAGAACCATTTATCCAAACAGTATACGTTGTGTTGTCAATAATTTCCGTGGGACTCCCAGAAATTTCTCCGGTTTTCCAATTGAAATTCAATCCTGTTGGTAAATCAGGGCTAATCGAGAATACTGGTTGAATCTTGACACCTTTTCCAGTACCTTTGAATGTAGCATATTTCAGATCATTATAGCAACCTAAGTCGGAACTAGATATGTGAATGTCATCATTATCATCTATTGCCATTTCCGAGAATTCGCCAGAACATCCGAAATAATCGGATGCTTGAACCCATGATCCGCTAGCATTAGTAAAATGAATAAGGCGTCTGTTATTGGAATTGTGTATCGAAATATGGACGTCATCATTGGAATCTATTCCTAGAGAAAGATGTGCTGCTCTAACATTATTTTTTACCTGTGAAACAGTAAAGCTACCTGAATGGCCTCGTGCCCATCTAACGTCATTATTCCCATCAGCTTTCACATAAACAATTACAATTTTATCATTAGAATCAACTGCAATTTGTGAATATCTCCCAACATTGTTCGATGTCTCAACGGTTTCATTTGTCCAAGAACCGCTGGAATCTGTGATGTATACAATATCTGAGCCATCATCCCTGTATACTGAAATATGAACAAAGTCATTCCCGTCTAGTGCCAAAGATGGCCACAATCCGGAATCCTTTGTTGGATTCGTAACGGTGGTAGTAACCCAACTTCCACTTGCATTGGTTGTATGATTTAGAGCGCGAGTGTTAGGTGAAGATACTTGAATCGGATAAACGATGTGCACTGCTCCTTTTGAGTCGATTTTTATGTCCGTTTCTGCGCCTGTGCTTGCAGTATATTTCGCATTGTCTAACGTTGTGAAAACCCAACTTCCACTCATATTGGTTACATATCTTAATGTTTCATTTGTATGATCTAAATACGAAATATGTAGGGACCCCGAATTATCTATCTCTATAGAGGGATGATAACCAGTATTAGTATTATTTTCAAGGATTGTATGACTCCATGAACCAGATGAATGAATGGAGAGGCCAAGAACGTGCTTTGAATAAGGTACTAAATAACGATTGTAAACTATAGCAATATCACCATTGGGCCAGATAGCAATATCCGTTCCACGCTGTGGATTATCTGTTTGTGGTGTACTAGACGAATTGGTAACACCTGATGTCCATGTTCCTGTATTGATATTACTCAATGATTCTGTAAAGGTAATCGGAGTAATTGCTTGATTAATGTGGCCAGTCATTCCAGATACATCGGCTTTGATGAATTGACAGTTTCCGTCATCAAATACTGCATTTGATTGATGGTTCAACGCTGCAGAATCTGTACAGCCCATGTTTGGATTTGAGGGGGAAGAATAATTCCACTCAATGCCCGCATCCCATGGATTGCTGTCTGCAGCAGCATATGCACCTGCATCTAAAATATCCAAATGAGTGCCTAGCATAGGTCTGAAATCATCGTTGTCTGGGTCAACCAGCATATCTCGAATAGTTGTGGACGCAAGCGAGCCTAAATTGCTTAGAATAGTAGGTGTAGTAACAGGTACGGTTGGTGACCCTAGTCCAAGTTCTCCATTCCAATTGTAACCCCAACATGCAACAGAACCATTCTCTAAACGTGAACAGGTATGTGATTCTCCTGCTACAAGATCAACAGCAAAACGTGCAGAATCAATATCTGCAAATCTAAGGGGGGCGGCGGAATCAATTTGGTCTCCTGTTCCATGAGTTCCATAGGCGTTGTCCCCCCAACAAATTACGGACCCATTTATGACCAAAGAGCAACCATGTACTCTCCCACCATCTACTTTGACTGAGTATTGGCCAATAGACCCAGTATACACAAGACTATTGACGGTATTATGGGGGTAGCCGTCTCCTAAAGCTCCATCATCATCATCCCCAGTACATGCTACAGAACCATTGTCAAAAGTAACACATGTAGTAGATAATTGGGGGCCGATTGACGTTACTATCCTACCAGAAGGCGTGGGCATATGATGTGGAGTAGTCACCCTGGCTGTATAATTGCCAAGTCCAAGTTGTCCGAACTGGTTTCTACCCCAACAAGAGACCGATCTATTGTCCAATATAGCACACGTATGTTGTCCTCCTGCTTCGATAGAAACCGCTGTTCTCCCTATTCCAAGATCAACATAATGCGGAGTTATAATACTACCATTAGTGGAATAATTTCCTATGCCTATCTGGCCATAGTTATTACGTCCCCAGCACATTACAGAACCATTGTCCAAAATTGCACATGTATGGGCAATACCTACTGCAACGTCAACTACTTTCCGACTAGTGCCCAGATTTGCTGTATTTGGAGAGTATCGCCAAGAGCCTGTATTTGTTGCATTACCTACTCCAAGCTCTCCTGCTTGGTTTTCCCCCCAGCAAACTAGAGAACCATCATCTAAAATTGCACAATTATGAGTAACTGTTCCACTTATCCACGCGGCTCCAGGTACACTAGAATCAAATGAAGTAACTGTTCGACCTGGACCAACGTCCACATATTGAGGTGTAAGTTCCATGGTGGTTGTGAATCCAAGACCTAACTGACCCTGGTGATTTCGGCCCCAACAGTACAATGAGTTATTCGAATAAATTGCACAGGAATAGCCATTGCTTACCATAATGGATCCTTGATCACCATGGACATACCCATTCCAATTAGACCCGTGTGTCCAGTTCTGAAGTGGATCATCCCACAACGGATTTGATCGATGTGCAGCGATTGCATCTGCTGCATTATTCCAAATTGTAGAATTTTCATTTCCAGTATTTTGCTCATGAAGAATGATGATGTTATTCTTCCCATCCACTCTTTCTCCAAAAACGGTATTGTTCGAAATATCGTGATAATCGCCTTTCGCCATGATTCCTCCACTAGCATTCCAAATGACATTGTGATGGATCGAACCATTGTTGCCAGTAGATATTTGATTGATTGGAGCATCGAATCTAATTCCATATTTACTGATATCATGAATCCAATTGTATGCAATTTCTGTGCCCGCAGTATCGCCTTCCATTATTTGGACTACGGCACCATCTGTCTGCAGATGTCCCACATCCCATACCTCATTGTAGAGAATCGTTGCTGCGTCACCTATCGAAAGAACTGATGATGCTCCCGTCAGATGGACTGTGTTGTTGGAGAAGGTCATATGACGGCCACCTTCGTAAATCGTTGTCATCAATCCCTTCTGATCAGATGCGGACCAATCGATGGCGTGGAAGTAGGAATTGTTCACAGTGTTGTTGTGTGATTGGCCTGATGCACCATGGAATTCGATGGCTCCTCCGTCAGTATTCGTGATTGAAATATTGTCAACAAAGGTGTTTTTGGACCGATAAAAGTGTGTGACAAAACGCTCATCTTCTGATTCATCAGCAATTCCTTGACCTCGACGAGAAGTGCTCGGATACTCTAGTGTTGAATTCGTGAACGAACAACCATCACAATTGTTCACATCGATTGTTGTTCCAAAGAAATCAATCCCCTGGATTGTTACATCATCTGAATTTTGAACTGTAATAGCAAATGGTTGTACCTTGACTCGAAGATCAAGATTATTTGCATTTTCGCCGGTAGTTGGTCGATAGTGCAAACGATTGTTGGTGTTGTTAAACCACCATTCACCATCTACATCAATCAATTCGCGCTTGCCTTCAAGGAAGTAAGCATGATGTTTTGTTTTCCAACTTGGTGTTGGATCGTAACCAAAGGTACCTGTAGATGCATTCCAACTTGTGATTTCACGACTATACGATTTGAATGACCCCACATTTAGAATTGCAATTGCACCAACTGGATTGAGTCCTGTAGCATTTATCGTTTCATTGAGACCAAGGTGTACACCTGATTCAGGGCCTGCGTCTTGCAACCAACCATTCATGTAAGCATTATTTGAATTCGTGAGAGTGCCTTCTGCCCAATAAGAACGGTTGAATACAGACTCATTAGAAAAGCCAGCATTCGGCCATCTTGCTGGAACTTGTTCACCCCAATCAAGGAACAATTGCCACCCATCAACAGGCAATGTAACTTCTTGGATTCCATCCGCATCAGGTGAAGTCCAAATTGCATCAAAATCTTCAGAGATACTTTGAGTGCCATCCATTACAACTCGTTCTCCTGTTGCAGCTCTTACTGTCAAACCATCCTTGTTGTCTATCGTGATATTCTCGTGATATCTACCTGCATGAACAATGATTTCATCGTTTGAACTTGCATTTCCAACTGCCGAAGATATTGTTGATTTGGGACAAGTTGCTGTTCCTGCCCAAACATCGCTTCCATTCAGAGCATCAACATGGAATGGATCGCCCGATCCAAGTGTCTCGCTAGAACATGCGCTCGACCAAGAAGAATCGTTAGCATTTGGGACCAGTTCAACGAATTTCCAACCTTCAAGTGCGCCAATATAGGAGGTTTGTGCCAAAGCAATCATCAGCAAAGAAAGAGCGAGGGCTCGCCGCCTCTGACCATTTTCACTATGACCCATCGGCCCCGTAGGGGCCGCGAATAGATTTAGGTGCTTTTGATTGGAAATTCAATCTTCAACGGTTTTTCGCGAGTTTTCGAGCCTGTTTTGCCCACCCATCCCTCTTAACACGACCTGGGAAGAATTCGATGGCTACATTTACCGTTTCTTCCAATTCAGAATTCATGTTTCCAACTTGGTCAAAAGTAAAGATTCCAAGAGCGTGAAGTTTGTCTTCGATGAAAGGTCCAATTCCCTTGATTGTCTGGAGGTCATCTCGAGATGTCACAGTAGCTGCTGCTGCAAATACTCGCTTGATTCCCTTAACTCCCATTAATTTGCTTCCAGACTTACTCTTCCAGGAAATTCGGGATCCACCTTCAATATCAGAAATATATGCTTCACCACTTTCTGCAAATTGTGATGTGTCTCCAACCTCAAGTTCTGTGGAGTTCTTCTCCACTTTCTTCTTCAGTTTCGTACTCGCTGCCACGCCAAGTGTTCCGAAATCTATGCTCTTTGCCTTCTCAGCAACACGCAAGAGTTCTTCCTCTTTCTTTCGGGTCTTTTCATCTAAGCTTTCAAGGCGTTTACGACGTGCTTCCATTTCTTTTTCCATCTGCTTAATTCGTTCCGCTGCTGCCTTCTCGGCTTCTGCTCTTTGTGCTTCTGCTTCAGCATCTGCCTTGGCTTTGGCTTTCTCAGCATCTGCCTCTGCCTTTGCTTTGGCCTCCTCAACTTCTGCCTTAGCTTTAGCAGCCTCAGCTTCTGCCTTTGCTTTGGCTTTCTCAGCATCTGCCTCTGCCTTTGCTTTGGCCTCCTCAGCTTCTGCCTTAGCTTTAGCAGCCTCAACTTCTGCCTTAGCTTTAGCAGCCTCAGCTTCTGCCTTGACTTTAGCAATCTCTGCTTCAGCCTCCGCTTTTGCCTTCGCTGCCTCTGCTTCAGCCTCTGCCTTTGCCTTCGCTGCCTCTACTTCGGCCTCTACCTTGACTTTAGCAGCTTCAGCCTCTGCCTTGACTTTAGCAGCCTCTACTTCAGCCTCTGCCTTGACTTTAGCAGCCTCAGCCTTGGCCTTTTCAACATCAACTTGGTCTTCTTCCTCAGACTTTGCCTTGGCTTCAGCTTCTATTCTAGCTTCTTCTTCTGCTTTCTGTTGAGCAATGTAAGCTGGATCTCCTTCAACCACAACATTCCATGAGAAATAAACAGATGCTGAACCAATTCGGAGAATTGCATCATAATTACCGCCTGCCAAAGTTGGATCTTCTTCATCTGTGAACAAGAACTTTACAACAATCGTTCCATCTTCACCTACTTCAATTTCAGAGACTGATTTATGATCTTCAAATTCATCCTTATCCTTTACATCTAACATCTGGAAACGATTATCATTCTCAGTTTCCATTCGATCCGCCATACCTACCAAGTATCCCGAAGAAATGTTGGTGATTGTGATTTTCTCGGAACATATCTGAGTTGAACCTGGTTGTACTGTGAATGAGGCCAAAACAAATGGGTCCTTTCGTGTCCCCTTTCCTTCAAGGAATTTAGGAGACGATTCTGTATTTGGGGGTTCAGGGCCTTGTTTTCTAGCCAAAATGATCTTTTTGTTGCTTCCCATCAATGGAATCAAGAGGAACAAAAGAAGAAGCAACAAGAGAATACAACACCACCAGTATTTACTGGAAATTAGGAACAATCCTTCTTCATCTGGCTCTGGCTCTAAGATAGTGCTCGTATTCTCTTTAGCATCACATAACCCATTGCCATCTGCATCTGGTGGTATGCTATTGAGATCCATTGGGTCAGACCCGCATTCAATCTCTTCCTGATCTGTGTAATTGTCTCCATCATCATCCGTATCTGCAACAAGGCCAGTGTTAGAAGAACCAGTCAAATTATCTGGTAATCCATCATTATCCAAGTCTGCAAATGCACTCTTGTCGCCAGGGAATGCATCAACAATATTGTTGAAACCATCCCCATCACGATCTTGATCAATGCCATCACAAGTTCCATCCTGATCACTATCGATTGGCATGGATGAATTGTCGAATCTATCACTTCCACATTCTGCTTCTCTCGTATCCAACCATCCATCATTATCATCATCAAGATCCTCGATTAATGGCGGTGTACTCTGAGAGAATCCAAAGATATCGTCTGGCATTCCATCGTTATCGTTGTCGAAGGCAGCAGCAGGGTCATTCGGGAATGCGTCTGACTCATCAGGTACTCCATCACCATCGGTATCTGTTATGTCAGGGCCTGTGGACAATGCATCACAAATTCCATCGTCATCTTCATCGGATGGGCTATCAGACACATCCAATGAATCGGTTCCACATAATCCTTCAAGAGCATCGGACCATGTGTCTCCATCATCGTCAAGATCGTAAATGTCGGGAGTACCATCTGTATCGGTATCCAACAAAACTGAAATGGTGACTTCAAAGGTAGCACTGCTAACAGAATTGTTTGCCCAAATGGTGTATGTTGTTGGAGGAATTTCTTCTGTTGGTGTTCCCCTAATTGAACCATCCATACTCGCATCACGGGCAGGACTCCATCCAAATGTGAGTCCTTCCGGTAATTCTCCACTAATCTCCCATTCTGCAACATCTCCACCGGCCACTGTAGGGCTGAATGTATCCATCATAGAACCGTTTGCTAATTGGAGAATTTGGGATGGATAAGAGACTGCTAGTGGGAGGTCTCTGAAGTTATCAACAAAGTCACAAATTCCATCACCATCAAGATCTGTAGGGTAATCATTTGCATTCAATGAATTCGTGTTGTTACAAGCAGCTTCTTCCAAATCTGTCCATCCATCGTTATCATCATCAGGATCCAATGCATCTGAAATTCCATCTGCATCTGCATCACCAGTCACTTCGTAGACAGTAATGGTGAGTGTTGTTGAAGTGGAATATTGACCATTGCTTGCAGTAATCACATACATCAAAGTGGAACTATTCGAGGAAGGTGTACCTGATAATACTCCGGTTTCATTGAATATCAGACCATTCGGAAGTTCTGGAGATATCGACCAACTTGTTACATTTCCACCAGTTACTGTTGGTGACATGGTAGTCATTGCTTGATTGATGGTCAAATCAAGAACGCTAACAGCGTAAGAAATTGCAATTTCTCTATCATCGGTTGTATCTGTGAAATCACATTCACCATCACCATCAATATCCGATGGATAATCCAATGGATCCAAATCACTATGGCCACCACAAGCTGTTTCATTGGCTTCTGTCCAACCATCGTTATCATCATCATCATCAGCATTATCGCCAATTCCATCGTTATCGAAATCTGAATCTTCAGATGGATCCAGTGGGAAAGCATCTTCCCCATCATTGGTCCCATCATCATCACAATCTGGATCTAATTCGCAACCAGTCTCTTCATTTCCATCAAGAACGCCATCGTTATCATCATCATTATCAACAATGTCTGGAATACTATCTCCATCTGTATCCTCTTGAACAATTATCTGAATCGTAGCACTATCTGAGTACCCGCCAGCGGTGTAAACAGTGACTGTGTATGTTGTGAGAATAGATGATGTGGTTGGCGTACCCCAAATTGTTCCATTACTTGCATTGATATCCAAACCTGAAGGCAATGCAGGACTAATGGTCCAAGTAACTGGAGTATCACCTGAAGTTTGTCCAGAAATTGGTTGCATCGCACTTCCATTAACCAACATCACAAGGTTTGTTGGCATTGTAAGGTAGATTTCTTCAACAATGTCGAGTACTTCTATGGTTAACGAAATATTGTCTGTTGCCCCACCTAAAGTTACAGCAGTTATTGTGTATACAGTAGAAGCATTTGCTTGGATTGGGATTCCCCAAAGTGTTCCATTTGTGGGTCCTAATTCAAGGCCTGAAGGTAATGCAGGAGAAATACTCCAAGAGACAGCTGGGTCGCCTGTTGTTTGAACAGATACTGGTTGCATCTCTGTTAAATTGGTTAAACTCAATGAGTTAAAGGGCAACGAAAGAGTGATCTCTTCGACCGGTTCCAATATCTCAATCTCGATGGTAAATGTTGCAGTTACACCACTGTTAGAAGTTACAGTTACAGTATAATTAACAGGATTACTTGAAACACTTGGTGTCCCCCAAATTGTTCCATTGGTTAATCCAAATGATAGGCCATTAGGCAAAGAAGGACTGATGCTCCAAGACTGGGCATTGTCTCCAGTAGTCTGTCCAGCAATTGGTTGCATTGCTGTTCCATTCTCCAGTATCAATGAACCTGTAGGATAGGTCAATCCAATACCTGCTCCAGTGATATTTATCGAGACTTGCACCTGTGTTTGACCCCCACTATTTTGTGCGGTAACTGTATAATTCTGGGCATTTGTGTACAACAATGGAGTTCCTTCAAAACATCCAGTTGTGGTATTGAAACTCAATCCATATGGTAAATTTGGAGTGGATGCAATCGACCAGATTTCCACCATTCCACCAGCTGAAGTAACTGGACATTCTCTCACGTTAACATCACGTGCAAAGTATAGGGTGTTATTGCCTCCCCATACTGGAGATGCAAGAGGTTCATTGATGACCAATGTGATGGTTTCGGCTGTTCCACAAACACCCCAGGAATTGCAAGCTACAATTGAATACTGTGTACTAGACATATTGTACATTGGTGTACCCGAAATTGTACCATTGCTCTGATCAATAAATATTCCATTAGGAAGTGAAGGAGTTACAGTAATTGATTGAAGATAATTGATACCTGTAATGGTCGGTGTCCAATCCGTCATTGTATCGCCCCTCTCTAATGTCTGAGTACCACCAGAGTAGGATAGAGTTGGAGCCGTTGGAGATACTCCAAAGGTGATTAATGTAGAGATTGTTCTTCCTTGGGCAGTCTGATTCAACCAATATGTGGCGTTGGCAGTAATGGTCGTTGGTGTTCCATAAAACCGTCCGGTTGAACTCTCAAAGTTCAAGTTGTTGGGAAGCCAAGTTGAACCATTGGTACCAATTAGACTCCATGATGCATATCCTGATGGTGCTCCAGAATTGTGGTAATCAACGGGATATTCAGAGAAAGAGACTCCCACTTGAGGCATTTTCTCATTGATTGGATGGCCAGCAATACCTATCATTCGATTCAAACGAACATCGGTCCTGGAATAGACAGTTTGGTATGAGAATTCAGGTATTGATTCATGATAGCCCCAATAGAAGTGTTGATCTGACCTTTGGAAGAAGAACGGGCGATGATTTCCATCTGGGCCAAAATCAATAATTGCGAAGTCAGAATCTGCTTGGGAAGTTGCAGAAAGTACATGTTGAATTTCATCATTATCAATTGTTGAGGAACTATAGAATGAGGCAGCATCATTTGTTCCACTTGAAGAGATGTCAGTAACATAAACATGAACTACATTGTTTTGAATATAAGATACTGGGGATGGAGTTGTGCTTGTTTGGCCCCTAGATCCATATCCTTCATCATCATAACCCGATATTTTATCGGTATTCAGATCTACCCAAATTGGTGTTCCGTTGTTTCCATTCAGGCGGGCCGTCAAGAGCCAAGCACGTGAATCTTCAGAAGTAGAGAATTGATGTGTGGAAGCGAATGAGACTGTGTTATTCCAACCAGCATTATATCCTGAAGAAGTGGTACTCACCCCAGTTTCATAAAATTTGTTAATTGTTCCATGGTCTCCATCATTGAAATTTGGAGTCGCGGTTACATGCACTGAATCATCATCAAATACAGCAATAGAAATTCCAAAGAGATGTACACCTGTTGCTGAAACCATCTGATACCATTCGGCTTGTCCTGTTGAATCAATGGAGTAGATATTGAGAGGGTAAGAGGATCCGGGGTTCGTCGTCAAGTTTCCAAAACTAACGACACCGGTGCTTTGGGTAGCAAGGAAAACACCACCATCGGAACTTGCAGCTAGATCGAGGGAGTATTGATGCTGGGGGTTCTGACTGTGTTGGCCAGTTTTACCAGTATTCATCCATTGAACAACGCCGCTAGAATCAAGACGGGCAATGAATGGTTGCCAATATGCCCCGGATGAATTACGCGACACGTTCAGTGTACCGAAACCGATCGATACTCCTCCGCCGTTACCATTATACTCTCCCATAATTGTAATATTTCCATTTGGACTTACAACGATGGAATTCTCGCTTGCATCGTTATGCCTCACATTGGCACCGTATGGACCTGAAGGCCTGGAGAATTCATTCCAAACAACATGTCCTGTCCCATTAAATTGAACCAAAACCAAGGAAGTTCCCGAATTCATCGATGAACTGATGATATTGTGTTCATGAGAACGATCAAACTCAATGTCATAATTTGAATTTACATAAAACAACAAAAGAGGTTCATCATTGGAATTGAGAGCGATATCTGAACTCTTAAGGGTGGCTGCTGATTCAATCACATGGGCCCATTGCCAAACACCATCCACAGAGCGTTTAGCGATGATTAAATCACCAGTGTCAAACGTTGATTTGTTTTCCAAACCTGGCAAATCTGTTGGGAGTGAATTACAATATGAATGCCAATTGCCTGAATAAAACATACTTCCATCTGATGCAAACTCAATGTTTTGATGTGTGTCGGTATGAGCGCAAGCGATGTTGCTGTTGTAATTTGTTAACAGTGGAGCTATTGGTATAATCTTGATTACGATTGTTCCGGTCCAATTTTCTTGTGCTGAAGTTGTATTCATCGTCACTGAAAAGGCTGAATTCGAGTTAATTGGTGTACCTGTAATCACACCTGTTGATTGATCAAGTGTGAGGCCGGCTGGAAGGGGGGTTGTATTGATGATTAGTGTGGGGGGCAAACCTGGGAATGATGGGGAAATACTTGCAGAAGACCCGATTTCCAATGGAGTAAGAGCATAAATTACAGGTGCCGTTTCAAGATTATCACAAATACCATCTGAATCAATATCTCCAGGTACAATTGTTGAATCAATAGACCAAGGTTCGAATGAACCTTGGTGTGATACTCTTGAGTCGCTCCCACTTGATGTGAAAATATATGATTGGTTCTTGACGGGATCCAGTGCTTGAGAAATGGTGTGAATGGATCCAGAAGTCGAAAGTACGAATTGAGTATTTGTCGTTGTTCCATCAATTATCGTATGATAGACAGATTTGTTATTCGTATCTGTCCAGGCTAAATTTACTCGTCCCAATGGATCTATATCCAAATCAACATGGCCAGCGGAGTTGGGGAGAGAGTTCTCAAAACCGATGGTGGAGAAAGTACCTGCTGAATTGTTCATGTAAGTAATGGCATATGAGGAACTAGACGAACGATAGAATGCAATATGTACAACTCCATTGCTATCAACTTCTAAATCAAACTGATGATTCTGTAGGTCACTCCAACCACCAATTGTTTCAATGGAGTCATAACTTCTACCTGATGATCCGGTAACTGGATGGCTTTGGGTGTATTTTAAGTCATTACTATGCCACCATAAATGGTGTACTGTTCCGTTATCTTGTGCTTCTAAATGATGCTTGTTATTGGAATTAGTATTTGGCAAGTTAGTGTAGGAGTATGTCGAACTGTCAATTGTATTTTGGTGCCAAAATCTGTAATAGCCATCTGCAACGTAAACACGATTGTCCGCATCCAATGATATTTCAGAACGATAACTGGAGCTTGAACTGTAAGATGTGCTAATGGTGGAATGAGAAGACAATCCATTTATTTCATCATTAAACTGGCCTTGATTCTGCCTATCAGCATAGTAAGTTACACCATCTTGATGCTCAAGAGTGATGTCACCATAATTTGAATTGGAAAAACGTTGGCTACTCGATGATGGGCCCAGGCTATCTTTAGTTGCTGAAGGCCACATCCATAACCCCCCATAACCAGATGATGCTCTTCCCAAATAACGAAGTTCATCCGAATTTGGTCCACCAAAGTATAGTTCCCCGTTAACACTGTTGGGATAGGTCCCAGACGAACTACCCACAGCCCTGAATGAGGTGAAACTCTGTGGTTCACATTCATGTTCTTGAGAATCTGTCCAACCATCATTATCATCATCCATATCCAAATAATTACAGGTTCCATCAGAATCTGTATCAATTGGCACAGAAAGTGATGAGATTGTGTTGGTGTCACAGAGTATCTCATTGACATCTGTCCATCCATCATTATCATCATCTAAATCCAATACCAGTACAGTGGAACATGCTGATGTAATTGTATCTGGCATGCCGTCATTATCTGTATCTACTGAGGCACACTCATCAAGGCTGAAGGCGTCATTAATGTCCAATACGCCATCGTCATCATCATCGTCATCCCACAGATTAAGCATTCCATCAAAATCGGTATCCGGAGACCACAATCGAACATCTGTATGTTCAATACTTAACTCACCGGATGCTGGTGGATAATTGTTGGACGAATCTCCTTGACCCAGCTGACCATAACTCCCTGTCCCCCAACAAACGAGCGAACCATCAATTCGAATTGCACAGGCACTAGGGCCATCAGCAACCGCTACTGAACGAACATGTCCACCCACATTAATCGTAATCGGTGCGGCTGTGGTTGTACCTGCAATGTAGTTGTGGCCCCAACATTGTACTTCACTCCATTCATCGACAATACAAGTTCCTTGCGAGCTTGTAGCTAAGGATGAACGGTTCGGTTTGGCAATTGTATCATACGGACTTCCTGTGCCATTGCCCAACCCATCACCCATGGAACTGAAATCGGAGGTTGAGTTTCGACCATGTCGGTTGCTAGCACCTTCCCCCCAACAAACAGTACCTTCTGTTGTGAGGATCGCACAAGTGTATGATCCACCCGCCATGATGTCCAAGGCACCCACATCACTTCCTAAATCCACATATGGCCTTTCTTTCTGAGCGGTATTTTGGTTAGGAGTCGTTTTGTTTCCTGTCCCCAATTGGCCTTCGGAATTGCGACCCCAACACTGCACCTGATGATTATCCAAAATAACACAAGCATGATAATCACCAACTGCAATATCAATTGCAGGCCTAGATAATTGAGTTTGTAGTGTTGCAGACCCCATTGTCCAGCTTGCTGAAGAAATGAGGTAATTGTCATTGGAACCCCAACAATATACTGCTCCTTCGAATGTAAGGGCACAAGCGGAACGATGGCCGGCATCTACCTTCACGAACCCAGTAACTGGATTGGTGGAGGCTTGAGTACGGACATATGGTAAATTATCTCCCATTTCATTCGGACCATCGCCACGATCGGCATGGATTGTATCGCCATTGCTTAGTTGATAGTGCCCATTTTCACCCCAACACTTGATTTGAGTATTGTTCAACACAGCGCATGCGAAATCGTACCCCGTGGTAATATCTGTAGCGAAGAGATTTGTTCCTAAATCTGTAAACTCTTGATAATCGCCCATTTCATTGGGAGAATCACCAATATTGGTAGTACTTCCAATTCCTAGTCGACCTTGCGAGCCGTAACCCCAACATTTGACAAGTCCTTGATATGAACGAGCACAGTAATTGTGCTGGCCTCCAGAAACTTCAGCAATGTCGTAATTTGCTATATCCAATGAAGAAGAAGGTGCAGTGGGTTCAACAAAACCATGACTCAAAGTAGTCACGTTTGAAGACGGAGATGTTTCATTATTGTACGATGCGTCGTCTCCTATTGCACCACCTTCATCACTACCCCAACATCTGAAACTGTACGCTGAATTCTTCTTGAAAAGGGCACAAGATGTGTTGCCAATTTCGCTTACAGATACATCAATCGGTGTACCCAGTCCAGTAATATCTACTTCCACTGGAGTTGATGATGAGGAAGTAGAGCTGCCTCCATCTCCAAGTTCTCCTCCATTTTCTTCACCCCAACACTGGATTTTTTCGTCAACTACTGCACAGGCATGATGATGTCCAACAGATAGTGAAGAGGTGGTATCGTTCAGGGAAACGAAGGTACCGTGAATTGATGGTTCTGAGCCGCTACCTGAGCCGCTACCGCAGGTAATTTGGGATGGATTTAGTGTCCATAATTCCCGTCCATGAGTTCCGTCCGTAGCTACGAAAAAGATATGGTTGTCAACAGTTGTGTTCAGGATGTTATCAGGAGAGCCCCCTGAGACACTATTTGTATTTCCAATGTCTTGGACCATTGTGGTACCAGAGGTTGTTCCGTCACTCTTCCACAATTCTATTCCATCGGTTCCATCGTTGGCCGAGAAATAGAGGGTGCCGCAAATGTCGGTTGTTTGTTGTGGATTACTGTTCCCGGAGTTATTACTGGTGGGGTTGATGTCCTTGACCAACACAGTACCGCTTTCAGTTCCGTCACTCTTCCACAATTCATATCCGGAACTTCCATCATGGGCGTTGAAAAAGAGAATGTTGCCAACGGCTCGGGTCCTGCTGATACTGCTGCCGGCAGTACCACTGCGGATATCCTTGACTAACTCAGTGCCACTTTCAGTTCCGTCACTCTTCCACAATTCTGCTCCGTAGGTCGACGTCATGGCCGAGAAATAGAGGGTGTTGCCAATGGCTGTTAGGGAATTGGGAGAACCAGACATACTTCCCGTGCGGATGTCTTTGACCATCACAGTGCCGCTTTCAGTTCCGTCACTCTTCCACAATTCCCATCCATTGGTTCCGTCAGTGGCCGAGAAATAGAGGGTGTTGCCAACGGCTGTGAGTTGACTGGGATTGCTGTCAGAAGTTCCGCTGTTGATATCCTTGACCATCACAGTGCCTGTGGCTGTTCCGTCACTCTTGTGCAATTCCCATCCGTAGGAAGTTTCCGCTTCGAAAAAGAGAGTATTGCCAACGACTGTGAAGTCCGAGGGCTTGCTGGATGAAGACCCGAAGACGATATCCTTGACCATCACAGTGCCGCTTTCAGTTCCGTCACTCTTCCATAATTCTTGTCCGTTGGATCCATCATTGGCTCGGAAATAGAGGGTGTTGCCAACGGCTATGAGGTCGCTGGGAGTACTGCTGGGACTGCCGCTGGCGATGTCTTTGACCAAAACAGTGCCGCTTTCAGTTCCGTCACTCTTCCACAATTCTATTCCATCGGTTCCATCGTTGGCCGAGAAATAGAGGGTATTGCCAATGGCTGTAATATAATTGGGGTTTGCCGCATTGCCGCCGGGATTGATGTTTTTGACCAAAACAGTGCCGCTTTCCGTTCCATCACTCTTCCACAATTCAGTACCGTGGGTTCCGTCAGTGGCCGAGAAATAGAGGGTATTGCCCATGACTGTGAGATCATCAATCCAACTCCCGCCATTTGGATTGGTGGATTCGATGTCCTTGACCATCCATGCAGTACCGTTGCCGTTGTGGGTCGCTGATTCGCCGCCGCCTAGGATAGATGTTCCAGCGGAGGATTTACCCCAACAGATTGTGGAGGCATTTGTCAAAAGAGTACCACAAGTAGCACCTGCACCAGCTGAAAGTAAGCCGAATCTAGGTGGCTGGGATCCTGAATATTGAGATCCTGTTCCTGCTAAGTCAACAAGAAGTGGAGAAGATGAATTCGTACCTGTGAATGAGCTATTGCCCAATGTCATGGTGGTAGAACCGCCATTGTCTCCCCAACAATATGCTGCACTAGTAGATGTGGTTACACATGTATGATCATCACCGGTAGTCACTTCAGATACAATCATTGAACCAAGAGAAACTAGAGAAGGATTGCGTACAATACCGCCTTCCTCAAGGCTGAATCCGGCATGAATCACGATATTATCCAACCATGCATCATTGAATCCAGAAGAAGAATGTTGATTTATACCCACAAATTGGATTTCATGAGTTCCAGCTGTGAACGAATGATTCCTGGTAGTCCAGGTACTAGGGGGGTGGTACCACCCCTGGCTGCAGGTAGAATCGATATAGAGGCAGATATAATCATTGGAGCCCATATCCGACTTTACATCAAAGGTGATGTAACCATCAGAGAGAGCATTTATTGTGAAACTGAATTCATTGTACTGATTGCTGCCGGATTTAAGATCCCACTTGAGAGTTCCTCCATCATCTGTAGAATATGTCCAATCATTGTCGTGATTATTGCCGCCATATCGGCCAATATAGACTTCAGAAAAAGATGTAGTGTCCAACCAATTACTGGAAGAAAAGATCTCTTCAATATATCCGGAAGAATTGGTGATGAAATATTCTCCCAATTGTTGATTCGAGGAATCCCCCCAACAATACAATTCTCCGACAGTAGTAACAACACAAGTGTGCTGAGAACCAGCAGAAATTGACATTGCACGAGTATTAACAGGTAATTGAACTTCAACAGGTAGAGACGTTGCTACTGTTGAGTTGATTCCAAGTTGACCATGTGCATTATCTCCCCAACAGTACACATCGCCATCAACCCCAATAGCACAAGCATGTCGAGCACCTACGTCAACATCTACTGCATGCCATGATGAAGGTAGATCAAGAACTGGTACTGCCCATGCGGTGCTTTGCAGGACTGGATTGTTCGAAACAACATAATTACCCAACTGTTGATGACTATTGCTACCCCAACAATACAGAGTATTGCTGTTTGACCCATCGTCTGGTTGCGCAGTTAATCCACAGGAAAAATCTTCTCCTACGCTGGTGGTTCGTGATTCTCCGTATGTGAATAAGTCATGTATCTCATCCTCAGCATCGCAAATACCATCAAAATCTGCATCTGCTGGTGTAGATGAAGAATTGATCATATCTGAACCACATCTGTATTCTTCAATTCCAGACCAACCATCACCATCGATATCAATTGACATACCATTTCCACCAAATGATGCTCCTTCAATCATCCAAATATTGTCATTGGCTGTGAGTTGAGCGCCCAACCAAAGTTTTCCGTTGGGGTGGAAATCTGCGCGAACCTCATTGACTGCTAGATTGAGAATCTCGACTGGAGTTGTCCATGAGCCATCAACAAGTTTGGTGTATTGCAGAGAAGATGAACTGTTGAAGAAAACATGTGGAACAAGGTCATAATCGACAGCTAGTGAGAAGGTTTTGTTGGTTACATATGGAACATGAATAAATGACCAATTTGATGAGGAACTACAAGTGGACCTGCCGCCAGAACAAGAGACGTACATGATTCCATCCGTGGCATAATCTTCGTGAAGATAGACTGCATGAACGGTTCCATCGGGGGCGACTTCAATGTCTGAAATAGCACTTGTTGAACCAGTAGAATTGGGGGCGGTGAGCGACGGGTATATTCCGTTCCAACTTCCTCCAGTTGGCTTTGATACAATATTGAAAGAATTGGTAGAACCAGCGTAATTAGATTGACTTTGAGAGACCCAAGCATCTCCATTAAGACCAATGTCTGAATCAAGTCCTTGCATGTAAGCATAACTAGCTATAACGGTTTGAGAATTCCAATCTGATGACTCTAAACAATCAGTCGATGCAGAACACAATTCAGAAAGTAAATATCCCATAGTAAATGGAGATGCAATGATTTCTAAATCACCATCACCAAAATGGATTATTTCAGTATCATAAGTAACTGGATATCCATTTTCAAGTTGTACATGATTCCATTTACCATTGGCCTTGGTTGCATAATGTGTGTCGTCGGTACTAGTATCGTAACCAAAGTCAGACCAAGCAATATGAGGGACATCGTTTTCATCAAAAACAAGGCTTACATCAAGTGCTGAAGAATTACCAATATTGGATGAATATGGATATTCAAAGACCCAAATTCCATTGTCGTACATCGCAAATCGAAGATTGTCGGTATTATCATCAGAATATACAATTCCAGGACATCCATCTGAACGGAAGGCAATATCCAACGTTCTTCCCTTCTGGTTGGAGTCGAGTTCGAATGCTGGAAGTATGTGCATTTCAGAATTAAATGGTGAAGCGCCACAATCAACTGATTCGTATTCTGAATCCAATGCAAAATTCACTATATTCGCTAAGTTATCTGTCGAACTGTCTCCAAGTGTCTCTGTGTTCTCATAACCAAGACGACCATTTACTGATGAGCCCCAACATTTGACCGGCATGGTTCCAGATTGTTTCAACATGCAAGCGAAATTTTCTCCGACCTCAACTGCCCGTGGATTCATGCTTGAACCAAGGCTTATACTTGGAAGATTCGAACCCATCTCTGCTACATCGTCTCCTCGATGAGCAGTGGGTCCACTAATACCAATTCCCAAATGACCGAATAGGTTTCCACCCCAACATTTCACCGCATTGTTGTTCAAGGAAACACAAACATGGTCATATCCTGCATCGATTGTTCGTATTGTTGCAGAACTATGGAGATCGATTGTGGAAAGTCCACTCACTGGTTCTGATCCTGAATCACCGTAATTGTTGCTATTTCCTTGGCCCAATTGACCAACATCATTCAACCCCCAACAAATTGCCTCGTTGTTGTCTAGTAATGCACAAGTGAAGCCTTCGCCTGCTGTGATATCAATTGCATAACGGCCCGAAGGGAAAGAAATGTTGGTTAGACTCTCTGCTGCTTCATCTCGGATATCTTCTGTACTCCCGATTCCAAGTTGACCGAAATCATTGCCACCCCAACAAGCAACATCTCCAGTATCGTAAAGCACACATGTATGATCTGCCCCCAATGCCATATTCGAAATTGTGACGCCTGTGGGAAGAGATACGTAAGAAATTGAGTCACCTGTTTGATCTGATTGTAAACCTAAATCAGTTGTATTGCCCATGCCGAGTTGCCCATGGTTGTTCTCTCCCCAACAAGTCATGCTACCATCATCAAGAACTGCGCAAGTATGGTACCAACCTGCTGCAATTAGTGAAACGTTTCGCCCAGTTGGTGCTGGCCAAAACGGCAAGTAATCCCCTGTCTCAAGGTACCCATCTCCTGCACCGTTGGCGTCAGTGTATCCAAGCCCAAGTGCTTCGATGTCTCCAAAACACTTGAGGGAATTATTTGTGAACAAAATACATGTGTGGCTCATTCCTAAAGCTGCGCTCTCTGGAACCAATCCAGTTCCTAAGTCAAGATATGGGAGGTCTGCGCCCATTTCGTTCGGTTCATCACCCATACTTTCAGAATTACCAATTCCCAACTGCCCTGCAGAATTGTTTCCCCAACACTTCATGAGTTCACCTTCAGTGATCACACAAGAATGAGCACCGCCAACATACAAATTTTGAATGTTGTTATTTGTCGGTACTTCTGCAGATTCATTCATTGAATCCAATGTCGAATCTTTTGGACTTTCGAAGCCATTCATTGTATAGCCAACTTGGGCCATTGTGACCATCAAAATCGCAAGAAAAATACTACGACTACGTGCAAGGCGTACGCTCATGAATTGAGCGTCTTGCTTATTATAGAAAAAACACTTGGATACAATTATCTCATATCATTCTTTTTTCTAGACATTCTGTTGCTGTAATGATAGACCATTTTCAACAGACGCAAGTAATGTCCGATTCCGTCCTTCTCCATTTTCTCTTGAAGTTGTGAATTTTCCATCAAAACATCTCCCCAGATATTTGCTGCAGTACCATTCTTGCCCTTAGGTAGTTGGAAAACATCGTTGAAGGTCGGTGCTAGAAGGTTCTTCCAAACTGCATTCGGATTTACTGCACAAGTGACTTCTACAACCACTTCATTTTCTTTGACTCCTGTACCTTGTTGCCACGATCCTGCACCCATATCAGCTAGGAATGGCATGCATAGGTCTAGAACTGAGAGTCCAGTTACTGGATCTGCTCCGGTCAACTCTGTGAATGCATCTCGTAGTTTTCCACGATCTGCCCCACGTTGCCCAGTCAGCATCCTTAGCTTATCGATTGATGTTGGGACAAGGAAACGAATATCGGTGTAGTAAACCAATGGTTCATCCGAATTTAGTGGAGAGAATAACTTCTGGTATGGGGCTCCATCTCCTGATTGGTCCGTGATTAAATCCAATGGATAGACTGTCTTGAGGGCATTTGTTGCAACAGACTGAATCAGTCTGTTCATCAAGCGCTGAGGGGCCGCACTAACTTCGTTGAAGGTTGCTTGATATTCTTCCATCTGAAGGACTTCGTATCCACGCACTGCCAATAGAGAGTGAACTGTTGGGCCCTGTTGAACTCCATCTTCTCCTCCCCAGTTTGCTTGAGAAATCCATCTTTGTCCTCGTGCCTTGGAACTAGGAGTGATTAGGTCAGCGTATTGACTCATTCTACGTGTGACTCGGTTTTGGAAATCTGCCTGGTCCAGTTTCGTGTACACGGTTGCTTGATAATTGCCCTTGAGAGCGTGATCGGCAACTTGACTTGCACTCACATTGGTGAGGAGGTTTGCCTGATCCTGTGGGTAAACAAGTAGACGGCGACGGCCAGCGCCTTCTCCCAATGTCCCGATATTTGGATCCGTGATGAGGTAACCAAGAGTCGCAGTATACTCGAAGATTCTGCCGTAACGGTCTTCGTCACTTGCCTTCTGTATCCACTCGTCCAAACCAGGTTCTACAATGTGCATTTCTAATGGCACCAAGTCTGAGCCTGCGCCAAACATCTGTCGAACTGTTGCTGAATTCATCATGCCCATCATGGTATACAACGAGGTCTTTCCTGATGTAAGGAAAATATCTGTAATTCCCTCTTCACCAAAGGAATCTCTTCTGTCAGGCATGTTGACTAGCAAATTGAATGCAGAGGGCGTTTCACGATTCCCATTGACTGCATTCCAAATCCAATCGAATGGACGAGTCATTAGGTAACCATTGGCATCCTTTCCAAATCCAGCTGGAGAGTAACGAATCCATCCCAACCTGTTGTTGTATGTCACGTTCCTATGCATTAGAGAGGGGTAGTAAACGCGTTCTTGGGGATCTGAACCAGGAACTACGCCACGATGGCCTAGCCCCCATACAAGTGGTTCCCATTCTGGGAAACCATCATCTGTAACCCCAAGGAACATGTGGCTGTCAGATGGAATATCGAAATCTGTTGGATCGTTTCGTACCTGAAGTGCACTACCCATTCTCTCCTCATCGCCAGTAGAACAGAACACAAGGGTTTGAGTTGTAACTACTGAAGATGGTGTCCACATGTTGGCCTGCAAAATTGTCTTCTGCTTAATCCAGTCAGCCATGGTATCCAAATCACGCTCAAATCGGAATCTTTCAGATTCAATCCAACTGGAACCAAGAATGATGTTGGTGTTCAGAAACTTCGGACTTCCCTTTCCGATGTATCGGCGTCGAGGGTCTTCGACCGTCATATCAGAATCCATCTGAGGGGCCCAAGGACCAGAACGAGGAATATATTGCAAGAAATCTTCGTCATCAAAGGCATAGGATTGTGGTGATGCAACGGCGCGTTCAACTTGCCCCATAAGCTCAACATATGTTTCTGTCGCCTGAATTCGCCTATGTTGGCGAAGGTATTCATCTGAAATCGAACGGTGTTCCCACATTTTCTATCACTCTCTCAAAACTTTTTGTGAGGATCCTCATGTTCCTCTTCTTGGACGACCAACTTGTTCAGAAACGGCAATGGGATTAATCCAGTCATCAAAATCCCAACAACCATCTGAAGGAGACCGAGTAAAATTTGCCCGACGTCCATCGATTCTTCACGTATTCCCAACACAATTAGCACGAGACCAAAAAAGGCCATCACATATGGTGTAGCCTTCATTCTAATCATCTCTCGAGGCATCCGCTGGGATATCGTCAAACCTCCGTAGACGTTCACGCTTTAATATCGATGTCGATGAAATCGAGGTAATGTGCTTCTAATGGCCTCAAAACTTACGATGCATCTTATCGGGGCGGGAGTCGTCTTCATCAGCAATCTGACCATATCGATCTTGCATACTCATTACCGGTTCTGGAGGGGGGGCGGGTGGACTTGGTTCAGGCTCAGGTTCAGGCTCAGGTTCAGGCTCAGGCTCAGGTTCAGGCTCAGGTTCAGGCTCAGGCTCAGGTTCTGTCATGATTTCAGGGAGTTCGGGAGCTTCAGGGATTTCAACATCCAACTCTTCAATTGGTTCTGAAACTGTCTTGCCTCCCATTGCAGCCTTAACATACGATTCAATGTCTTTCGCTTCGTCATTTGATATGGAAAGTTCTTCGGCTAAATTTTCAATCATCCTTCGTTCATCTAAAGACATTTCACCGTCCTCGAAACTAATCGATAAAGAACGAACTAAAATGGATAATGGGCCGCCTGTTGCTTGACCAAATTGGTCATGAATATGGGGGCCAATCAATGGAAATCCATCAAATCCAACAGCATTCCCCACAACGACTTCTTCTTCATCAATAGTAACTGTAGATGCCATGTAATCTCCGTGGACAACATTGGCCCTTTCTCTTCCAGAAGAGGTCAATGAAAAAGAGGACCCGGGAACTCCTTCATTTCTAATTTCACCAGATGTTTGAAGCAATTGTAACGCATCGCATAGTGTTTTTACTTCACCGTCAACAACCGATGCAACGGCTTGAACTACTGGGGGAGAAGACGGATCTTCTACAGTTGCCACATAACGAAGGTGCAACAGTATTCGTTCTCTCATTGAAAGAGTCCTGGTAACACCAACCCCTTCAGGTGCAGTAGCAGATGGATCCGAAGAAGGAACTTCGACCGGTTCGGGAATATGGTCGCTATCTCGAATCTTGGTTACTTCTGTTGCCATGGCATTCAATTTCTTCTTTCCGAAGATGAAACGAAGGAGGAGTAATGCAATGATTACTCCGCCCAAACCGAGGCCGATTGTTGTCGGGTCAATGGTCATGGCGATTCATCCCTCATGTCTCTGACCCATAGGCCATTCATCAAAGGTTGCTGTTAAAAAGGGGGTTTCGGCCACACCCTGAGATTCCGAAGAACGACCGGGTGGGCCAGGACGACTGCTCTAGACAGTCTCTGAAGGAGTGGTTTGTCCACTTATGTCAGATGCTTGGGCAATCAAACCTCGAGATCATCGAGGATACCGTCCCCGTCATCGTCGTCGTCGAGATGATCATCGACGCCGTCGTTGTCGTGGTCGTATTGTCCGGTTGCATCATTTCCATCGTTGTTCTCAAACCAGTCGGATAGTCCGTCGTTATCGTCGTCCGTGTCCGTCTTGTCTTCGAGACCATCGTTGTCGTGGTCATAGCGCCAGCTTCCTGTAACACCGTCGAACTCGTCAACGTCGAGAATCTCGTCGTTGTCGTCGTCCGGATCTACAGCATCATCCATACCATCATTGTCGTGGTCCCTGGAGTAATCTTCTCCGTTAGGGCCCTTGTCATTGAGGTTGTCGATACCGTCGTTATCGATGTCTAGGTCCACGTTATCCGATACACCGTCGTTGTCGTGATCGTAGATGTCCGTATTAGGGTCACCGTCGTTCACTTCTTCGCGGTCATCGATTCCGTCGCCATCGTCGTCGCTATCTTCAGCGTCGTCTAAGCCGTCGTTATCGTGGTCCTCAGGCATGCTATCAACGTTGTCTGGGATGCCATCATTGTCGTCGTCGTTATCCACGTCGTCTGGGATACCATCTCCGTCGTTGTCGTTGTCGCCGTTTTGCTCCTGGTTATCGAGCTGCTGACCTTGTTGCTGGTCCGATTGCTGGCCTTGCTGGCCTTGCTGACCGTTTTGGGTCTGGCCGGTGTCTTGCTGGTCCTGACCATTCTGGTTGTCACCATTCTGGTTCTGCTGATCTTGTCCACCTTGCTGGGCACCTTGTTCGCCACCCTGCTGTTGTTGACCTTGACCATTGTCCTGCTGTTGACCTTGCTGGCCTTGCTGACCTTGCTGGCCTTGCTGACCTTGCTGGCCTTGCTGACCTTGCTGGCCTTGCTGACCTTCTTGGCCGGACTGCTGACCTTGCTGGGAGCCTTGTCCCTGCTGTCCTTGCTGTCCTTGCTGACCTTGCTGGCCCTGCTGACCTTGCTGGCCTTGCTGACCTTGCTGGCCCTGCTGACCTTGGCCTTGACCTTGGCCCTGACCTTGGCCTTGACCTTGGCCTTGACCTTGGCCCTGACCTTGGCCTTGACCTTGGCCCTGACCTTGGCCTTGACCTTGGCCTTGTCCTTGTCCTTGTCCCTGACCTTGGCCTTGGCCTTGGTCTTGACCTTGACCCTGTCCTTGGTCGTTGGATTCGCCGCCACCTTGGGTGCCGCCGTCTCCGCTGCCAGTCTCAGCGTCTTGGTAATCTGGATCATAGGCGTCGGGGATGCCGTCGCCGTCCGAATCCGAGTATTCACCATCATTTGGGTCATTAGGGAAAGGATCAGAACTGTCTGGACGACCGTCGCCATCAGTGTCCGCACTGTTAGGGTTGGTCCCTTGTGCGTACTCTTGGGCGGCTGTTAGGCCATCGTTGTCAGCGTCGCTGTTGGCATCGCCACCGTTGTTTGGGTTGAGGCCGTGGGCCACTTCCCATCCATCGGGTAAGCCATCTCCATCAGAGTCTGCTTTTGTCATATCCGTTCCGTGCGATTGTTCTTCGGCGTTGGTTAATCCGTCACCATCCCAATCGGCGCCGCCGTCAGACGGGTCGAGAGGGTCAGTACCGTCACCACTGACAACGGTCGATGCCGTCATCAGGACGAGGAACAATGCAACTATCATGCTCAGGTTCTTTCGATTATTCATTTCGTTTTCACTTCCATTTTGTAAATCATTTCAGAGAACCCACCGTTCTCTCTTTCTAGGACGATTCCCTCGAAAGGGACCTCGATCTCCAGGAGTTCTTGTGGGTTTGAATGCTGACGCTGGGGCTTATCGCTAATTATCGCGGGAGATGTGGAGTGTTTTCCGCACTTCAACGGGTCTCGCCCGTTTGCCACATCGCCTCGCAGTCCTTTGTTTATGCCTCCAATCAAGCCAGTTCAGCTACAGTTCGGTCTTAGAGAACCCTGTGTTCCCTCTGTCCACGACTAAGGTGAGGTCCTATTTGAACAATGTGACCAAATACCTCATCATTCCCAAGTGTAAACCGAATCATACAGCCTTAATCTGAATATCTACCTCCTGTAACTCAGAGTAGATCTGGATAAAGCCTTCCACACAATCAATCATTGAGTTGTATCTGTATTGATTGACAACGAAGATGATCTTCTTATGTCTACAATTTTGGAATGAGGCAAGTGCACAAAATAGTGCTATCAATTCTAATTGTTGTGGAGTTCTGCGATTCCTATCATCATCATTTGGTTCAATTCCTGCACGGTCCCAAAACTCACAGAGATATTGATTCTCTGGGAAATTAGAGCTGTCTAATTGTTCAACATAAATGACCAAGGTCTCTTCACAAGTTCCCTCAGTATCGGATGGAATCGAATTGTAAGATTCAGTTGGAGGGAATTCCTTGGGTTCAGGGAATGGATTGAAACCACCATATCCACCAGTTGGATTGGGTGGAATATTGAATGGTTGTAAGTTACAAATTTTCTTAGGCATCATTTCATATTCATAATCTCTATTCATTTTTTCACCCCTAATTATGTAGTACCTCAATGTGTTTTGAACGATTAATGACAATTCCAAGATTCTTCAAATTGTTTGAGCCGCCACCGCACATTCGTTGTGCATCGTCCTTCTCTTCAAAAATCAAACAGAGCCTGTGCCCATTTTTAATGGCTTCATTTTCTTCATTGACGACGAGTTCTAGAAGACGTCTCCGTAACTCATTTCTCTCATCTGAGTGATGATATGGACCTTCTGTGGTAACGTAGATGTATCTGTATCCACCTATCACCTTCTCTGACATCCGAATTGCGGTACCCCAATCCCTTGGTTTTGTGCGACCCCTCAATGGTGTAACACCTGGGAGTGGTGATGTAATCAATGCATTTTGATATACTACATCCCACCTGATTGCCCTATCCAATATTGTATCATCAAGGATTGGCATCTTGGGAAGTCTGAATCCCTTAGGAACTCTTTTTTGTCGTTTTATACGATTTTGTTTTCTTAGGAGAGAATCTTGGCCTTCATCAATGAAATCTACTAAGAATTCTTGAATGAACTGATCTTTGGCACTGTCATCATATCCGGATATCTCGTAATACATTCCACCAGTCCAATGACAAACATGCATTACATCCGGATTACTCATTCCACCACCGATGTCAACAATGTGAATTTCACCATTGTATCCCCCACGACGTAATCGCAATACGGTAGGGATGATTCCTTTTCTCCCACCATATGGGAATGGACTTTTGTTATCGTAACCATCTGTGATAATAACGATGTTGAGGTCAGTGGCTTCCCTCTGCTCGACGTCATCAATGACCATCTTCCAAAGGTAAGTCATACCCTTACCAGTCCAATCTGACATTACTGAATCCCAGCGACTACGATTGTGCTTGCCCCATGGCAATGCAATGCGCTGTTCGTGATCAAACAGAGTCACTTGACCAATATCATTGTCAATACGGTCCAGCAGATTTTCATAAATCCACTTTGCCATATCGAGTCTCTGGCCACTCATGGATCCTGAATCGTCAAGGTATACGAGGTGGTGCATTTCAGCAAACCCCCCTTTTCGTCAACCATACTTCTCGGCCATCATCAGATTCTTTGCACACCTTCCACCCTTGTGAGATAAGTCGTGCTACCACTTCTTCGTTGCTGTTTTTCTTGTGTTGTGACATCTATTGTGTGCAATGTAACAGAGAACACGCTCGAGTGGGGGTTCGTTCTTACTCGAGTCAAAACTCTGTGAGAACTAACAGCAGAGAGTTGGGTGGAAGGCCGTAGGCCCCAACTCTCTGTATGTGATTCAAGGCGTCAACTGTCGTAGTTGTGCTTGGAATTTCGCTGTTCGAAGGAAGAACATGATTGGGACTCCCAAGGTCGCAAGGATGAGAGCACCCATTGTCAGAGTGGTCCACAAGTCAATTCCTTGGAAGAGCAATGCCCACAGGGTCCAGCATACAAACAGCCAGAAAATGGGCCCATAACGGCGAGCAAAGAGTGACATTCTTGCCTTAGCGGTTTGATCATCGTACAAATTACTGACATCCTCTGCTGCAAGGTACCCTTCATCCACTGCACATCGCACACATACCAGATGTCTTGGGCCATTGCCATCGATGAACTGGTCTGCCGGATAGGTCGATTTACACAGACGACAAGTTGGCATTAAACCAGTCGAACAGTGGGCATTTCTTGAACACTTCGTAGTCTCAGCATGCAAGGAAGTCCGCAAGAATTGAAACACCATCTACCGAACCAGAGGACTCTGGGTGGAACTGATAGCCAAAAATTGGAATGGATTGGTGTTTTACTGCCATAATGAGTGATTCAGTAGTTGCATCACGTGCAATGACTTCCAATTCTGAATTGATAACTGTTGACTCATCTGGATATAGGATTAAGCTGTGATATCTGGTCATCATTAATGTCTCATCCTCAGAAGTAATTGATTCAGGGACGCCGTGTACAGCGCCCAATGGAGATGGGATAAGGGGCCAGCCTGCTGTTAACCCAATGGCTTGGTGGCCCAAACAAATGCCTAGCAATGGTGGAGCATTGCCTGAAAATGCCAATCTCGCCATATTCATTGTGAGTTGAGATTGCTCAGGCCTTCCGGGCCCCGGCCCCAATACAATGTGAGTAGGATTTAGAGATTCTAGCAGATGTTCTGAATCGATAGGTCCCCCACGCCCTGGGATGACTATTACTTCTGCACCAAGTGTTGCAAATGCATGAACAATATTCCATGAAAATGAATCTAGATTGTCGACGAACAAGATACGGTGACCTCTTTCAAGTTGAGGCAATCGAAGATTAGGAGTCCACTTTACAGGTGAAGGGGCATCGGATATCGATTGCTGAATAAGGCCAACATCTCTACTTTCAATCAATTGTCTAACTGTATTCGTAATGGGTGGAATAGGGTGAAGGCTAACCGCATTGAGACCCCTGGGTGAATGGATTGATGTCGTCACCGGTGCGTAATCCCAGGCTGCTTGACAAAGAGCATGGGCCTTCCATTTCGCTTCCTCTACCTCTTGGATTGGATCAGAACCGATGACCAATCCACCCCCTGCTTGGATGGTCGCTTGCCAATGTCCTGATTCCAATCGTGTGTCGATTGTGCGAATCAAAATATTCCATTCAGAAATACTTGTACGAGGGTCGATGTGACCGATGGAACCCGTCCATACTCGACGAGGAGTTGCCTCCAATTCATCGATTGCTGCAATCGTTGCGGTTTTTGGACAACCTGTGATGCTACCCCCAGGGAATAGTGATTGTAATGCATCGAAACCGTCACAATCATCGCGTAATTGACCTTCAATCTCACTCACCATGTGTTGTACATGAGGATATGATTCGATGCGCCAGCGCTTCCAATAAACACTGCCAGGCGTACATATTCGGCCAAGGTCGTTTCGTTCTAAATCGACTAACATAAGGTGTTCTGCAATTTCCTTTTGGCTACCAACCAATTCACCGCGAAGGTTTGCATCGTGTTCTGCATCGTCCCCTCGCGGGCGCGTACCCTTAATTGGGCGCGTAGAAACTGTTTCTCCCTCTTGACGCAATAGGAGTTCGGGGCTACTACTCATGATTGCTAAATCGAGATCGGGGGCGGAAAGCCACGCTGCACAAGGTGCCGGGTTGTCTTGCGCTAACTGTTCAAACACCCTCCAAGGAGACTCGATTATTCCCCCCCATTTTCGGCCATAATTCAATTGGTAAAGGACACCCTCTCTGATTGCGTTTTGAGTTCGTCGGATCTTCTCCATGTGTTCAGAATCAGATTCAGAAGATGGAGTAACTGATTTGGGCCTGTGGAATTCATCTCTAGTAGGAATTGGATTTGAAAGGAGAGTTTCAACCGCTGTTAACCATGTATCACCTTCAATCGTGGAATGTGCTTCTAGGCAGTCCTTTTGGCGGTTGTGAATAATCCATCGATCTGAACGATAGAGTACCATCAAGGTTTCATTTTCTTCTGGTAGATGTCTAAATTGTAAAGGTTCAGTGAATTGGACCATGTCATAGGTCAACAAACCGGCAAACCCACCTGGAGTGAATTCAGAACGATTTGTGGAAGACAAATATGATTCGCATGCACGCAAACCATCTGCCAATCCATTTCCTGTGTGTTGTGTTTCAAAATGCCAGCCATTGTTCCAGATTTGAACATCAATTTTCATTGATGTCAATTGATTTTGAATTTTGATTTCACCAGAGAGGGGCGAGTGATTTGCAGAAAGTACTGGAAGTTCTGTGCGTGATGGTTGGCGAACAAGGAAACGCATTGTGGGGGGGCCCATCAGTAAACTGTTGCGAGCTAAGTCACTTTCCGGGCCACCTGAATATAACAGGAGTTCATCAGGCGCACCAAACAAATTCCCTTCTCCGATGAGATTGGTATTACGCAGATGCACCAATACATCCAATGGTGTCGAATCCAAGGTCGATGATTGAGTAGAGGGAATCAATTTCTAGCCTCCAAATCTGTCCATGAATCACGAAGTTTGGATTCAAAGGCTAACGCGCACGTAGTGTACAGTGGCCCCGATGAATTGGTGCCTATGGGTTGCCCATCAATTTGATTCAACCATGCGACTCCTACGCCTGTGCCAACAACGATGATTTCGCGCGCGCGCCCAAGTAACTTCTCGGTCAATCTAGCGCGTCTGAATGGAATCCCGGACGCCTCTATGGCTGGAGAAAGGACTTCTAATGTCACTGAATCTACGCCTCCGCCATCTGGTTCTGGAGCATATGCGATTCCATCGATATCCAACAATATAGGTGTACACCGATCGCCATCAACAATGATTCCGTTGTGTACCAATAATGCAATGTCTGCACCAGAATCTTTCGCATTCTTTCGGGCGATTTGGTATGCTGACCAATCATCATGCTTGGTTCCCTGAACTCTTTGATTGAATCGAGGGGCCACTTGTGAAATTGCAGTTAGTGGAGAGTGAGGATATTCTGTTCTTCGCAGAGTCAACCTAATTTCACCATCTCGATTTAACGAAATTTGACATAAATTTCCGTCCCCATCAAGCGTTGTAGATGCTAACCGCTGATCGAAATCAGTGGGCCATTCAATTTCAAGGCATTCTGCGTGTCTGCGTAGGCGTAGTATGTGCCTGTCTAGCCATGCAACGCGTGATCCATCCCATCGTAATGTTGTGAATACAGATGCGCCAAGAGGCGGGTCGTCATCCATGGGCCCCACCCTCCGGATGTTCTGCTGTGCTTCAAAGCACGCCCATCGTTCACAGCAAATCATCAAGGAATGATGTGTCGATTTCTGTGGACTTAGACGTAGTCATATCTAACAAGTCACTTGCAATGTCATCGAGATTAGTTTCTGGTTCTGGCTTCGGGGCAAATCCAGCGTTTGAATCAACGATGCTCTGAGGCGGGGGTGATGCCTGAGGTACAAGGCCCGGTGGTTCTGTTAATTCACCAGCTTCAGGCACTACTGGGTTGGAGAACTCTGGATCACTCCAATCTTCAAGTTGTAATTCCCAATTTGATGTCGCATGATCGAGTGGATTGTAGCGTGGACGTCGAAGTCTCACAACTAAGACAAGTGCGAGTAACAAAATCATGGAAAGCAGTGTAGCAATCAATGCTATTTCCAATGTACTGAGTTCTTCCCACCAAGCGCCTGAACCTTCCTCATTAGGTTGATTTCCATCATCGGGCATTGATTCTGGGTCCCACATTTCAACACGAATAGAATCGACACCGAATCGCGTCACACTTCCATCTGAAGCAACCACCGAAACATACCAAATCTGATCATTGGTGAGATTCAATGTAGTCGCATTCAATGTAGCAGTTGTACCCTGATACATTTCATCAATCGCCATTGCAAAGCGATTGTCATCGAATGGTTCGTCACTGATGTGTACCGCATATGATTGAACTTGAGGATCCCGCGATTCTGTCCACTCAACAATGATGTCAGAACCTGCAGCATTCCAATTTGCAGTCACTCCTGCCAAGACAGGTAGATGCAAACCTGGATCGGTAAGTCCGTCATCAACCGCTGTTGCTGTTGCTACATTGAGATCTGTCAACCACGCGTTTCCAGAGGAGTCTACAGGCACTACAGCAACCCAAATCATGACACCGGGGTCGATTGCCATGCCATTGGATAATCTCTCTAGTTCAACCATGATAGAGGGTGGCGTGGCTTGCCGACCGCCACCTGGTCCGCCACCTTGACCAAATCCACCTTGAGATGGGAAATTGATATCACCATCTCGATCAATGATCATTGCTGCTTCTCTGGTTCCAACGTTCTCAAAGGGTATCACGTCAGCATAAATTTCGTAATGATCTAAGTCACTTTCATCACTCTGTTCAAAGTGTACATTGAGCCCGTTTCCATTGTCATTGGGACGATCCTCCACGATTGGTTCAGGTAAACGATCAGGTGCGATAATGTCACCAAAGTTGTTGATTGGTGTGACAAGCGTCATGTGGTCACCAAGATTGGTCAAGAAGGCATTGCCCTTGACGTCGTGAATAGTGACAGTAACCCAAATTGGTTGATTTGGGATGATTTGGGACGCAGTGGCTTCTGCGATAGAATCTCCTCCATACAATGCATTTTCAAGAATAATCTGCATAGGACCATTCCACGATTGTCGTTGCTGATTTATGATTAAAATACCACAATCTGAAGGGTTGGATTCACATTCAATCCACTTCAGGGCTACGTCCTGAACTGGATGTTCACTTGCCCATACCGCATAGAATGCAAAATCGTCAACAGTGGTTGGCGCCCACTGAACATCGATTGCTGTACCATCATCATCTGGATGGTCCCATGCTTGAAGATCCTCAACACGTGGAGGAGGGGTTACTCCGAGTGTATTCTGTACGCTAAACGCCTGTACCCATGTCACATTCCAATGATCGACATTTGCCCAATTATCAGATGCGACTACAGTAATCCAGTAAGGTTGCTGATCGATGATTGGTTGGCCTCCTATATCATCGATGATAACTTGGATTGTATTGTTTGGAGAATCCCTGAATAAACAAGGTACCACGATTCTTGCAATCTCTGCATCATCTGCCCAATCTGGAGGATTCTCAGAAATGGCAGGGGTGGCATAGATGGTATACCATGAACAATCTTCTTCAAGATTGGCTGTCCAACTGACGTTAATTCGTCCGCCTTCATCATCAGGTGTATCCCATGCATCAATATCCTCAATCGGTAGAGGTGCAGTGCCATCATCGATTCCTCCTGTAGGTACAATAGGACCGATAATTGTGGCATTCTCAGGGTCATGCTGGCCACCCTCATCCACACAAGTGAATGCTACCCAGAATGGATGGCCGGCTCCACCTGGTGGAGTGAGTGTTGTATTGTTACCAGCGTCGTGAGCCAATTCAAAAGAACGGGGCAAACCCATTGGGTTTCCAGTAATTGGTTGATGCGATGGCCAGAATCTAGTGACGCCTGCATCCAATTCAGTACAAGGTGCCCACTCCAGGAATAAATCACCGTCTTGGCCACCTTCTTCGTACGGAACGGGGCCACCTGACGCCCATTCAGGAGGCGCGGGGATTTCATCAGTCGGTGTTGCTGGACCGAATGGTGCACTCGGTTCTCCAATGGAACCATCCGGATATTCAATCACAATGACGGCCCAGTAAGGGGTGCCGTCGATGAGAGGTTGGCCCGCGTGTGTGTTCAATTCAGCGGTTTCACGTTGCCAGTTGGGGAAGCGTGCATCCCACATTGTCGATACTAAATCAGCAGAGGTCGGTGGTGATGTCCAGTTTGTTCCGGGCCGCAAATAGATGCGGTATGCGTTGAACGTGTGATCTTGAGTCACTGTCCATTGTGCAACAAGAATCCCCCCCCCATCATTGGGACGATCAAAGAGATCAATCATCTCACTTGGGGATTCTGCTCGTACCCAATCATAGGTTAAACGAATCTCAAGAGAGCCATTTCGTGGGGACTGGAATTGAATGTGGAGGTTGCGGCCCTGTATTGTTAGTTGACTGTTGTCAATGGCAACCTGAACTGTTGCTTGCAATGTAGAATCTAATGCTGCTAAATCCCATGTACCTGAATAATTCAATCTAGAACTTGAGACCCATGTTGCTGCATTCGATACTGGGCTGGTTAGAGTGAGCATGTCTTGGGTCATTGGAATGTTTCCTGGTCCAGCGGTACCAAACATCGGGAGGATGACTGGATTACTTGCATCAACCAACGTGATGAGATTCCCTGGGCGTGCTTCTTCGGTAGCATCGAAGGTGTCGCCTCCGAAGTTAATCATTAACGGTTCAGCTCTACGCATGTTTGATCGGTTCTTCTCAATGAATGAAGGGTGCCCACTCCACACGTGTAATCCATCGCTCCCGACAACATAAACGCCAGAAGAGGTGATGGTTCCACGCGTAAAGCCTGCATACGATGTCAGGGGGCTAGCAGTATGGAAATTGCCTGTCACGTCGAGTAAATCGACACCTAATTCTGAAATTGCAATCACGTGTTGACCATTGCTATCCATATGAACTACTGGCCAAGACGCCAGAGATGACGAGGGGGAACCTTGTTCCATTTCTGCAGAGGTACCATTCCAATGCATCAATGGATTGCTTCTGGTTGCAATGTGTACACCCCACCAATCACTAGCCAAAGCTGTAATCAGATTACTTGGTAAAACATCAATCAAAGTAGTATCTAGAACCCTGTAGCCAAAACTAGTCCCTGGTTGGGTCAGCGGAATGACTTCGCTGAATCCAGGGCGAGTTGGGCCCTCTCCATCATGGCTAACAAACAGAGTAACTTGGCCTGTTGTCGGGTCAGTAATCTTGGCAATACCATCAACTGAATCACCTACTAATCCCTGATTGCGGCCATACATTTGCCCAATCCCAACTCCTGGTTCGTAGGACATCAGACCAGAAGGTGTGCCAATGATGAGGATGCCATTGTCTGAATCCAAATATTCGATGAACGGTGTGGGAAGGCCGTCAGCGGTGGTCATTGGATCCCCCCAATCATCTGCAGATAGGTTCCATACTCCAATGCCCGCAAGGGTGGCGATGTAAACCAAGTCTCCTATCTTCTCAAAGTCGCGAACGAAATTGCTTGGTAGACCTGCGGCAATTCGCCCGGCGCCCCACTGTCCAGTAGTGGTGTCAAAGCGCTGTACTCCTGCAGCAGTCGAGGGCGTGCCCATGAGGCCCACAATTAATTCGTTACCGTACCAATCCATGCCATCCATCTGACCATGTAATGGGAATCCAGTGAAAGAATAATTACTCGTTGTCAAATCAATCTGATGCAACCCCAATCCAGAAGTCGATACCCACAGAGTGTCTCCATCGAGAGTCATCTCGTTGACCAATAATGAGTTCAGATTCCAAGCACGTGTCCACTCGATGCTGCCGTTTGCTTGGTAGATGCCCTCAAGGATGGCAGAACCATATGTCGAGTAGTAGTCGTCGATTGGCGCGACCCAAATGTGGGTAGCATTGCCTGTGAACTCTGCGACTCGTCCAGTAGACAGTGTCGCTAGATTGTCCCATGCGCCTGGAATCAATCCTGTTTGATCCAATTGATCAACTCGATTGTAGCCGCTTGAACCACCGGCTCGCCCAATTGCGAATTCAAACGGTCCACCGTTTGGAACTGGAGAAATGCTAGTTGCCTCTGAGCCAGTACTGAACGGAATAATGCTCGTGATAAGGGTGGCAGATGTTGTCACAAGTGTAAGGCCTCCATTGTCGTAGTGCCCCACGATCAGGCCGCCACCATAGTGATACATGGCACCAGGGAAAATTGGCTCACTGATGACATTATCATCTTCATCAATGAGTCTAAGGAATTGAGAATTGACATAATCATAACGAGAAATACTTCCATCGCCTTCTTCGAATCCGATATACACGATGTCGTAGGCCTCATCACAAGCGATTGCAACAGGATTGTCATGTGGCAATCCACCAGAACTTCCTTGATTCCAATCGGGGAGCCAAGTACTACTGTTTAGGTCATATCGTGCTACACCGCCTTGACTACCCCACCCTGCCCAGCGATTCAGGGCGATGTGGACGATGTCGTTGCATACACCGATGTCCGCGCCATATCCTTCTGGGATTTGGCCACTACCCACATCGTGTGCAGTCCACTGACCAGATGTGCCGTTAAGTTGGAGAATCTTGGAGTTCCGATTCCAGCCACTGGTTGCCATCGTTGAGACCCATAGATCATCGCCAATGACTTTCATCGAGTATACGGCATTCTCAACATTGTTCGGAAGACCATTGTTCTCCGTCCAATCAGAGAGCCATGAATTGCTTGAATAATTGTAGCGAGCAATGCCGTCCTCGGTTCCAAAGAGTACTGCGCCATCCCATGTGATGATACCGCGAATGGGTCCTTCAATGACTGAATCGTCCCATGATTGGACAAGATTTCCATTCATGTCAATTTGATGGAGGGGGGTGTTACCATAGGCTGCATAGAGATGGCAATTTGTTGGTGTTGGGTTACAATCACCAGCGAAATTAGCATTGACTCGTTCAACCAAGCCATTGGACTCGATGGAATCCATCCAACTATCACTGGTGTGATTCCACCGTACCATGTGTCCACTTTCCCACCATTGTTGAGTTGATGAAATTCCGAAATGTATGATATCACCAACGGCACCCATTCCGTGGACAATCGCAGTGTATCCTTCCGACGCACCAACATCGAGAGTTGAGAGTTGAGTCATATTGGCAATATCGTAACGGTAAACATTGTCATTTGAGGAGTATCCATTGTTCCCGAATCGTACCTGCATGTAGTACATTGTATCTCCAATGATGACCAATTCACCGGGCTCCTGATTGGATAGCGTGATGCCTCCAGTATTGGTGCCTGAATCCCAATCAACGACTAGGGTTGCATTGACGACATCGATGAGATTCAAGCCCATGTCGCCACCGACCCACAGTCGATTTGGATCGATATCCTGAACCATTGCCGTCACACCGTTACTCTCAAGCAAATTTGTGGTGACTGCATCCCATGGAGATAGCCACTCATCCGTAATCAGATCGTATCGTAGAACACCCACACCATCGTAACCAATGTAAGCCACATCGCCGATTACAATGGTCTTCGCATTGTTTGTTTCAACCCCGGCTTGCCATGCTTTGATGACTGTGTCATTGGTTACATCGATGACACCAGCACCTTCGTTGTGACCAACCCAAATTCTGCCCGGTTCAATCAATTCAATGGAATAAGCAAATTGCGCCGGCAAACCATCTGGATTGTCATCCCAACATTTCTGGAAGGCAAGACCTGATCTGGTCCATTGACAAACACCTGTTTCTGTAGCGGCGTAGATGTATTGATTATCAAAATCCCAATCGTAAAATTCGTCGGCAAATTCATTTCCAGTACTACCCATCTGACTCCAACCTGCGGACGTGTGTTGTGCGCCACCATTTGTTGTCCCAACAAGTACTGTCCCTGAACTCAATACAGCAAGTGAAAGTACGTTATTTGAAGGGATTTGATTTCCTTGACCAGGGCCATTACCGCCCGTTCTTTGCCAAAGATCGGTTTGTTCACCTGAACTCAAATTGTAAACAATGACTCCATAGCCGTACACACCAAGATAGAGCATGGTTCCATCTGTAGCAATTGGCATGGAATCTACATCATCCATCCCAGTCGATGTCCAAGGTGTAAGGCGTGTGACATTCGTGATGTCAATCCGTTCGATTCCCTGGTTACTTGTCCCCGCATAGGCGATTCCGCCTCGAACGGTTAATGCATTCATATTGTTTGAACTAAGGCCATTGAATGTCGTCCATGTTTGAGTGATAATTCCACTTAAGGGATTAACCACAGAAATTCCAGAAGATGGGTGAATAGATACAATCTGTCCTGTGCCTGGTTCGTATGCGATGTCAGTTACTTCGTTTGCTGAAAGACCATCAGATGTTTGCCATTGGGCGGCGTTTTGAGATTGCACAACGGTGCCATTCAACGTGATCTGAATGATTCCTGCCGTGCTCGTTCCAATGAAGAGATCTGAGCCGTCAGTCGTAATACAAAGGACATCACTAGCATATGGATTCATGTCGCCTTTCAATGGTAGTAACCAACGGTTTCGATTCAAATCAAATCGTTCAACTTGCTCCCCAGCTGCAATGTAAAGAATACCATTCAGTTCAACTGCATCTTGCATATCATCTTCAGTTGGACCTGTCGCGAATACCATTTGTTGCCAAGTGCCTTGATTGCCACCACTACCTTGCGTGTGAGGGTTCAAAATAGTGAATGTGCCCGAACCATCGCCCACAAGGACGCTGTGGTGCACGGGTGCACGCGAGCCCCCGCCATGCCATGGTATCAGGGCGTTTCCTGAATCTCGTGAGAGATCCAAGTTATTCATTGTCCACGAACTAAGGAAAGAGAGGCTGGTCGTATTGTATGAGTGTACAGTGTCACCCGCAATGATGTGAACCCATCCATCGATGGAGGACATCTGAGCAATATCATCACTAGCAAGCCAATTTCCACTGTTCCATGTGGCTAGCCAAGAATTGGTTGAGAGGTCGCGGCGGGTGATTCCTGCATCTGCTGTAGCGATGAGAAGATGAGTGCCTGCCATCTCTAGGTCAACAACACGGTCACTGGGTAGAGCATTTTGGGTGTCATATTGTTGAATACCCATTCCACCACTACCATAGTGGAACAATCCAGCTCCATCTGTGGCCACCCAGACATCTGTGCTGACGACAAGTAAATCCGTAGCAGGAGAACCATCTGTAGCGAGATTGCCCAAGTCAATCCAAGTCGATGTTAGAGTGGAGGTAATCGTTACGTCCCACAGTGTTTCACCATTAGTAGCGACCAAAGAACCAGGGCCAACTGATTCAAGTTGGTGTACAGCCTCACCAAATGGGCTCGTGTAATTACCAACAAGAGAACTATCAGTTAGGGAGAATACACGAATTTGTCCATCTGTGCATGCCACATGGAGGTAATCCTGTGAGACATCGATTGTCATGTCCAAAATATCCTCTTGGAGAAAGTTAACTTCAATCACTGGAGGAGTGTTTTGGAAATCAACTTGAACCAAAGCATCGGCTGTTGCGAAATACAATCGGCCATCAATTGGATGGGTTTCAGAATCTGTAATTTCCACGTTAATCTGTTGCATTGAGATGAGAGGGTCAGCGGGCCTAAGTGCCTCAATGACCACATCAGTCACAGTGGAACCACCAGGCAAAACCCAACCTGCATTTGAATCACTATTGGGGGAAAGACGGCTCGAATGTGGATCTGCACCGATGAAGTTGTCTTGTACGCCGAATCCACCAAGGCCTCTCCAATCAAGAATACTCGCTGGAGCATCAGGGAGGAGGAGTTGTGGTTGATCTGCCCAAATTCCATCTGAACCATTAACTCGCACTTCAAAGGTCAAGTTGTCAATGACAGCGCCTGGTGCAAAATTGAGCATGAGATTGTCCATAGCGCTCTGGGTATCAGTCGCTGTGGTCGCGGCATCCATTCGTATCCAACCTGTATCATTGGTGCCTTCTGAACCCCATTCTGCGACTATGCCGACGTGTGCACTTGCAACCCACGGACTACCAAGAGGGAGCCAGGATGCCAACAACATGATGGTGACTAGGGTGAGGGCCCGTCTCTTACTGGAAAGAGGGTACTGAGCCTGAGAGGGTGCACTCATGGGACACACTGGCTTTGCAACACCATTTGAAGGTCATGGTTGGATGTGTTACATGGTATACACAGTATACCACTCAAAAAGTTGAGTTGTTTCTGTCCGTTTTCTCGCCCGTAGGGCGAAACCATCGGATACAGGCATTGTTCATGCGGAAGGTGGATATGGGGAATGCCAGCCCGTCGAAAAGGGGAGGGTGAACTCTGAGCGATGAACAACTCCGCAAGGACGCGTTGGACTATCACGCAGCAAGCCCTCGGGGAAAGATCACTGTCGTGCCGACAAAACCCCATGCAACCCAGAGAGATTTGTCATTGGCATACTCTCCAGGAGTCGCATATCCTTGTCTTGAAATTGAGAAAGATGCTGGGAAAGCAAATCAATACACATCCAAAGGTAATCTGGTCGCTGTCATTAGTAACGGTACTGCTGTACTGGGACTTGGAAATATTGGAGCTGTTGCCAGTAAACCTGTGATGGAAGGGAAGGGATTGCTGTTCAAAGCATTCGCAGACATCGATGTATTCGATATTGAAATTGACACTGAAGACGTTGATGAATTTGTAAACACCGTCAAGCGAATTGCTCCGACATTCGGGGGGATTAACCTAGAAGACATCAAAGCACCTGAATGTTTTGAAATCGAAAAGAGATTGGTCAAGGAGCTTGATATTCCGGTGATGCATGATGATCAGCACGGAACCGCGATTATTTCAGGTGCGGCCCTACTGAATGGGCTTGAGGTTGTGAACAAAGATATTGGACAAATCAAGGTGGTAATATCTGGTGCCGGTGCAAGTGCACTATCTTGTGCAGCGCATTATGTTCAACTTGGTGTTCGAAAAGAGAATCTCCTCATCTGTGATTCGGGAGGAATCATGACGAAGAAGCGTAAGGATGCGGCTGAATTAAATCGCTACAAAGCAAAATTTGCTCGAGATGTTCCCGATGGGAGTATTGGCGATGCTTTGGTTGGTGCGGATGTGTTCTTAGGACTCTCGAAAGGTGGAATTGTAACGGGTGCAATGGTCAAGCGAATGGCAAGCCGCCCACTCATTTTTGCTCTCGCAAATCCTACGCCTGAAATCATGCCTGAGGAAGTTGCTAGAGTACGTGATGATGCGATTATGGCTACGGGGCGTTCAGACTATCCCAATCAAATCAACAATGTTCTCGGATTCCCATACATCTTCCGAGGAGCCCTAGATGTCGCTGCTACCGAAATTACGGAAGGCATGAAAATGGCTGCAACACAAGCCCTTGCAAAACTTGCGAGAGAGCCTGTGCCTGACGATGTCGCAGCAGCATATGGAGGGGAACAAATTCAATTTGGACCAGAATATTTGATTCCGAAACCATTCGATGCTCGAGTACTCATTTGGGAAGCAAGTGCAGTTGCACAGGCAGCGGTTGCTGAAGGTTTGACTCCGCCCGAGATTGCCAGATCTTTCAATATCGAAACATATCAAAAAGAATTGGAAAGTCGACTTGGGTTGACTCGTTCAATTATGCGTGGAGTGATGGATCAAGCCGCTCGTGAACGAAAGCGGATAGTCTTCTGTGAGGGTGACCATCCAACGATGATCAAAGCTGCTGCGCAATGTATCCAAGAACGAATTTGTGAGCCCGTATTGTTGGGCAGGCATCACGAAATCGAAGCGGTCATGGAAGAATTGGGACTTGAATTTGAATGTGAAATGATCGATCCTCGAGAAGACCCTCGCAGATCTTCGATTTATACTGATGAATTACACAAAAAGAGAGAACGAAAAGGTGTCACAAGGCCAGATGCAAAACGGCTCCTCAAATCGCGTACATATTTCGGTTCGATGATGGTGGAAATGGGAGATGCTGATGGAATCATCGGGGGCATTTCGAGACATTATCCTGATTTCTTACGGCCGTGTCTTGAGACCATTGGTACTGACAGTAATGCACATCGTGTCATTGGAACATACATGATGACTGTCAAAGGAAAAGTGATGTTCATCGGGGATGCGACCATCAACATCTACCCCGACGCTAGAACATTGGCTGAAATTGCAATACAAACAGCTCGGGTGGCGAAGCGATTTGGAATTGAGCCGCGGGTGGCACTACTATCATTCTCCAACTTTGGATCATCGGGTGCATAGCGAAGTGAACGTGTTGAGGACTCATTAGAAATTGCTCGGGAATTAGATCCAACACTCATCATCGATGGGCCAATGCAAGCAGATACTGCGTTGGTTCCAGACATACAGGAGGATTATCCATTCATGACGCTTGGAGGTCCGGCAAATGTACTCATCTGTCCAAACCTTCCAGCTGCAAATATCTCATACAAACTCTTGCAAAGACTGGGAGATGCTGAAATGACTGGTCCAATTCTAGAAGGAATGGCAAAACCAGTACACGTATTACAACGAGGGGATGCTGCACGAGATGTTGTCCACATGGCAGCAATTTGTGCAGTCGAAGCGCAGCGCCATTCTCGACAACGGCTCTAATTTGATGTCAATGACATTGAGAGAGATTGATATGGGGTCGTTGGTTCACTCAGTTTGAGGGGAATCATGAGATTTGTCATGCGCTCAAAAATACATCGTGCTACGGTAACTCATGCTGATGTAGATTACATCGGTTCAATATCAATCGATGAACATTTATTGCAAGCCGCAGGTATTGAAGAATGGGAGAAAATACACGTTCTGAATGTTACGAATGGTGCACGATTGGAAACTTATGTTGTCAAGGCGCCTGCTGGATCTGGTCGCATTTGTATCAATGGAGCGGCTGCACATTTAGTTCAACCTGGCAATCTTGTTATTCTTATCACATACCAAGGTATTCCATCCAACTTCGTTGAGGAACATGTTCCAACAATTGTACATGTTAATACTCAAAATGAAATTGTAGACATCGCAACCAATCTAGATACTGGGGAATATGTCGAGTGTTGATTAATCCCGATGGTAGGGGGAACCACGCTCGATTTCGCTGGCCCGATACAACTGTTCCAACAAAATTACGGCTGCCATCTCATATGTCAGTGTCATGGGCCCGAGAGAAATTGTTTCGTGAGCAAGTGTAACTTCTGAATTGAAACCATCAACGGGTCCAATTGCAAGGTGAATCGATTCTGTTGACAATCTCCACTCATTCCATTTTCCAACGAACCAGTTTGTTGTTCCACTTTCACCATTTTCGTCCAATAATATGAGATGGCCGTTCGACGCCGCTTGGGTAATTTTGTCAATATAGGCGTCATGATCCAATCGATCAGAATGTGAAGATAATGTGACACCGCGAGCCTCTAAACGCTCAGCATACTTGCGAATCAGATGAACATACCCTTTCTCGCGCGCCTTCCCATGTGTATGCACAACAATTCGCGCCATGGTTCTGCGGCATGATTGGGTATCATCAGACTTGGGGCTTGTGCGAAGGCTCAATAGGTGTGGCAAGAAGGACATAACATGGGTTGGTGGCCATTCAAGCGACGGGTGAAACCCATGATTGATAATCCACACATGAAAGGGGCGCGGACTTGGATTTCTGACTTGAGAGAAATGTGTGAACGTCACTTTGACAATCCTACTGAGGGGCAACGAAGATTGCAACAAATGCAAATTGAGTGGAAAGATGCATGGAAAAACAGTGAGATCGGTGATGGACTCCATGAGGGGTTGGAACGACGTGCATATCGCCTATTACGTGCGAACGCTGAAGAATGGTTGGAATGGTTAGACGATGAAGAATTCTGGCAGCCCGGTTGGAGAGGAGACGATGGTGTTCCCAACGGGCCGACTGGAATGGATTGAAAACCGAATGCCTACGCACCCAGTACATGTGGGAATGGGTTGCCTTTCTAGGTGGTACTTCCGCATTGTTACTTTGGATGAGTCGAGCACAACCATTTCCTGAAATCGGAGGACGATGGGCATGGGCAATGATCGGAATCACTGGGATTCTAGCGATTGCGACGCAATCCCCACGAAATACTGATCCAGATCTGCCAGGATTAATCGCAGCATTAGTTGGTGGTATCGGAGTAATGTTTGGTGTTCGCTATACATCTATACAGAAAACTGACGTAATTGTGGCACCATTTACTGGAATGTGGCTCGCAGCAGGAACTGTTTCTATTCTCACTGGAGCATGGGGGGATTATGATCAAACGGAACAAATCTTTGGATTTATTTTGGCGACTTTAGTCATCTTACTGGAAATGTTTCTTTTTTGGAAAGGGCTAATCATCGGAGTACAAGGTATCACGTGGTCCCAAGCAGCATTGAGGCAGTTAGAACGGGGGCTGATTGATGGCGATCGCGGTGCGATTTCAATGTTTGAAAAATCATGGCATACTGAAGAAAATTGGTTAGATGCAATGAGTCATGCTGCATTGGTTAGGATTCACGAGATGAGAGGTGAAACTACCGCCGCTGCACACCATGCTGAAAGATTAGAACGACTTGGTGGTGAAGATTCAGTCAATAACGCTTGGATTCAGAAGGTTGAATCGTGCATAAAGCGCTTGCGCGTGCCGATTTCTGAATCGGAATAAGGGGTAAAAACCGAGGGGACCCATGGGTCTGCTCATGTATGGGTTAAAATATCTTGAAAGTGAGAATAATACGGGTGAAAAGATTCTGCGAAGGGAATTGAAAGCACACGGTGTCCGATTTGCTTGGGCCGTTGTTGTGGTTTGGTTCAGTGCAAATCTACTCTCTCAAGCCCTATACATGGGAATCAATGGGGGACCATATGATGCCTCGGCCATGCTCTCATCATTGGGAGCATGGTATTGGGTCCTATTGATTCTTGAATTGAGTATTTGGGTTCTATTCGGCCTCCTTGTTTTGACTCGAATAAAAGAAGGGAGAACTGTTCGTAAACAACGAGAAGAAAATTTGAGTTCTAGGGTTGAAATTCCACCCATCACTCGCCCAATAATTGACAATCGATGATTGCGAAAGGCCCATGATGTGTACCCCCTCCCTTAGGTTGGGGTTGTCCATGGTTCGTATCACTAAGGTCCATACCGGAGGTGGAGATACTGGAGAGTCATCACTACTCTCAGGGGAACGGGTTCCTAAGAGTCATGTGCGCTTAGAATTATTCGGGACCATTGACGAATTGAATGCTGTAGTCGGTTTAGTCCGTGCAGAATTGGAACGTGTCGATGGTAGACATTCTGATGGAGGTTTGCGTGCAACCGTTCGTCGGGTAAGAAATTCTGCAGAACCGAAACTTGCTCATCTTCAACAGGAATTATTCGATATTGGAGGGGAGTGTGCTTGTCATCCCAATGACTTGCCTGAAGGGATGGGAGTCATTAGCATGGAACAAGCAGACCAACTCTGCGAAGATATGGACGCCTGGCTCACGGATCTAACTCCATTGGAATCATTCATTCTTCCTGCCGGCTCTCCATTAATTGCAACAATCCATTTGGCGCGAACGGTGACTCGGCGTGTGGAAAGGGTTGCAATAAGGGTACGTGATTTAGAAGGTGATGGTGCGGTTCGGAGTGATGTCATCGCATATCTAAATCGACTTTCAGATTGGTTCTTTGTACTAGGTCGATGGATTACCGCAGTCCTTGGAGAAGATGAAATCTTGTGGGTTCCAATCGGGAAACGTGACTAAACTTCACGACCCATGGCTCGTAGTTGATTCCTAGCGGCTCTGAGTACTTCCTTACTTGGTTCGAATGTCAATTGAGCTTCGGCACCTTCCCAATCCAGCCACATGTAATTTCGATGTTCATGGCTCAAATTGATTTCATATTGATCCGTTTCCCCAATGAACCAGAATACCTCCTTCAGCACAGGGCGGCCCTTCCGCGCGAATGTGTATTCGGTTCGGATTCTCCAATCTTCAACCATCCGGACTTCCGAAATACCTGTTTCTTCTTCTAATTCCCTTAGGGCAGTCTGTTGATATGCACCATCCTCTTCTTCAAAATGGCCTTTGGGGAAGCCCCAATGGCCTTGCGGATATTGGAGGAGAAGCACACTCCCAAAATTAACCAAGACGACTCCGCATGAGGTCTCCATGACTGTGCTATTGGTGAGGGCTACTAATCCATTTCGGGAGGCAGGCGCAATAACACAATGCTAAGAACGGTGCTCGATGAGGGACGACGCTAGGGGGGGTTTGATGAGTGGATTTTCTGGTTTAGAAATTCGTCGTATTGTCGCCGATGGAGACCTAGATGGGTTGTTATCTGCTGCAATCCTCAAGCGATTCTGGCCAGATGCTACTGTTCTGTTTACTCATCCTGCCGAAATACGAAGCGGCCGGATTGATGATTGGATTGGAACAGATACTGCGTTACTGGATTTACCATTTCATCCAGATTGTGGACTTTACATTGATCATCACCTGACAAACAAGCCCACTAATGAACAAGAAAAGAAACAAATTGATACTGGTGGATATATCATCTGGCAGGACAAATTGAGTGCTGCAAGAGTGGCGTTTGAATCATTTTTTGATTTGATAGATCTTAGCGACTTTGATGTTTGGATGGACATGGTGGACCGCTTAGATGGTGGAAAAATCACCCCAGCGGAGTTTCTTTCTGATCATCCAGTCGTGTGGATTGGAAGAACGATTAGTGCAACAGATCCAGAGTACTGTCGGACTCTACTCAATCTAGTTACATCTGGTATGTTACCTGTAGATATCGTCAATGAAGAAATTGTTTCAAACCGAATCGGAGATGCGCGATTAGAATTTGTTTCGTTACAAGATATGCTAACTGACCGTTCAGAAATTATTGACAGGTTAGCAATCGTTCGATTAGATGGTGCGGGAATTCGTACTAACGGATACCTTGTTACCGCTCATTTTGGTGATGCTTGCGATGCCTGTATGATTATCCATGGATATGTAGATGGGTCCATTGGAAATAAAGAACGGTGGCCCCTCTCTGCATCTTTCTACTCCAACTCATTTCTACATGAAGATGGTGGTGTTTTTGATTTGACAAAATTAGCATGTGCATTTGATGTCAATGGTGGTGGACATGCCAATGCCTGTGGTTGTAGACTACAACCAATCTCATCTGAGGGTGATTGTGAAAATAGACCCATTGATTTGGATGACATTCAGAAGAATATCAACCAGTGGTTATCGATTTGGGCTGATCGATAATTACGTGAGTAATTGCATTAACCAAAGGAAACCCAGGAAGGCATGGATTGCAATCAATATGAGGATTACATCGGATGCTCGACCATGTCTGTTTTTTTCTGCAGCCCATGGTTCACCTGCATCTCGTAAATCTCTAGATTTTCGTCCCTTTTGCCATAAAATTGTGATGAGGAATAAGCCGATGATTCCACCGCCCGCATGGAGACCGCCTGCACCAGTTGGTAGCAGTGCAGATGGTAATGTGAGATTCTCTGTTCGAATTCTATGCAATGCATTGGCAATGAAACCAGTGACCACGATTAACCATGCCATGATGTACAAACGCTCACCGTCCCTCTCGTGTGAAGCAACTGCGGCTTTACGTTGATCGCCTTTCAGCAACTTTCCTTGCTGGCGCCATCGATGCTGCTTTACCATCCATCCAATCACTACAATTGCAATGATTGGATGAAAGAGAATGATGACTAGTTCAGTGGGGCCCACAACCTCTCGAAGACGGTCAAACACTTCAGCACAGCGGCTACAGCGATGTGTTCATTAAGGGACGGAAACGGCAGATTACCGCCTTTGGCGGAGGAATGGGAATTGGAGGACCATTTACTCGAATGTCTAGAGGTTGCAATCAAAGCAGGGGACCTGCCTGAAAAACGTCGAAATAAGGCAATGAAGACCGCTGCTTGGGAATTACTGAACAAACCATACAAAGGAATTCTAATGGTTGCGCTCGACAAAGAAGAAGTCTCTGGCGAGGCGGGAAGTGGGCGTTCCAATAGTAGGCGAAGGCGTAGTCGTGGACTACGTAAACGTAGAACAAGTACCGAAGATTGGATTGAATCTGTAGAGTCATTGATTACTTCCATTGCACCACCAGGTTACCGTTTGGCATCTATGCTGATTAAGCGAGCAAGATTGGGTGACAAATGGAATCCAAAATGGGATTATGTACTTACGGAACTCAGAGAGAAATGTAAGTCCGGAGTGCATCCCGTTTGGGCAATAATGGGTAGAGAAGCTCCGTTATTGGCCGAATTAACTGCATATCCTGAGTTGAAAATTAAAGATGAGGATTGGCCTATTGTCTCTTTAGAGAATTCTAGTGAATGGGTGGAAGGATCTCGATTAGATCCACTGAATCATGATGAGGTCGGAAAATGGTTGTCACTAAACACCCCGTTTCCTTTGTCTGCAGAACAGAAACTAGCCTTACAACACTTATCATCAGATTTTGGACGGAGGAGTGCTCCTAAACTACCAAAATCACTAACAAAATTTGAAGGCGAAGCTACATTGATTCCCGCATTGATCAAATTAGCAATTGGTGATGAAAGTGGTTGTACTGATTTAGAAGCCCTTAGTAAAGGAGATGGAGATATTGCAACCATTGCTACCGATCAATTGGCTCTAGCTCAACTACGTTCTGGAAATCAAGAATCGTGGGGTTCTTGTCAAGGTGCTAAGGGAGATGATGGATTATCGACTGCCATGCGATTACAAGCACTGATAAATGCGCCCGATGAGTTTGTCTTGAGTGTTGATGATATTGATGCTGCGCTAAAGCAAACACTAGATGGGGCCACTGAAACTACTCTCCGATGGAAATTAATTTCAACGCTGATTCAAAATGGCGATGAAGCGCGAGCAGTACAAGAAACTGCAGGGTTGAACGTACTAGAACGGCAGCATATTCCATTATTGTTAGAAATCATAAATCGGACGAATGCATCTGATATAAAAATGAGAATTGTCAATCAGATTTCAAAATATGAACATGAGGATCTCGTACAGATTCTAAGTTCAGATTCTCCTGGAGATTTACGAGTTGCAGCCGTGAATGAATTGCAAATCAGAGGAGGGGGGATTTGGGAAGAAAGTCTGCCAACCGCTCTTGATTTGTTTACTGAATTAGGGGAGGCCACTCAAATTGGTTCTATTCTCATGAAAATGCAAGATGCTGGAAAAATTCATCCACATCGTACCATTCTCGTCTATCATTTACTTCCAGCACATGCTGATTCTGAATTGAGGAATTGGCTCAAAATCGCAAGACCAGAAGCAATTGCCGCACTATCTCAAGATTCCACAGGTATCCTCTCAGAGGCATCAATTGGTTTGATTAAACTCCTTGAAGGTGTTTCAGCAGATTTGGCCCCCATACAGAAAGAATTGAGTCGAGAGGCAATTAAGGCATTCAATCAATGTCGCCAAGCACTAATGGATGGCGGGAGTGGTTTAGTTGCAGAAAAGTTGCTAGACACGTTGCAAGATTCGATGGATTCTTCATCGATTAGCGGAGTGGAGGAGCACTTATTCAGAGCAGTCATCGCCAATCTAAGATTTAACGGGACGCTAAAGTTGTTGGAAGATGGTGATGAAAGAAATACCACTAAAGCGGAAGAAACTTTGGAATTACTTATTCAAGATTCTCCAAGTATGCAGATTGTCAATAATGTGAGACAAGTCGTGTTAGAACACGGTGTTGCTGTTCCCGCGTTGGCTGAATGGCATCGATTGCACGCTCCTTCGTCTGCATCACACCTTGTCGTCATGGCCTCCATTGATGAAACACGTGATAACCGCTTGGCAGCAGCACGTGGACTGAGGCGAGCATGTCGGGATTCGAGTATCAAATACGAAGATCAAATTCATCTTGCAAGAAGGGCACTCATCAACTTCGCTCATGTTGGACGGTGGTCTGAAGCGGTTGAAATGTTAGAAGTGCAACCAGCATTACATTCTGCTTTGACAAATCGATTCCAACTGTATCTTCGTGTTTGTGATGATGCGGATCGTGGGCAGACTGAAGCAGCAAATCAGAGATTGAAGAAATCGGTCGAGCGCACTGAGAAATTCATGACTGAATCCGTTGATGGTGAACAAGTGGAAAAGAAGAGGACGGTTTATCCATCTGATGAATTAGATGCATTATTTACCTATCCAAATTCTCGAGATTTACCGAAGGAACCGTGGCAAGGGAGAATAAGGGCAGCAATTCAACGACTCAAAGAAAATAGACGGAGCCCTCGAAGTCAATTGGAAATTCAATTCAGACATGCACTTCGAGATGCTGCGATTCAGGAAATTGAAGCGATTGCAAGAGATGCTTCGGAACTAGAAGCGATTCAGGGCCTCATGATGTTTGAAAGAGCGATGAATTCTAATCAATTTAATTTGAATCAAATATCTGCCCTGAGAGGAAGTCAACAAGCCATTTTTTCTGAACATCAGGAAAGCATTAGAATTGGAGAACGAAGGAAATTGCGGCATCTACAATTGAAGCCCCTCGTTCTCGTAGATACAAACCTCCTCATTGATGCAGCCAAAGAACGCATTGGCCAATTATTGGGTGACGATGGTTCGATTAATACTCAAAACAATGGGTCATTCCATCGAACGATACTTGCCAAGGCAAAAAATCATCAAATCCATTTGTTCATTCCGAGTGCCGCCATGCGTGAATTTGAAAATAGAATGAATGAGCTTGATCGTGTACGTACACTCTTCAATGATGTTTGGATTGATGAAGTAACGTGGATTGAAACCGTGACAGTTGAATCTGTAAAAGAGATTTACAACCAGATTGTGATAGACTATGGTGAATGGCAACCACCATCAAATGAGGGGTTCAATGCAGCCGTATCTCAATACAAGCAACAAGTCGAGGATTTCTTAATTGAACATCATGAAATTTATCAAAAGGTCACAGAGATGAAATCCGGCATGAGTAAGAAGGCTCTAGCAAAGAGGACGAAAATCAAAGGCAATACAGATGGCCAAATCTATCCGGAACGCGGAGATTGTGACATCATGAGAACGGCTGCTAAATTAGCAGATGAGACTTATCGTGGAATCGGTAGTGTCCTAGTAGCTACGCGTGATTCTGATTTCAGATTAGTTCGAAGATCACTGGAAGATGCCTTCGGCTTTGGTGTAGTTCGTAGTGCTAGAGAACTTAGTCAGTGGCTGTGATTAGGAACAACCGGTCGTTGTACCACATTCGTTGCACTTCAAACAAGTGCCATTACGAACCATCTGACTACTGCCGCAATCATCACAAATATCGCCTGTGAAACCGTATTGCTTTGCCATCTCTCGAGCCTGGATATCAGGATCTACATCTAGGGTGAGTTGGACATTTCGTTGTTCTCCTTGGACCCTTGCAACGCCATCTTCAGTTATTTCAGGGCGACTAATGGAAAAAGGGTCTAAATCTTCTTCAGAAATATGGGCCAAATCTGAGCGACCTAGATATTCAATACCAAGTTCTCTGAAGATGTAATCCATGAGGCTTGATGCCATTTTCACTCTTCCACTACCACCTACAATCATACCACTTGGTTCAAACTTCTGGAAAGTGAAGGATTTGACGAACGCATCCAATGGTACACCATATTGCAAACCAATAGAGACTGCAATTGCAAATTGATTCAGCATGGATCTCCATGCGGCTCCTTCCTTTGATGTGGTGAGCATGATCTCGCCCAATCGACCATCGTCGTATGCACTGTGATTGAGATAAATGGTGTGGCCCCCAATCCTTGCCTTCATCCTACCGCCCTCACAATTGTCTGGCAAGGGTTGTCTTGCTGCAATGTAGTTCTGAACAAATGCGTCTGCCAATGGTTCCGCCTTCGTTGGTGGGAGAGGTAATGCTTCTGCCACTTCCTTGACTGCTTGCTTAACAGACATTGTAGAGGTCACCTCTACTTCTTCGACCTCTTCTTCCAATGTAACTGTCATGTCAACCAAACTATTCATCAATGGCTGAGATAGTTTGCTTCCATCTCGATAAACTGCACAAGCTTTGTTCATGGTTGCATGTGAAAGGTTGTAGGCATCTCGTACATCATCAATAGATGAGTCAGCAGGCATATTGATTGTCTTGGAAATCGCACCTGAAATGAATGGTTGAGCTGCAGCCATCATGTTAACGTGAGCTGCCCAAGCAATGGATCGTGTACCATTCTTACCACCTGGTGTTGCACAATCGAATACGGGTAGATGTTCCTCCTTGAGGTGAGGGGCACTCTCAATTGAAAGATGGCCGTAAACGTGTTCATTGGCAGACTCAATCTGAGCAGCAGTATATTCAAGATGGCCCAATATATCGAAGAAAGGATTGGAACAATCCTCCTCTGAGAGATTGAGTGTTTCTTTACAAAACTCTTCACCTAATACCATTGATGTGAACAACGAACGAACATGTTGGTGTGTTTCGATGGCGGCCTCAATCTTCGCAAATTCTTCACCAGAGAAACCATTCTCTGAAAGACTCTGCATGGAAATTGTGTCACAATTGTCCATGGAACCTGTGCCCATGATGTGCTCAACGATTCCTTTGACTTCCATGTCACTGTAACCTAAGTGTTTGAGTGCAGTTGGAACGCCTCGATTGATAATACGTAGAGAGCCCCCGCCTGCGAGTGTTTTGTATTGGACTAAACTGAATTGGGGTTCTACCCCAGTCGTATCACATGCCATAACCATCCCAATCGTACCAGTTGGTGCGATGACGGTTGTTTGCGCATTTCGATAACCGTGCTCCATTCCAAGGTTAACTGCGCGATCCCACGATGATCGTGCGGCTTCAAGAAGGTCCTTCGGACAACGCTTCTGATTAATCCCCATTGGAGTGATTGAAAGTCCATCATAGTCTTCGGGAGCAGCATCGTATGCAGCACGACGGTGGTTTCGCATTACACGAAGCATGTGCTCTGCATTTTCTTGGTACTGTGGGAATGGGCCAAGGAAGCTTGCCATATCTGCACTCGTCGCGTATGATTCGGCGGTCATAATCGCAGTGATTGCACCACAAATTGCGATACCTCGTGGATCGTCGTATGGGATGCCCATGTGCATCAACATCGAGCCGATGTTGCAGTAACCAAGTCCTAGTGTACGGTAATCATAGGATTTTCGAGAAATAGATTGGCTTGGGAATTGAGCCATTAAAACACTAATCTCAAGAGTCGTCGTCCATAGTCGAGTCGAGTGGCGGAAGCCCTCGATATCGAATGATTGCTTATCCATGTCGTAATAGTGAAGTAAATTGATGCTAGCAAGATTACAAGCAGTATCATCGAGGAACATGTATTCGCTGCAAGGGTTACTACCATTGATACGGCCACCTTCTGGACATGTGTGCCATTCATTGATTGTTGTATCAAATTGTACACCTGGGTCTGCACACGCCCATGCAGTGTATGCAATATCATTCCAAAATTCGTTAGCGTCAAGCGTTCGGCAGGGTTCAGGTTCTCGATTCTCGGCTGCAGCCTTTGCCTTCTCTGTACGGTGGTATAGATTCCAGTCTCTATTCTCTGCGACAGCTTGCATAAATTCTTCAGGGACTCTAACGGAATTGTTAGAATTTTGACCCGATACTGTGGCATAGGCCTCTCCTTGCCAATCGGTATCCATTGGTTCAAATTCAACACTCTTCCAACCCTGTTCAGCCAGACGAAGGACGCGCTGAAGGTGAGGTTGAGGTACGCCTGAATTGATGGCTGCAACCATGGCCTTTCGTAATGATGGACTCATGGTTGGATCGATGATGGCTGATTTGCCACCATCGCTCCAAGCTGCTTCAAGAATTGCATTGCAATGATTCTGAAGTACTGTTGAACCAGTAACAAGTGCACTAACCTTCTCCTCCTCTGACAATTTCCAATTCACGAATTCCTCGATATCTGGGTGGTCCAAATCAAGGGTGACCATCTTGGCTGCTCGGCGTGTGGTTCCTCCACTCTTGATAGCCCCAGCAGCGCGATCACCAATTTTCAAGAAGGAAAGTAATCCACTCGATGTTCCCCCTCCTGATAAGGGCTCACCCGCTCCACGAATGTTGGAGAAGTTTGAACCTGTACCGGAACCAAACTTGAACAACAAAGCCTCACGGTTCCACAATCCCATGATTGATTCTGAATCGCCCACCAAACTATCCTGAACACTTTGGATAAAACAGGCGTGTGGTTGTGGGTGTTCGTATGCATTGACTGAACGCAGGTCTTCGTTCGTCACTGGGTCAACATACCAATGGCCCTGCGCTGGACCTTCAATTCCATATGCCCAATGCAAACCCGTGTTAAACCATTGAGGGCTGTTTGGAGCGCTACGCTGACTGGCAATAAGATAGCACATCTCATCATAGTAACTCTGGGCGTCCGCTTCGGATGCAAAGTAGCCGTGCTTCCAACCCCAATATGTCCAGGTGCCTGCAAGACGACGGAACAACTGTCGGCCGTCTGCCTCACAACCAAAGCGCTCTGTTGCATCCATTGTCTGCAACTTTTCCTCATCGGGAACTGAGCGTTGGAGCCATGTGGGGACGTTGTCCTCTGGAACCTTGCGTAGAGCGGCTGGGACACCGGCTTTACGCATGTATTTCTGTGCGCAAATTGTACCTGGAACGCCTTCAAAGCCAACCGGTAATGATACGTCTTTAATTTCATGAGCAACGGAACCATCACGATTGTTGATGATGAAATCTGTTGTAAACCAATCAAACTGATCGAAGGGGTCCTTGCCAGCTTGTGTAAAGCGGCGTTCGATGATCATACCGCGCTCTTCGACTTCTTGCGCTGCATCTCCCTTGATTTTTGATTGGGTCATAATTCATCACTCTCTCATTTGGTGTATTTTTGGAACTTGAAGGTTCGTTTCGGCCGGTGCAACAGGTATCTCGGCGCACAGGGACCTAACCTCCGATTTGGAGGGTCTTTGAAGATATCGCAAAAGGAGAGAGCATATACATCCGAAGTACGACCAAAGTATCCATCTCATAAGTAATTGTACATTCCTCTATTCTGTCGATTTAGGGGCTTTTTGAAAAATTATATTCTGAAAAATTTTGAAAATTTAACGAGCAGTTACGGGGAAGTCATTTGAGTGGCCGCCGTGGCCCCTGTGATGAAGAGGTGAGTTCTTGATGGACCCTGATACTGAAGATTCTGACGAGGCTATTGAGGATGTTGACCCATTTGCAGAACTAGGTGTGAGTGTGCCCCCTGCTGGTGGAGAGGTTGGTGATGCTCTGGATGCATTCGTAGAAGAGGATGAGGAGGAGGGTGACGGATTCTCATCCACTGTTGTCGAGATTGGTGGTGAGGAAGAAGATGACGATGATGGCGATGATCCGTTTGCCGCCCTAGGTGTTGGAGGACCCAGTATTGCACTGGCCACCGATGGCGAGGATGATCTCCTCTCCGCATTCATGGATGATGAGGATTCGGATGATGAGGGTGTGGATAATCAAGAGGACGTCCCAACGACTTCAGAAGGTGCAAGTATGGATGCGATGGATGCATACAGGATGGTTCTTGAAACGGTCTGGGTAGACGGAGTGTTAGATCCTGGAGAAGTGAGTTTGCTTGCACGGCGAAGGCAGAATCTAGGAATATCATTTGCTGAGCACCTTGATTTGGTTCGAGAAATGTTGGGTGAGTAGATGGAAACTCTTGGCGGCGACCCTTTCACACACGCACTTGCGCTTGCGTGGGCTGATGACAGATTAACTGCAACTGAATTTCATCAACTTGATGCATTACAAGATGCGCTTGAGTTATCAAATCCCGAACGGGCTCAATTTGAGGAAGCATACGAAAAATCACTTGAAGATGGAACGGCAACGAAAGGGGATGATCCCGCATCCCTTGTAGAATGGATTGATGCCATTCGTGCATTGGCAAGTGCTGATGAGGAGACATCTGCCAATTTAGCACGAAGTCTTGGCGCGACTGCCTTGCGCGCGGGAATCACTCGCAAAGGATGGGCCAAAGCATCAGCGTGGATGGGGCATCTAGGATTGGGTGCTCCATTTGCTGAAGGCTGTTGGATGGAAGGTGGTGTTGCTTCTCCACTCCATGCAGTCCCACTTGCATTGGCTCCAGCAGCAGGGATGCTGGGACTACTCGATTCTTAATTTCGAATTTCAAGCGTCCAATCTAAACTAGCGCCTGAACCGATGACCATTGCACCCACACTGCAATATTTTTCATGACTCTGTTCAATGAGTCTGGTGACCAATTTCTCGGGCACATCGCCTTCAATGATGTATTTCATTCGTACAGCAATGAATGGTCTTGGTGGCCCCACGGCCCGATCTGAATCTAATTCCACCCAACATGCTCGAACGTTTTCCATTCGATGTTTCAGACCAACGATGACATCGATTAACGAACAACTGCCATGAGCAAGCAACACCATCTGAACTGGATTTGGTGATTTTTCTGTATGAATTGGAATAGTCGGCCCACCCTCAATCTGACCCTCCATATCTTCGTCACCAGTCCACCTGACCATTCCGCGCATGAATTGCCGTACATGTAGGAAGGGGATGAGGGTTAGCATCATGAACAAGTGGCGGGTCGGACGGCTTGATAGCCATGGCATCAGGCACTATCATCACCATGGAAAACGGGCAACTCAACGTCCCTGTTGACCCAATTGTACATTTCATTGAAGGAGATTGTATTGGGTCCGATATCACACCAGTAATGCAGTCAGTGGTCAATGCGGCTGTTAGTCATGCGTACGATGGTGAAAGGGTGATTGTGTGGAAAGAAATACTCGCTGGACAGAAAGCATTCAATGCGACTGGAGAGTGGCTTCCTGATGAAACTCTAGAGGCTATTCGCAACGGTCTGGTTTCAATCAAAGGGCCCCTGACAACTCCAGTAGGAGGTGGTATTCGTTCACTCAATGTTGCATTGAGGCAAAAACTCGATCTGTTTGCATGTGTACGTCCTGTACGTTGGTATGATGGAACGCCCAGTCCAGTGAAGGACCCGGGTGCTGTTGACATGATCATTTTCAGAGAAAATAGCGAAGATGTCTATGCTGGTATCGAATGGGAATCTGGTTCTGATGAAGTGGCGAAGGTCATTGATTTCCTCCAAAATGAGATGGGTGTTGAAAAAATCAGATTCCCCGATACAAGTGGGATTGGAATCAAACCAATCTCTAGCGAAGGAACTGCGCGCATCGTTCGAGCTGCGATTCAATATGCCATCGACACGAACAAAACAAGTGTAACATTGGTTCACAAAGGCAATATCATGAAATTCACTGAAGGTGGATTCAGAGATTGGGGATATCAACTTGCAAAAGATGAATTTGGTGCCGTTGAAATCGATGGTGGCCCATGGTGTTCTATGAAGAATCCAAACAATGGAAAGGAGATTCTCATCAAGGATGTGATTGCTGATGCTATGCTCCAACAAGTTCTGACACGTCCACGCGAATACGATGTATTGACGACGATGAATCTCAATGGTGACTACATCTCTGATGCTCTAGCAGCACAAGTGGGTGGCATTGGTATTGCACCTGGTGCGAATATCAACTACGATACGGGCATTGCAATTTTTGAGGCCACTCACGGTACTGCACCAAAGTATACCGGATTGGACAAAGTCAACCCTGGTTCTCTTATTCTCAGTGCTGAAATGATGTTGAGGCATATGGGCTGGACTGAAGCGGCAGATCTCATCGTCAAGGGAATGGGTGGAGCAATTAGTGCGAAGACGGTTACCTACGACTTTGAGCGACTAATGGATGATGCAATTCTACTCAAATGCAGTGAATTTGGAGCCACCATTATCGAACACATGTGAGTTGTTCAAGTGGATGAAATGCGAGAACGGCTTCTTGGTCTATCTGAAGCAGCAGCAGAGGATGGGGATCCACTGCGTTGGTTTGAGGAACTTTACTCATCAGCAAAGCGTGATGCTGGAGAGATCCCCTGGGCAGCTTTAGAGCCAAACCCCGTGATGATGAATTGGTTGCAAGGCCGTGGTTTTTCTGGCCACGCTTTGGTCATCGGTTGTGGCCTTGGCGACGATGCTGCGGGTCTTGCCGCCCAAGGATTTGAGGTGACGGCTTTCGATCTGTCCGATACGTGCATCGAGTGGTGTCGGGAACGATTTCCCGATTCTAATGTGGACTGGCAAGTTGCAGACCTCCTGAATCTTCCAGAATCTTGGCTGGCCAATTTCGATCTCGTCGTTGAAATTCACATTCTCCAAGCGATTCCTGAAGAGTTGCGTGAAAGGGCCGCTCCGATGGTTCCTAAATTGTTGAAAAATGGTGGACATCTCTTCTGTATCGGCCGTTTAGACGATGGGAGTGAATCTGAAATCCCACCACCTCCGTGGCCCCTCAAAATGAGTTGGTTACAAGCGATGTTTGCATCGTTAGAACAAGTTGATTTTCAACCCTTCATCAAGGAAGAAACTCCTGATGTAAATCGATATCTCGCTGTTTGGAAAAAATCCTAACTTTTTCGATATCGAGTAATCGGGTTATTCCCCATCGTTATACGATGGGGCCTCCTCGGCTCCCGTATGCATCCAGCGGGGTATCGACGGATACGTGCATTTTCGGTGCTGTTGGTTTGCGCATTCATCACACCTGCACTTTGCCTGTTCCCCAGTGCTTCCGCAAACGGTGGAACGACCCTATATGTGGATGCTGCAAATTGCCCAAATAGTGGTGATGGGGCGTCTTCAAACCCCTATTGCACAATCAATGACGCAGTCATGGCATCATCGTCTGGTGACACAGTTGAGGTTGCTAGTGGAACCTATGTGCTCACTGCTACGATTGAAATCACTCATGCATTGACTGTGAATGGTGCCCGAAGTGCAGATAGTGCATTGCTGAGACAATCTGGCGATTTCTCTGAGAGTATCTTGGACCTTCGGGGTGGATATGGTGGATTCTTAATCAGTAGCGATGATGTTTCAGTCACTGGATTTGATCTTCTCGGAGATGAAAATACAAGATATGGGTTCTATGTTGCTGGTGGTGCAAATAACATCTCAAATATTGAAATTGGGAATAATCTGATTCATGGCATGGCGAAGAAAATCGATGATATTCGAGCCACTTCTTGGGGCATTCTGACTGATGCTGTGGAAAATGGTCAGATTCTCCACACCATCGATGGATTACATATCCATGGAAATCACATTTACGACATCGGTGGATACAATGATTCCATTGGATTGGGGATTTCGATTCACGAAGTGGTCTCGTCCGAAATTGATGGGGGGGCCCTCATTGAGAATAATCGGTTCTCTGACATACACGATGGGAAGTGGGTCGGTACAGATGTTCCCGGAATGGGAGTATTCACCCATGAATGGACAGGGATGTACCCTGGTGATTACCTCAGTGGAATCTCACTGAGAGACAATGAGTACGCTAACATCTCTGTCGGTGCTGGACTGCAAGTCTCCACCGCTGGTGTGTTTGATGAGCAATCAAGTGATTTTGATTCAGTGGATGTTTTCATGATTAATGTTGGACACACAACCACTGTCAACGAAGCTTCATTGGCCCCCTTTGCGAAAAGTACCGGTAAGAATATCACGCTTGGAGTGGGTGAATCTGCTGCCTATTTCGCTAGTCCTTCTTTCGCCATACAACATACATTGATTGGTTCAGAACAAGAGTCGCACAATATCATTCTATCAGATGGAGTGTTTAATGAGAATCTCATCATTGCACCTGCTTCAATACAGGGAAACATGCTGATTACGGCGATTGAAAACAGCCAACCAACATTTACTGGTGGTTTACTGCTCCAGAGTAATTTCATGATGAATAATATCACAATCGAAGGTATTACTCTGCAAGGCGAAGGAGCGCAGGATGTCGCTTTGAGTGTTGATGCCTCGGCTGGAATCTCCGACTTAACCATACGTGACATGACAATTGATGGAAGCAATGAGAATGAAGGTCGGTCAGGTATCATTGCCTCAGGACTTAGTGGAATGGTTACAATCGATGGGAATCATTTCAACAACCTCAATGGTGACTATATTTTCACTACGACCCCTGATGGATTAGATCCTGGTGCAGGCCAAATTTCAACCTTGCAATTTACTGACAATTCTGTCGTGAACTCTGAGAGTACGGTGAACATTGTTCCTGCCTCTGGACAGATTCCTCAAGTGGAAGTTTCAGGGAACACATTCAGTGATAGTGGCGTCAATTCGACACCCATGGTTACAATGAGCGATATCAGTACACTGTACATTGGAGAGAACATGATGGAGAATATCGAGTCATCAGAGGGATTCTTGATTCAAGATGTGCGATATGTTACGATCAATGCAAACAATATGTCTGAAATCAACGGAACTGCAATTACCGTTGATGAAAGCCTCCCGAACACTCTACAGCAAGCCACTTTCACTGACAATTCATTTACTCAAATCAGTTCCACTGCAATCGATGTACCAACGGTGACTAGTGCCGCTATTACGGTTGACCAAAATTGGTTTGGAACAACCAATGAAAGCGTGATTTACAATATGATTCAAGGGGATGCGGAAATTGGAGAACAATGGAATTCGTGGCCCGGTACTGATTCTGATAACGATGGGTGGTCGGATGAATTCGATTTGTGTCCTGGCTCAAACGATGCAGTTGACCTAGATTTAGATGGCATTCCAGATGGGTGTGACAATCTCATTGACAATGATGGTGATGGAGTTGCCAATTTACAAGACAATTGCCTATCTATTCCAAATCCAGGCCAGGAAAATTATGATGGAGACATCGATGGAGATGCCTGTGATGACAATGACGACGGAGATCAACGAATTGATGAATTAGATTCATGCCCTCAAGGCGCACTTGGTTGGGCTCCAACCAGTTCAAATGACTACGATAACGACGGTTGTTACGATTTAGTCGAAGACTTAGATGATGACGGTGATGGCATTCAAGATACGAGTGATTCCTGTCAAACAGGGGGTCAATGGGGGTGGACCTCTAATGAGACCACTGACCTAGATGGTGATGGCTGTAAAGATTCGCTGGAAGATAGTGACGATGACGGCGATGGAATTGATGACGATATTGATAATTGTCCAGTTGGCAATACTGGATGGACTTCAGATGAGATTACCGACAATGATGGTGATGGTTGTCAAGACGAGAGTGAAGATTTCGATGATGACGGTGATGGATTATCTGACTCAATGGATGAGTGCCCACTGATTGCTGTAAACAATGTATCAGACGAGGATGGTGATGGTTGCATCGATGTTGCAGCTGCACCAAGCAAATCGTTTACTGAGAAATTCCTCGAAGGAGATCTCCTAACAATGGCATTGGTTCTAATTCCCTTGCTCGTCCTTTTCACAGTCGGTTCGATTCTGTATGTCAAACAAGGGCGCGCAGACGCTGAAAGAAGGCTCCGTGGGATGATTTTAACCGCTGAGAATCCAATGCAACTACGTAAGGTGTCAAATCAAGCGGCTGATATGTTCGTTGCTAAACTCATCACAGGAAAACAACACGATGAGATTCAAGAAGATATTCGAGCTCATCGCAATGAATTCGGGGAAGATGAGATTGATGATTCTGATCAGACTGGAAAAGAATTGGCCAGAGTCTTCTCAAAGGCTGTGGCTCTTGGTCTGACAACCAAAGAAGCAGTGGTTCGAATGGAGCGCCATATTGAAACTGGTCGCTTTAGCCCAGAACATTATCTGAACATGTGGTCGAAGAGAATCGATGATGAAGATATTGATGCTGTCGTCGAACAGGAGCTATCCAGAGATGATGAGAAGGAACTTACACTGAGTACACCATCAGGATGGCCACAATCCAAACCGTCGAAGGCCTCTCTAAATCGCATGAAGAAGGCGGAATTGGTAGCCCTAGCGAAGGAGCGTGGTGCCCCTCACAGTGGTACAAAGGCGCAAATCATTGATGCCCTACTTGAGGAAGAGTGATTCTCCCTCTAGTGAATTCAATCAAACAGATCGTCGTCTTCTATCTCTGATGATGATTGGTTTGAATCCCGATATTTCTTGTAGGCTTCCCATTCCTCATCCGAAATCTCACCGTCACCATCAGTATCGATGGCGTCAAACAAGATGTCGCCGGCTGCACCGGAGTCCCACAATGCACTCTCTCTCCGACTTCTTCGGCGCATGACTAGTACCGTCAACAATAGAAGGAATAGAATGGCGAAGGCCATGATTCCCAAAGCAATTGTCGATACAGATTGGGTCTCGTCCTCCATGAGGATTGGGCAACCACGGTTGTCGATGACTTTGGTAGCCAATGGGGTATCGGGACATTCGTCGATATCGTTGGATACTCCATCATTGTCATCATCTTCTCGCTGTGGATCGAATACAGTGTCGTCTATTGCACAACCGTTTGATTTGATTGCTTGACCTGCGGGCGTGGTTGGACATACGTCCATATCATTGGTGATACCATCACCATCTGAATCCAACTGATAAGGCGCGCAACCATTCAGATTGACTGGTTGATCTCCCGTTGTGTTTGGACATGCATCGATGAGATCTGCGACTGAATCAAGGTCACTGTCTGAAAGTCCCGCTTGACATCCAAGAGGGGTGACTTCAACACTGCTTGGAGTATTGAGACATTGGTCGACTGAATCGATTACACCGTCACCATCTGAGTCGCGCTGTGTGGAGCCGCATCCATTGGCATCAATTGTTGGAATATCATAACCTGGTGTGTCTTGACATTGATCCATTGCGTCAGTAATACCATCATTGTCGGTATCCTTCTGAGTAAGACCACAGCCACCATAATCAACAACGTCGCCAACAGGTGTCATAGGACAGTTGTCGAAGATGTCTGCCACGCCATCCTGATCGTTGTCATCGGTAACCAAATCGCCTTCTGCACATCCAACAAGATTGACTTCAGAGCCCGGTGGAGTGGTGTCGCACACATCGACTTCGTCATTGACACCATCACCGTCACCATCTTTCTCTGCAGCTGCGCATCCATCGATGTCGACGGTTGCGCCTAGAGGTGATTCAGGGCAGACGTCATTGTTGTCATACACACCATCACCATCTGAATCAACTTGTGATTCACCACAACCGAATTCATCTGTAGATTCACCTAGAGGGGTGTTTTCACAAGCATCAACGTTGTCCTTGTAACCGTCACCATCAGTATCTCGTTCTGAGGGCCCACAACCCTGTGGGTTCACATAGAATCGTTCTGCGAATGGCGTGGTCAAACATTGATCTACATTTTCAAGAATTGTATCTCGATCGGTGTCATCAATGCAACCATCTGAACCAAGAACATCAGTGCTTTCACCAATATACAGATCCCATTCTGGGGCTGCGAATTCTGTTGGGCATGCATCGTCCGGATCTAAAAATTGGTCTGTATCACTATTGTCAATACAACCGTCTGAACCTTGTTGAGATGATCCTATTCCAATATACACATCGTACCCAAGAGCGTTTTCTTCAGGGCATAAATCATTCCAAAATGGCACTTGATCTCCGTCCGAATCTGACTCAAGCACATTGAGAATTACCCATGCTTCATTGGATGTGCCGCCAATATCATCGGTTGCACTGAAATGTAGTACCTGAAGTCCTAACGGTAATTGATCTGTGACAAAGGTTGGTGAATTCGGGAACATATCGTAATAAAACAAACCATTGGTGTGCTCAATCCACCAAGTATAGTTGGCAATCGGGCGTTCACTGGTTACCTCGATACTGAGATTCACGTTTCGGCCCTTGTGGACCTCTGGGGGTTGCTTTGAATGATTAACATCTTGGCCTGTGAGGTCAACTTGACTTACCTCCGGTCGATCCCAAATTGAATAGTTGAATGCTGCTGAATCACAGCCTCGACCATTACAAGCATAGATGTTCAATTCAACTGAGTCCGTGTTTTCGGTTGTAGGTGTGCCTGTAATCATTCCATTTGAATTGTTGAAAGTTAAACCGGGAGCTAGGACTGCGTTGTCGCGGCCACCAATCAAACCATCCACTGGACCTGGCAATTTGTACAAACCGGTCGATAACCCAGTTACGCCCTGTTGGTTATTTCCGTTGTCCCCCCAACAATACAATGCTGGGTCATGCTGAACCATTACACACATTCCATATGTCGATGAACCACCTGCAGAAAGAGATGTGACGTTCTGACCATAACCATCCAATTCCCACCATTGTTGGGGCTGTTCATAGTCACTGTTCGTGTTTGTCCCAGTGTAATGCTTGCCCATGCACCATACAGATGCATTGCTGAATAGCACACATGTTTGAGTTTGGTCGGTCTCTACATGTGTTGGGATCGAACCAGTGGATGTACTCTCATAGAGTGGGCCAGCTTGTGGAAATACCACACTTCCGGCGGTGTGGGAACTCTGGAAGTTTTGGTTGTAGCCCCAACACCAGAGTTGCTCATATCCACTATCATCATCGTTTCCAATCGCACAGGTGTTCCTTATACCTAGTTCGATACTTGATACTGTTACATTTGCATTGAAATCAACCTGAGCAGGAACATAACTTCTTGCAGTATTGAAGTGAGCCTGATTGGAACTATACCCTGCACCTTCTGGATTCCATGTGTCGGCACTGTGTCCTAATCTTCCATCAATGCCTTCTCCCCAACACCACATCGTTCCATCATCGGCCAATGCACAGGCATGGAACGAACCAACATCGACTGCTGAAAAAGAAAGGTTTGCTGGTGTCGAGACCTTTGTGGGTCGGTATCTCTGGGTCAAATCACCATTGCCCAATATGCCATATTGATTAACGCCCCAACAATACACATCTGAATCTGCAATTGCACATGCTGTATCGGCATTCCATGCAATGTCAGTGACTGTCGGTTCAGTCCAATTCACTGGAGGGGTGGGCAAAGGCCACTTCAAGGCATCAATGAATGCTCTGTCAAAGTAACTGTTAGTATAGTGGTCATGGTAGTACTCAATTGTCAATAGATGATTTCCTGAGGTCACTGGAATGTTCAATGACCTCCAACTCGAACTTGTGTGAATCCAAGTTTCGGAGACGATTTGGGTGCCATCTATGTGGACCTTCACATCATTGTATCCTGTTGACCAAAGTGAACAAAAACTCAGAAGGCCTGCTCCTGTTGTAATGTTCAATTCAATAATTGATGATTCTGTTTGTGTAATTGTATGACTTGCCTGAGAATCCCAATCTAGATTGGATGATGCTGAACCCAATACATAGTTACCGTGCAAGGTATTCAGGGAAGAGTGGACATTCGTGTTTGTGTAGGACCAATTGCCATCACTTCCTGTCGGATTGCCATTTGCAGAGATAAGATGTTCTTCCCATGCAACTGCGGAAGTGTTCTCAAATGATTCAAAGCCATATCCTGAACTAGGGCTGATGTCAGCACAACCAGAGGAACTGGAGGAGCCATAGAAATATTGAGAAGATCCTAATGAATTCAAATCTGGATCGAATAGCACCTGTTGTGGAACCTGGTAGCCGTTGTATTGACCAAGGCCAAGGTGCCCCGTGTTGCCGTCATTTCCCCAGCACCAAAGGCTACCATTTGTAAGAATCCCACAAAATCCATTATCTTCACTGGCAATCTTGGTGAAGGTCAGATTGGCTGCTGCTGCATCTGGATGTAAAGTCGGATTGGCGACAACATAGTTCGTGCCTTGGGATGAATCCAACATTCTGCCTGAGTTCTTACCCCAACAGTACAATTTTCCTTCATCATCTAATGCACATGTAGAGGATGGTGAGATGTCGACTTGACCCGAGTAACTTGGATGGCCAGCAGTCAATGTCCAGAATGCTGAATCGCCACCAAGGTTCGAAGGTGGTGAGATTGATTCTTCATCACCTGTTGTGAGGAAGAATGCATCATTTGTACCGTGAGAAATAGAGGGGAGGTCAGGTTCAACAACCTCAAGCGCCAACACCGTAGATGCGTTATTTTCTCCTGAGACGACGGTCACGGTGTAATCTGTGGATGGCCATGGTGTCAATGGTGTACCTGTAATCTCACCAGTCTGATAATCAAAGGAGAGGCCTGACGGAAGAGGGGTTGGGCCATCTGTTTTCCATAGACCAGTTGCTTTATTGGCCCCCATTGGATTGGAAGACTTAAAATAACGCAATTCATCAATTTCCCCATCAAATCCTTCTCCAAATACACAGGGTTCATTGCCATATGTCATCATTTGAGATTCTGAGGGTGTGGCATATTGGAAATTGAAGTAATGGCCATGGTTTCCATTGCTTTTATCGGCAGTTGTCCCATTGTCAACGTAAACCTGTCCGTAAAAATTCCAACTGGATCGATAATATCTTACTGTAACATAATTCCATACACCCACCTCAATTCGGGTTGTCATGGTCATCGATTCATCGAAGACCCAATCGACTGTGGTGTCAAATTCATTTTGGGCGGCCCAGAATACTTTCATTTGTAACCAACCAGATGCATTGATACTTACGTCAACACCATCGAAGCCACCATGGGCATCAGTGCGATCTACTGTTCGACTAAACAATTGACCACCCAACGAATTGGGGTTGATCCACCCTGCAAATCCATTTCCATTGTTTTCGTAGGCGGTGTGAGTTGCACAGTTCGTAGAAGTGATGTTGCTTCCAGGGGAGCCGTCGAGGGCGACGCCTCCGTACATCTTTCCGTTTGGAGACCATTGAGTGCCTCCATTGAGTTCCAGTGTGCCATCAGTTTGAGTTCCAATGTCAGTGTAAACTGGTGTGTTCATTGTCCACCAATTTTGTGGTAATTCTGTGTATTGGACATCATCATTAGTAATTCCATACGTATCTGCAACTGCAGTCAATGGGATTGTCATCGGAGAAATCGGAGTGATTGCTGTTTGATTGACAAGGGCATTTTGTCCTGTCCAATTACCAAAATATTGGATATATTCAATATCTCCAGTTCTACCTGATGTTTCATCGGAATTTGCCTCAAGTCCCAAATTAGAAGTTGAGAATGGAGCTACTGATGACAGTAGCATTGTAATTATCAAAAGTACAGCTTTGTTTCGCATGGTAATGCCTCGACTATTCTTTCGACTACTTGTTGTGCTTATTTGACTACTCCCTTGCATTATATCACTCCCAATCAACATCATCTGAGAAGATGTCTTTTTCTGTACCATCAGATTTCTCATCGGTCAAGATGGATTCAGCCATCTCTGTAATCTCATCATCGCTTGAGATATCAGTGGCCTGACTGACCCACTTGTCTCTCTTAATACGACCTGGGAAGAACTCGATTGCCTCGTTTACCTGTTCCTCAATTTCTGGAGTCATATTCGCAACCTGTGTTAAAGTGAAGATGCCCAATGCGTTCAGTTTCTCTTCAAGGAATGGTCCAATTCCTTTGATTGTCTTCAAATCACTTTTATCGTCGGCAGTAGCCATTCCGATTGTAGCGAAATCAATCTCTTTTGCCTTCTCCGCGATTCGTGCAAGTTGAACTTCCTTTTCTGTCATCTCAGCCATCTTGGCATCCATCTCAGCCATCTTGGCATCCATCTCAGCCATCTTGGCATCAGCACCGGACTGATCCGAGGCTTCTTCTTCCACTTCTTCTTCCATCTTCGGAACAAAGGGTGGTGGATCATCGTCCCAATCATCGACGGCAGATTTGCTCGGTGTGCCCCCCCCCTCTAGATTTGCGAAGGGGTCATCATCATCCTCTCCCTTGACCTTCTCGACCATCTGTTGCCATGACGTCTTGAAACTGGTCACATTGAATGTAATCTTGCCTTCTTCATCTCGCGTTGCTGCCAATAACATCATGATACCGAGGACTGCAATTAGCAACAAGATGAGTATGATCCAACAACTGAAATCGCTTCCATCACCTGTGCTGGGATCTGTTGAGCCCGCTTCGCAGGATTCGTTAGGGACATCGTTAGCGTTCAGATAATCATGGCCACAATTTTGTTCTGATGAATCGGTCCAACCATCCCCGTCTGAATCTCGTTGAGATGCACCACAACCTGAGGTGTTTGGAACTTCATTACTTGGGGTGTCAGGGCACATGTCAAGGGCATTTGGAATACTGTCATGGTCGTCATCGCCACTTTCTGTTGGCCCGCAACCATCCTCATCAATTTGATTAATCTCAGCAAGAGGTGTGAAATCACATTCATCCGCATTATTGGTAATTCCATCTCCATCAAGATCCATGTCATTGTCGCATCCATCTGGAATACCGTCGTCATCCCAATCTAATGTATCATCATGACCTGGGCAAATGTCGTTTGCATCAACAATCATGTCTCCATCGTCATCTCCGTCCATAACGTCACAAATCATATCAGAATCTGTGTCTACCGGTTCATTTGAGGCATCTAATGGGTCACTGCCACAGGTATTTTCATCACTGTCACTCCAATCATCTCCATCATCATCAGTGTCTGTATTGTCACCAATTCCATCATCATCAGTGTCAACCCATTCACTACCATCCATCGGGAATGGATCCATTGTGTCGATTACTCCATCTCCATCATCATCTGGGTCAGCGTTATCTCCTGATCCATCATTGTCAGTATCCACCGTTTCTGTAGGATTGGTTGGGAAGGCATCATTGATGTCATTGACACCATCATTGTCATCATCGGTATCAATTTGATTTGGAATTCCATCATCATCTGAGTCATTCAAACAATCTGCGAGAGATGTGGATGAATGAGATATCGTTGCGGTTCCGGATGGACAATTTGTTGGATTGATGTTTCCAGTTCCTTCCGTGTAAGTATTAGTCGGTGTTGGCAAGCACGAGGTTGTTGCGCTAGCGTTGCTGTAAGTTCCAGCAGGGCAAGGGGATTGGTCAGAGTGACCAGCCCCACTTACGTAGTGTCCAGGATCAGCATCCAAACAGGATAGTTGTCCTGAATTCGGTTGGTATGTGCCAGGAGAACAAGAAATCTGGTTGCCCATTCCTGAATTGGGCGCTTTGGATCCAGGGTCTGCAGATTGACAATCTGCCATTGAACTGGATGCAGTGCTAGGGTTGTAAGTACCCGCTTGGCAAGGTGTCTGACCTGTTGCACCGGTTGTGTCAACGTAGTGACCTGTTGATGCTGGTGTTTGGGATGCTCGTCCTGACGCGCTCACATAATAGCCGAAATCTGCATCGATACATGCGGAGGCGTCATCTGATGCTGAGGAAGGGTTGTAGGTACCTGGTAAACAAGCAATTTGTGAAGTCGCTCCCGTCGTATCGACATAATGTCCTGGAGATGCTGGTGTTTGGGATGCTCGTCCTGACGCGCTCACATAATAACCAGCGTCTGCATCAAGACAATCTGAAGCGTCTGTTGATGCTGTCGCTGGGTTGTAGGTACCTGGTAAACAAGCAATTTGTGAAGTCGCCCCCGTGGATTGTACATAGTGACCTGCTGATGCTGGAGTTTGAGATGAGCTGCCTGATTGACTCACATAGTGGCCCATGTCCGCAAAGAGGCATGCTGTTTCCGAAGTGGAAGCCGGCCAAGGATTGTAGCGGCCCGGATTACAAGGTGTCTGCGAAGTTGCACCCGTCGAATCAACATAGTATCCTGAGGATGCTGCTGTTTGAGATGAGCTGCCTGATTGACTCACATAGTATCCAAGGTCCGCTGTTAGACACGCAGAACTATTGTTTGAACCAGCATCTGGATTGTAGGAACCCGGTGAACAAGGTGTCTGGCCAGTAGATCCGGTGGTATCAACGAAATATCCGGGGGAGGCTGTTGTTTGAGAACTGCTTCCAAATTGGTTGACATAATTTCCTAGATCTGCATCAAGGCAGGCTGAACTAGCATTCGATGATGAGTTTGGGTTGTAAGTGCCAGGGGAACATGGCGTTTGACTTGCAGAGGCTGGGGCATCAACGTAATTTCCTGGCGTTGCGTCAATGCATGACGATTGACCTGAGTTGGATTGATAACTGCCAATCTCACACGGATTTTGTGTACTTGCTCCTATTGAATCAACGAAATATCCTGGACTTGCATCATCACATGTAGTCTGTCCAGTTAATGCTTGATATTGCCCAATGTCGCATGCATCCTGAGATGTTGAGCCGTCTTCTGCAACACGGTGCCCCATGTCTGCATCGAGGCAATCGCTTTGACCAGTATTAGGTTGATATGTTCCAGCAGTACAGCGAATCTGAACGATTGAGCCTTCTTCTGCATAATAGCCTGCATCTGCCTCTTCACATGAATATCGGCCGTAAAAACCGGCACTACAGGATTCAGAGCGGGCGGGATTCGTTGGATAGAGGTCTGTAGGTGTTGGTACACCGTCTCCATCCTCATCACCAGAGATATGCGTATCGAAAATATCGAGTGTCGCATCATTGTCACGGTCCCTGTCGTCTAATTCAAGAATCAAACTTGCAACGGCTGCATTCGGTGAATTGGTACTTGTTGTTGAGTCATCTCCTAGTTGGCCCTCATTGTTTGCCCCCCAACAATAGAGAGTGCCGTCGCTAAGCACGGCACAGGAGTGGTGTGTCCCTCCAACGATGCCAACGATATTCAGCACTCTGTTGGTGAAATCCACGTATTCAGGGATTGATGTGTCTGCAGTATTCCCTGCACCAAGTTGGCCGAACATATTGTAGCCCCAACACATTGCACTTCCATTGTCCAGAATCGTACAGCTATGGCGATCGCCAGTTGAAATTGCGATGGCGTCTCGATCGATGGTTACTTCAGTAGCTGAAGGTTGTTCACTCGTGGTTCCGTCACCCAGTTGTCCTCGGTCGTTCCAACCCCAACATGAAACTGTGGCGTCGTCCAAGACTGCACAGGTATGATGGCGTCCAGTCGAGACTGCGACTGCGATATCACTTCCTAAACTAACGTCAGTAGGCGTATTTCTAGAACTGAATGTGCCATCTCCAAGTTGGCCATGGTTGTTGTAACCCCAGCATTTCAGGGCACTATCATCGAGGATTGCACAGGTGTGGGATTCTCCTAATGAAATCGATACTGCGCTTCGGTTTTGGCCCAAATCAATCGGTGTAGGTGATGATTGGGGAACAATGGTACCATCTCCAAGTTGGCCATGGATGTTGTAGCCCCAACAAGATACGCTAGCATCATCCAAAACTGCGCAGGTGTGTGTCTTACCGACTCCAACCATCACTGCACTGCGATTCACACCGAGGTCAATCCCTACTGGTGATGATTTCGAAATATTGGTCCCATCTCCAAGCTGTCCGTAGACATTGTCTCCCCAACATTGTACTGAACCGTCATTCAACACAGCACAGGTATGGTATTGACCAGTTGAAACACTGAGAGGGAATAGAGAAATGACGCCCCCTGGATTGGTGAAGGATACCTCAGTAGGGATTGGCGAAGGTGTTGTTGAGCCGATTCCCAACTGTCCATAGGAATTGGCTCCCCAACAATACATGCTCTCATTGGCAAGTATTGCACAAGTGTGTTCAGGACCCAATGCGAGGGTGTCATCGGTGAAGATTGATCCAGATTGTAAACCTGGAATATTTGCTGTTCCTGACTGTTCTAGAATTTCATTTTGTTGTAATTGCATTGATTCATCATTACTAATTTCTGTACTGAAAAATGCAATACATGACATCAATACCAAGAGACTACTCAAAATGAGGGTTGTTCGAAACTGGTTCATGGGTATCAGGTCGCGGAGGATATCTTGCAATTAAACTACACCGCCTACGGCGGTGAGATATTTAGTCGCCATCAAACATGTCTAGAGTGGAGGCAAGTGCTGAAATTTCAGCGCGTATCTTATCCTTCTCTCGAGTTCCCAAAGATGTGTCTGACAACTGTTCTTCAAGCCACTCAATTTCAGTCTTAACTGATTCTCTTTCCTCTCGATGTACTTCATCTGCTCTAGCCATTTGTAGTCGCGCAGTTTGCTGTCTTGCCGCCTTACGTCGATACGTAAGTTCATGATTTCCACTTCGATTTTTCTGTCCAGATGGTTGGGATTTGAGTTCGATATTAATCGGATAAGGGATGACAATGCCTTCTTCACGGAATCTGTCTGTCATCGTCTGCATAATCCAGTCTCGTGCTGGCCATTCATCAGAATAATCGGAAATCCATGTGTATAATCGGAAATCGATGGAGTAATCTCCCAGGCGTATGAGGAGTGCTCTGGAAATTGGTGTGTCTAGAGTGTAAGGGCAACTTTGAGCGACTTCACTCAATACCTGCTTGACATGGGGTGGGTCCTCATCATAGGCCACACTGACATCGATCAGGAGGTTCAATCGCTTTGGAACGCCATCGCCACCACCCCGAGCTTTGTTTACGATGGTGCTTGACACCAAGGTGTTGTTCGGGATGATGACTAATTCTTCGGACCATGTCAAAACCTTGGTGGAGAGAATACCGGTTGAGACTACTTTGCCCTCTATTCCATCGACTTCGATTCGATCACCAACATCGAATGGTCTGTCCATCGCAAGTAGAAATGAGTTCAGAATGTTACCGAGAGTCTGTTGTAAAGCCAATCCGGCAATCAATGAAAATACGGCCATGGAGGCCAACAATCCGGTTAACTCCAATTTCAATTCATCAAGCATCAAGTAAATTCCAAATGCCCAAACAAGTATTCGTGCAAATCCACTAACGAAGTGATTTCGACCAGTGACTGCAACGCCTAGGCTATTTGAGTTAAGCCAAGCCATGAATGGGGGTGTAATCACACTGATTGTACTACTGACCATACTTGTGAAAATGAGAATATATGCCACGTTCAAAATGTGAAAACTAGTCTCTAATGCAGTGGGAGATAACCATGCCAAACTACCGTTGATACAGATGACTGCACAAAATGCAAGAGTTCGCGACGAAATGGGGGCGAATAGATCGTTGTCCCAACCAACCTTTGTTTTGTTTACAAAATCTCCAAATTTTTTCAACAATATAAATTTCGTAAATCCGAAAAGCAGGAGGCTGAGGCCAATGCATATGCCAATTCTTCCATAAATTGGAAGAGTTTCTGCCCAATCTTTCACGGTTGATAATTCATCAAAAAGTTGCTGCAAAGTGGCCCACCCTCCTACTTAGTGCGACCATCCGGCTGCATCAATCACTCAAAGGCGTTGTGTCTGTCATTTTCTAGGTCGAAGTGAAGAAAGCACCCAATGTAGACTCTAGTAATACGCCTGTGATGAGGCTGGTAAGTGCAGCCACCCACATCATTGTGGATACTTGTCCTAACGTGAGTGCTAAGCCCCCGCCTCGTAATCTAGAGGCAACAGATGAGAGAATGAGAACCATGAATACAATCAGGATGGATGTAATGATTTTGAACACAGCGATATTGTCTTCCACCCCTCCTGCATCTTCAAGCACTGGAAGACCCAAACCCCCAGCATTTGTGGTGATTTCACCGAAGTCCATGTTCTCCATTCCTTGGGCAACTCCTGCGACGTTCGTACCTAATTGGAATACGACTGCGATAGCGATGTTGAATGAAACAATTGTTGCCACCAGTAAACCGTATGCAACGCCATTCATGGTGCTGGCAGACAGTGCTCTGCGACGACGTAATGACAGAAGATTGGTTGTATTTTGGCTCACCAAATCTGCGACTGCGGCGGGTTCTCCACTCGCTTGGGCACCTTCCAAATAAATTCGATTAAATCGCGAAACCATCGAGGAGTTTACTTCTGCAGAAAACCAATCCCAACTACGTTCAGAATCAATTCGTAACATCAAACGACTTTCAAGACTGGCGATTGAATCATTAAGAGAACCAAAATCAATGCCCCGGAGTGCCTTAATCGTAGCAGATGGTTCGGATGCACGAGCTTGGGCGGTTCCCCCCAATGCTCTGATGAATCCAGGATATGATTCGTCACGCCTCATGATGCCCTTTTCCTCACGCGAGGCCGTAAATCCGGGCACGATGAAGGGAGTGAAAATGAAGGCCACGAGGACAAGGCCATACTTATCCCAGGAGGAGGCGAGGATGTCACCATAGAGGATTGCAACAACGATTGTAGATACGATGATGGGCAGACCCATACTTCCTGCAGTAAGCCATGTTTGGCGGGAACGGATGCGGAATCTTGTTTCAAACTCGTGCCTGCCAAAAATTGGATCATCGGGTACGATTGAACGAAAGGCAACCAGCATTCCAATTTGCATGATAACAAACAACAATGCAGCCAACAGAACCCAACGAATCCTAACCATGATTTCTAGTGGTGATGAACCGATATCATCTGTGACAAACAACACCAGATGGATGCCTGCTACGACCAACCCAAAGATGCCTGTTGTGGTCAAAGAAATGTAAATTTCTTTGAGCATGTCAATGGATTCAAGACGGGTGTCATAGAGTGTGTCGAATTCCTTTGCAAATGTTTTCTGTTCTGCTTTCATGAATTCATCAATTGGTTGTCCTGCCTCAACAGAGAATGCCATTCGATCTAGGAAATCGCCCCAGATGGGTGACGGGCTTTGACGACCAATGATTCTGGATGCTTCTGGTAGGCTTGTGTGCCATCTTTCAACGAGGGTTTCAATCGCCTTGACCTCCTTGGCCAGAGCGCCGTAATCACTCATCTGGCGTAAGATATCGAACATCGATTGTGATGTGACTTCCCCGATACTTAGAATACCCATTCGAGTGATGAACATGTGCATTTCTTTCTCAATCAGGACTGCCTCTCGTAAAGTCTGAATAATCGGCCAAGAGATGGCGGCGAAGGTCGATACAAGGGGGAATAAAATGAGTAACGCGATGCCAGATGCTCCAATAAAAAACGAGCCTAGGGTGAAGTAGAGTGTGAGAGATAACAGTAGGCCACCAACAAATGCAGGTAAGACGATTTTAATGCCATATTCACCGAGTGGGACCTCCATTCTTCTGAAAGCGATTTGGTATAGTGGTAGGCGCTCCATCCATCATCACCTCAATCTTCAATTGGTACCCATATGTCAATTGCATTCGAAAAGGCCGCCCAGTCTTGCTGATAGTAAATATCGAGTAAATCGAATACATCATCATAGTGAGTGATATTTCGATCGACCATTCGCTGGAGGGCTTCGGTTCTCCGGGCCATTTCTTCGTAGATGTCGCGCTTGTTCTCAAAACCCATCAATGCAGCCATTTTATTTTCCATCAAATGAGATTGGAACATACCACGGAAGTAATGTTTGTCACGAACTGGGTCCCAATCAAACATACCTCGAGTGAGAACACCATCTGCATGTTTGTTGTATCCAATGACTTCGTCAATGCCTGTAATTCGGCGTGCGATTCCCCCACCTGGTGCCTCAACAACTTCTTGGAAAATTGCGAAATTAAGGTTGTCAAAGAAACGCATGGGGACGTTGATAGGATCGCCAGTGAAACGTTGAATCATCTTGACGATGGATGAAGCGTGGAATGTCGCAATCACCGGGTGACCAGTCTGCATTGCTTGGAATGCAGTCGCACCCTCTGCACCTCGAATCTCACCGATGATAATGTAGCGAGGGCGACTTCTGAGTGCGGCCTTTAGGAGGTCGAACATTTCGACTCTAGAGTCTTCATTCTTGGAGTCTCTAGTCACCAGTCGCTGCCACAATCGGTGTCGTACCTTCACTTCAGGCGTATCTTCTGCAGAATAGATTTTCACGTTGTGATCAATAAAGGGGAGAATCGCATTCAGCGTTGTTGTTTTTCCTGATGCTGTCTCTCCAGATACAAGGAGAGACATGCCATTTTCAAGGCATAACCAAACGTAGGCTGCGACCTCTGCTGACATCGTTCCCCATTGAATCAGTTGAGTAATCGAGATGGTCTCTTCTGCGAATTTACGAATGGTAAACGATGATCCTAACATCGAAACGTCATCTGAGTAAATGATGTTGATTCGGCTTCCGTCAAGAAGTGCGCCATCGATGATTGGTTTGCTATCTGATACGGGTCGACCGATGCGCTCAGACATTGCTCGAAGATAGCGTTCCAACATCTCACGGTCACGGAATCGAATGTTCGATGTGACCATTCCAAACACTTTGTGATCCATACTGATGTAACGTAAGCCTACGGCGTGAATATCTTCCAGCATCTCATCGGATAGGAGAGTTTCCAATGGCCCGGAACGAACGAGGTCGCGAATCACGGTATACTGCAATCGTTCCATCTGTTGTTCTGTAACATTGAGGGGGGGGTCGTTTAACCCGAGGAAGCGGCGCACTGGTGTGACGACATCGTTGATTGAGGCAGGAACACTAGTGATTCTCGTGTGCTTCCTCATCATGTTCTCTAGCATCGATTCAAATTCTGCATCTGTAGAAAACGATGGGGCGTTAGGCGCCTCTTTCAATAATCTCTCAACCAATATCTGCTTGATAATTTCTTCTTCCTCTGTCAAATATGGTTCGATTCCAAACCATAGGGTTTGTCCGCCACCCTCTTCATCTTGAGTGGGGCGATATACATGAGCAAATAGTGGCCCCCTCAAATGATAGATTAAGTTCAAAGGTTCCATTTTAGATGCGTTTCGATCCAAGGGGCCGTAGTACATCGGGCGCGTTCCATGTTTGGATTCAAAATCCTCAACCCATTCACGGACGTGATCGTGTCTGGCCATGACACTGGCCATATCGCCACGAGCAAATTCGAGATCTTCCGCTTCCATTTTTCATCCCTCAACTGACTGCTGTAATATCTACAATGAAGCCCATACTTGGTTCGACACGCCATCCAATTCTAGGTTGTACTGGGCCTGCTGCTCGTAAGAATCGAGTGACTGCTAAAATTCTTGAAAGGCCCCCGCCAATCTCTGATGTTCGCATATCAAGGGCTACCTCAGCAGACGATGAAAGAATACGCATCATCTCTGAACTAATTTCCTCGGGGTCTAACAAAAGCATGAGTGAGTGGCCCTCTGAACAAAATGAGCGAAGGCGGCTCAATAATTCATCAGGGGTACCTTCGTAGTTCTCAAGGATGCTGGATGCTCGATCAATTATCGAAATGTCTGCATGTTGCATTGGTTCGGAATCAAGGATTTCCTCGATGGTGACGGGGCCTTCTACTTCGTCAGAAATTACACCAAATCTGGATAATAGTGTGAAGTTGCCAGATTCGGTGGCATCAGACAGAGGATATCCTAGGCTGTTGACCTGCTCCAACCAACCTCTTGTCGTCAATTCAGTAGTCACCATGGTCGTTCGAACGCCATTGGCTACTAATCCAAAAGCAAGGCGTTGAGCAATCAGGCTCTTGCCTGCACCAATATTTCCTGTCACGATGTAAAGTGAACGTCGTGGAAGGAATTTACCAAGGCTATCTGACAAGCTATCAGTTTCCAATTCGAAAGGAAACCCGATATCTTCAGACAAGGCGAATCACCTCACTAAACGAATACTGTCCCGAAACGCCCTTGTAAAATTCACTTCTCACGATGACGGTTACGTAAATTTCCTGTCCTGTAGAAAAGGTCAGACCCACGGGGCAAATGGTCAATGCTGCGACTTCGCCCTTAATCCAATCTGGGGTGGTTCCAATTAATTGTGTATTATTGACTGATGAGGCTGTGCCATTAACGACTACGCCAATGTTGTCAACAATCAAATCTACACTCCCGGTGTTTTGGATGTACAATGTCAAATTGCATGTGGTTTGATTCCAGGGGATTTGCATTGGATCACTCGCCAATGCCGCTCTTGTCTTTGAATCAACTTCCACTTGTGTTTGTGCAGTATCAACTGAACTGGCTAAACCTCCCCATGAAGCAATCAATAAGCTTGTCACAATTCCTGCGGTTAACAATCCAGTAATGAGCATGATGAGTTCACTTGCGCCACCGTCTGCCATCACATCACCTCACGAAAATGATACTCCAGATTGCCCACCCATACATGCAACGAATAACCGTGAAGGCGCGGAAAATCCCGTTCCAGTCAACTGGAGATGTTGTGTCTCTCCGGGAAAAAGAATCGTTGTTTGAGAATGATAGTCGCTCGCTCGGAATGGTGTGTCGCCATCAATGCTAAACCATGTTTGATCAAAATGGACGGTTTCTCCACCGGCATTAGTAATGTTGAGGTGGATTACACCACTGACTTCGGAAGCATTTTCAAGGCGGATTTCAGGTTCAGTTGTTGCATCTTCAAGAACGTCTGAAGCAGTACGGGCACTGTCACTGAGTGACAATGAGGCTAATGCGAAAATACCGATTAATGCTGTACCTACGATTAGTGCAGCGATGCTTACTGAACCACCCACATTTCAGGCCCCCTCGCCAGAGGTTGCTTGGGATGTTCGCCAAGCATCAACCATGGATCCAAACATCAACAAGGTGCGGTGGGGAAGATGTTCCGACCCATCATCATTTACAGCCGGATTCGCCAAACCAATGATTGCCGATAATTCGGAGGATTCTTCTTTTGTAATCATCCCACTAGATTTCGCTTTCTCAATGAAGGCGGTAGCAGATGGTGCGGATAGGTGATCCAATAATAGCGCTGAAATCTCACTAACCGTCACGGTGGGGCCTTTTGATAATGCATCTGGGCGGCGATTCAGAAAGGGGTTCAAATCTGCAACTCGGTCCTCATACAAGTCTAGCAAATTGACTGTCTCAATTATAGGCGATTCAGATGCTTCTCCTACTTCTGTAGCGGTGTTCTCTTCTCCTTCTTCTCCTTCTTCATTATCTGCTGTTATCAACGTATCAGTTGGTAATGCATGTGATAAGTTCTCAGTTGAATGTAATTGGGTTAGGCGTGCATCCATGATACTCATGGTCGCCTCAATCCGATCGAATCTGTCGTCTAATCGTTGTTCGATTGCTTTGGTGTCAATGGTTGTTGGAGTTGGGCTCTGCTTTGCTTCCACTTGCACTGGTTCTAATCCACTGGCTCCTACTCTGGCCCGTGCAGGGGATGGAGCAAGCGTCCAGGCGTCCTCTTCGATAGGGATTGATTCTTCAGGGACGAGGACGGCCTCTACCGCTTGTTCGGATAATGACTCTAAACGCTCAACTGAGGCGTCATCAACCGTATCGTGGTTGTCTCCTTCACCGAATCCCAAAAACGACAGCAGCCCCATTTAGAATCCTCCATGATGTCCTCTGCCCCCCATAGGGGGGCAGGGGGGTTATCATAGTATCATACGATGGTTTCGCCGTTCTCTACACTGTTGTAGTGAAGTTGGGCGTATGTTTCGCCACCGCCGTCGATGATTACACGGAGTTCTTGCTCGTCACCTACACTCGGTGTGCAAAGAGCAGATGTGTCAATTGGTAGGAGGAAAGTTTCCCCTGCATCCACCGATGAACCCGTTGCGAGGGCAGTTCCATCAAGGCCTGTTGCAATGGTGTCGAAGGTCCCAGTATTGACTTCTGCCGTAGTACCACCGTCACAAACGATGAACCAGTCCATGTCAGTTAGTAGGGTTGTGTCGGATCCTGCACTAAGTTGCAAGATCAATGTGATTTCGTCGGCTGTGGTTGCACCGCCGCCCGTGTCATCACTAATGTATGCGCCAACCAGGGTGATTTTACCACTGATTTCATCGCGAGTGTCATCACCTGTTGCTTCAGCTCTTTGTTGTAGTTCTTCAGCGGTTTTGATGATAATTGTTGATGCTACTGCAGCGACCAAAATTAGTGCGATGAAGATAATCATCGCACCTATGCCAATGGCGCCACTCTCGTTCTCGTTTAGGTATCGGTTTTCTCGGGACATTTGTTCTCGCTCCGTGTACTATATTTTCTGCCGAGAAGGTATATTATTCTAGTCCATGTTTATGCTGTGGGTCCCATGGGCTTATTTGGCCAATTCAAGACTAATTGTAACGAATTCTAGTTGGTTGGGTTCCAGTGTTCTGATAAATGGCCAAGTATTGGTTTTCCACCCAGGAGGAATCCATGGAGTGATGAGGACTTCAGTCATCGTCTCACCTGTTTTGTTCTCAATGCGACAATCCACAGTCAATCCATCTTGACTCAAGTTGTAACCCGTTTGGATGGAAAGTCGTTCTTGCAAACTCCCTGGTGCACCAACATCTCGGATCGCGGCCATGGCTGATGGAGTAATATTGTATGCTAGATCAAATGATTCGCCGGGGGCGAGGGCAGTGATTGCTTGTGAGGGGGGCGTTGAACGCCAATTCGGAGGCACGGGGGCTTTCACGTTGAATCCTGGTAGCATTCTTGAACCAGTATTTTCAATCCTCACGAGTAATTGTCCGTACTCAGATCCGATGTCCCAGCGAGCCTCTACTCCCATCCAAAACTCATAGAAAATGAAGGGGTTCAATGCTGCGCTATTCACGAGTAGGTGTTCAACCAATCGTTCTAGTTGTAATGATGCTTCATCGAAGGCTCCTCGTAAAATCAATGTCTCAGCCGTCTTCATTGTCAACAATACGTCAACGAGTTCTGTTTCTGTAGTTGAGCGTTCTCGAATAATCGTGTGCAACATTCCTATGGAACGGTGCATTCGACCCACTTGGGCTTTCAATTCATCAATGTCTTTACGAGCTTGTTTGATGCTTTTACGGGCATCGCGTGCATGTTTGTCTGTCACTGATTCTTGGATTAATCGCAGGTGTTCATCCAAAATCAAATTCAGACGGGTGACCTGAGCTCGATAGGTGCCTTGAGTTGAGATTGTTGTAATTTCAGACATTGCTATCCACCTCCACACTGACATCGTGCGCTTCGCCCCAACGTTGGCCAATGGTGATTCTTCGTAAGTCTGCAGACGGGTTGCCAAGTTGATTCAATAATTCTTGAGATTCGATTTCCATTGCAGCTAAGGAATCGAATATGGTCAGCCATGTATTTCGAGTGCGCAAGGTAATGAATACGACTGTTAATCCACCAGCAAATGCGTAAAGAAGAATTGAACTGATATTGGCCAATGACCACGAAATGTCGTTTGGCATCATAATCGTGACAAGGATGAAACCAAGTGGGGCAAAGGCGAGTTTGGCAGCCAATTGTTTCAACACACGATCCATTTCTTCCTCGTGGTTTTCGATGATTGAATCATTTCCTCGTTGATGGTTTTGCCGATCTGAAAGAATGGCTGGAATTTCAAATGCTGATGAACGAGATGTGATGAATATCACCCACAAAATAGAGGTGGCGGCTAAAGCGAAGTTGGCATATGATCCCAAATTGAATTGGGTTGCTGCACCTAGCAAAGCGGTACCAGAATATGCACACAACATGAGGGCCCGTTCATCCTCTGATGCACGACGCAATAAGCGGCTTGAGAGGAGAACCAATCCAAGTGTAATTGGAATCAAAATGAGCAATGGAAGTGACCACGATTGGATCTCAATCGGGACGGATTTTACATCATTGGATTCGTCGTCCCCCGCCATGGCAGGAGATTGGATTGAGACAGTACAAGGAACAGAGGTGCTTGATGTCCACCAATTGAGTGCATCAGATTGGATCTTCCATTCTAATTCTCGAATTTCAAAGGGCTGCAGACTAACGATTGCCTGTGTCGGATTGTCTTGGATTGTGATTCCTGAATCGCAATCAAGTGTGGCAATAATGCCGAGGGCGGTGACGGCATTTCCATTGTTGACAAGGGTTGCTTTTATTGTTCCTGATTCTGATTCAATGAAATGGGTTCCACCATCGATGGTAATCGATACAACTGATGGGTCGGCTACGGCCTTAACTTCCATTTCGATAATGACTTGGGAACTGGTGAATTCCTCCGGATGTGTGAGATTGAATAAAAATGTCCAACCATCACCAGGGGGGATGTTGGCAGTAGGCGGTAAATCTGCTCTTATTGTCATTGAATTGAGTTGTAATGGTGTGACAGAATTTAGGGTGAATGTTGTTCCACTCAAAGGCAATGGTACAAATCCACTACCATAATCAATCTCAAATGACCAATTCACATCACCTGCATATTCAGTCTCATCGACATGGCGTGTCGCGTTTACAAGTTCTAATTCATAGGCAATGGCTCTAGAGTCTGCAGTTTGTCCAACAGCCTGTACATGCATCCAATTAATTGGAACCAAGGCCTCAGATTCTGTTACATTGATTTCACATGTATCTGGGCAGACCTCGGGGTCAACATGCATTCGAGTAATTCGTAAGACTGTTGCCAAGAGCGCGTCACCTGAATGATTGTCTTGAGGGGAAAACGTAAGACGGAGGTCAGATTGTTCCAGATTATAATGATCTGGAGCGATGCCCTGAACACTAAATGAAATTGTTTGTATTTCTCCACTAGCAAGTGTCAAATTATTCACATCGCACTCTGAAACGTCCCATCTACTTGGAGAATCTAATTCACAATCTAAGTCTAGGATAACATCTTGGTTGCCATCATTTGAAATTTCAATGTCAAATGTTCGTAATTCACCGGGCAATAATTCAACCACGTCAGGGAAATCATCAGATGATAATACGAAGATTGGTTCCACATTGAATTGAACTGTTGAAAACCCAACTTGTATCGAATCGCTGACATTGATGGCCTGCATGATGAGACTGTGTACTGCTCCAGGCTCTAGCCCTGCTTCACTAGACATCGCTGGGATCGTAACATCGATAATGAGGGGTAGGACTTCGTTACCTTCAGCATCAATCGTCATGTTGAGTGGTGTAACCGAGGCCTGCCAACCTGTCGGTGGAGTTGTTGTGAAATTGACAAATTCCACCAAGTTGCCTGTATTGGTGACATTGACGGGGATGGATAAATTCATTCCTGGGACCACTGAATATTCAACAGCGTGGTCAAATTCAATCATATGATTCGCCATCATTTCTATGAATACATCAATTCGATCTAATTCCAATCCATTATGGTACAGAATGACTTGGGCACTGTGATTCTCATCGGCGCGTGCGAATTGGTCGGCTGTTACTTCAATCTGAACAATGCTGACCTCGCCTGGTTCAATATCAACCTGAGAGTTAGAGATCATGGTGAGATTGATGTCATCCAGGGTTTCTTCAATGAGGATATCGAATGTTTGGAGAGAGTTCCCAGTATTGTTGGCCTCCAGTGCAATTGAAGCGATTCCATTTACTGGGATAACTGCCACTGCATATTCGGGCGTTAGAGTTGCACCGATTACTTCCTGTACCAAAAATGGGATTGGGGTCTGAGCCAAGATTTCTCCTGAACTATTGAGAACGCTAACAATGACGTCGAAAACAGTGTCTGCACGTGTATTGGGTGGTGCAGTAACGCTTAGAGAAATTGTTGCATTATCATTTCCAACCGATGGCCATTCGTCCACAATACAATGAAGATTTGAGAGAGATGTTGGAGATATGGAGACGATCCAGCCATCGGGGCCTTCTGCATCAAGGGTGAAATCCGATTGATAGTTACCCGTATTTGTAATATTAATTGGCACTGACGTGAGTGTTTCCGGAATCACAGTAGTGGGTGGTAAGGTTTCCACGGCTGCCAATTGTAATTCAGGGATTTTTAATACTAAACTGAGGTATGATTCAGGAGCCTGGATACCACTCAATGCACCAGATAATGTAAGGTTTGCAATGATATCAACTGTGAGATTGCCTGCCAATGGGAGAAGATCTGAGGGGCCTAGGATTGTGGCTACAAGTGGTTGGGATTCTCCTAAATCCATACTTGTTTGATTCGGGGTGACCGAACTATTCCATCGGAAAATTTCACTCGCACCATTTCCAGGTACTGATGATGTGAAGATTGTTGAATTCGCGAATAGTTCGATGTCAACAGATGTTGAGATACCCGAGATGAGGTTGTGTCGTAATTCCATATCTAAATCGACAAAGCGAGAGACTGGTCCAGCTGTTAGTTCGGTCAAATCAATTGGGAAAATCGTTTGTTCGGCCAATAATTCAACCATGATTGTTGGTTGGACTTCAAGAGTTGTTTGCTGGACATTTGGGCCTCCACCCTGTGGTTTAACAGAGGTCCACAGGGTCAACTGGTTGCCTTCTGCAAGTTTTGTAGTGGGATCGAATGGGTATTCTAGCGAAGGGGGGAGGACGACGACATTCACGACGATTTGCTCGCCCACGGTCATGTAAGGCGTGGTCGCGGGAGAAATGCTGACTGACCACCCGGGTGCGGTTTGTGAAAATCCTGCTTCTAAATCGAATATTGCTGGGGATGTTCCATTATTTTGTAAGGTATACTGAATTGTTTCTTCGGTTCCAGGAATGATTTCCACGAACCAATTGCTGTGGTTTAGTGTACCCAATAACAAATCTCCAGCCATCACTGCTGTAGAGTCTGTGAGCGTGTAATTATCCGCTTCACTCATGATCTCAACTGTGATCAAATCCGATAATGAACGATTTGTTCCCAATGGTACGCTCACAGGGACGACGATGACTGTAGATTCGGATGAATTGACAATGGGTGTTTGTGCAGAGATACCTGACATGTCGGCCCATCCACGGATATCTGTCACAGTGATATTGTAGCGATCTGGGGCTTCCCCAACATTCTGAATCAAGAAAGATAGTGATGTCGAAGTACCTGGTTCAACCGGCCGATCACTTGGTGCGATTAGTGTCGCTCGATACGGACTGAAGGAGACTGTGCGGGGCACGATGGAAATGACATCTGAAGATAGTGGAGAGGTTGAATTGAAGTATACAGAGCCAGACAATGTGTAGTCACCAAACAAACTAGATGCATTGATGATTAAGGATGCTAATTCAACCGGCGCTGGTGATGCAACACTACCAGCAGGTAACGATACAGGGTCGCCTGTGAAATTGAGGGGTGTGCCTCCTCCAATTGGAGTTAGGATAAGGTATGGTGTTGCTTCGTGATCAATATTTCCTGTGTTTCTGACTCCGACTGAGACAATCGCGTCACCCACTGGTAAACGGGCCCCATCTGCTGGTAATGTATCAGAATATACTTCACCGGCATTGATTTCATCGACATCGAAATCTTGGATGCGTTCATTGTTTGAGGGGTTGATGTCGGAAATAATTGTGGCGTAGGCTCGAATTTGTTGATTGGTTCCTAAATTTACAGAGAATGAGAATACATATTGTGACACTCCTCCAGGTAAGAGTCCAATTGATTGACTGCTGCCTACAGGATTGAAGCCTGAGCCCTCATCGATGAAAATTGAGAGTGCCCCGATTGCTTGTGCTAAGCCTTCATTCTCAACTGTGATGCGAACTTGTTGAGTGCCTGGTGCGATTACGTCCGTTGCACAACCGCCGCAATAAAATGAAGGTCCAATCCACTCGATTTGTGTGACGTTGATATCTGGGTCCACCGCTCGGCCGAGTGCATCATCAACATTGTCATTGGGAAGAGATTGGGTAATCGTTGAAGCCATCGGAGAGATGCAATGAATCAATAAAATCGCGAAAATTAAGAGTGTTTTATTGCGCATTATTTATTTCTCCAAATGTATTATTTCGTTGATTCTACACCTACGGTGTAGTAGTCGGACTATGAAAGTCACTATTCCCTCCTTTAGTATCCAAAATATCACGTCACCTGTACCAATGTAATGAATTGTAATTTATTTGATAGTGACATCTGTGCTAAGAATTCTGATCTTTCTCCTTTGTTCAGAATTTGGATTCGGCATTCAGAAAGGCTGGTGCGCTTGAATAATTCGTGCTCTTTGTAGAAATGGACATACACGTAATATGCTCCCTTTGGAGTATTTCCTTCGGGCCAGAATACATTTTCAATCGGTACTCGCGTACTACCTTTCTCATTCATTTCCACATCCAAGAAACCGCCATCGCTTGACTTTCTATTTCGGGGATGTACGACTTCACCACTAGGGGCAATTACGAGGATGTTGAAATCATTCTTACTATCCCACATCAAAGAAACTTGGATGTCACCAGATTGAGCCTCGGCCTTTTGCAATCTTGATTCGAAATCCTCTGCTCTCCACTGATCTTGACTCAGTGGTTGCAAGCCCCCTCGATGATAGGCATCATTCAATGCACTATGCAATCGGGTTTGTTTGTCTTTCTCAATCTCTGCACTATCCAATGTGTTGTGTAATACCTTTCTTCGAGCTGTCCTTAATTGTTGTAAGGTCTTGGCTTGGCGGTCATCGACTTCCTCAAACACAATTGAGGACAATGTTGTCAAATCATCGGCTTCGTTTATTTGTGTTCGATAATCTTCAAACTTCTGCTTATTCTCTAGTTGCTGTTGTTTCTTGACTCCGGTTTCAATTAATTTCCTACGTTTTGTAATTGCTTTTTCTATGTATTTCAGTACGTCAGAAGATACGTGTGAATAACGTACTGCGGCCAACTCGTCTAGGTCCTCAGCTGAACCTATTTCTTCCATAATTTGGTTGTACTGTGCTTCCTGTTCTGCGAGATATTCTTTCCTCTTAGCCTCCTCAAGTTCAGCGGACCTTTTCTCAATGAGGCGATTTAACATGACGCGGTGTACAGTTGATATTTCATCGTCAATATCGGGAAATTCGTCTTCCGCCTGTGCAGACATGACATCTGCTCGTTGACGTCGATAAAGTTCTGATTCAGTTTCCATTCTTGCTTCAAGTGTTGCTGAATCTGGGACGTCAACTGTGGCGATGAGGCGGAGGTCATCACCGAAACTCATCTTTCCTGAGAACTGGTAGTAATCTGCTCCAACTCTCGCTCGAAGAGTGTAGTGGGTGGGGTCAGTTCTTCGCAAACGTTGGTGTCGTTTGCGATGCCAAACAAACACGTTGTACTCTCCTGGTGAAAGTGACGGGCCACCCCATACGATATTTTCTAATGCGGATTTCATCTCTGGTTGAGAATTCATTTCAAGATCTAATTTTCCACCACAGGATGATGTCCGTTTTCCTCGATGTATGATGTCACCATCTGCAGTGCGTACGATGAGATCTAAATCATTCATATTGTCCCATAACAAACTGAATCGCAGAGGGCCGTCACCGGCATCCAATGTTTTGATTCGTGTACGGAATGTTGATTCTGAATCAGCGTCAAAGTCATCAGGTTTTGGTGATTTTTTGCTTTTCTTTTCCGCTTTCTGAACGTGCTCAGTAACCTTCTCATCTTCTGCTAATATCTCTCTGACTTCTTCCTTGATTTCCAAAAGGCGGGATTCTTGTTCCTCATTCACGCCTTCAATTTCAATTTCATCTACTGCAGTAGCTGTTTTCGCAGATTCTAATTGCCCCCTCAATAATTGATATTGTCGCGCTTGTTCTTCCTCTATTCGTTGGCGTTCTAATTCTTCGAGGTAATCTAAACGAGACAATCGTAAATCTTCCAATTCTTGTTTTTGGGATTCTGTCACGTTTTCAATCCCCACATCGAGTAATTCTTCGATGTTCTCAATTCGAGGAATTGAATTCAGATATTCAGTGTAATGTTCTGTGAATTTACGCTGGCGAGCGAGTTCGACTAATTCTGCACGCCGCGTGGTCCGAATATCAGTTAAGAGTGTCAATTGTTCTTCGGAGACGCCCTGGATGTTTATGGAATCCAATTCTAAGACATATTCGCAATCTAAAATTTTAGCATTTAGTTCATCGCAGATGAGATTCTCTCTGGTCCGATCAAAGAGTTCGCGTAATTCTTCTTGTTGGGCGGTGTTCACTCCTGTGATTCGTATTCGATCAAGGTCTGATGATGTTAGAGCGGATTCGATTTCTAGTCGTAATTCCTCAGCCCGTGCATCTTCTTGCTGCTTTTTGTCTCTTGTATTCAATGCAATGATACGCTTTTCGCGGCGTTCTTCTAACTCCGCCAAATGTTGGGCACTAAGGTCTTCAAAGACCATCTTTCGCAATTCATCTTGATCTTCACAATCAAGGATTAAATCTGTGAAATGACGGTACAATTCTGCTTCTTCTTGGATTCGTGCTTTCTCACTTAATCGTGAATGGTAAAATTCGTAATGAGCATTGAGGCGCGTAGAGGTCTCTTCATCCAAATTTGAAAAATCTAAACTTTCCAGATATTTAACGGTCTGAGCGGTTCGAATTTCTCGGTACAATTCTTCTTCTCGTCGCAATTGTTCTAATTGAGTGGATAAGTCGGACATTTCTGTTGTGACAGATGTAATGTCTGCCTCATCCTGACTTGTTTTCAATTCAATCTCGCGCTTCCTAATCTCTTGAATAGCGTCCTCAAAGGAATGTTGGTATATTCGATCATAAATTTCCAATAGGGCAGATTGTCTCAATTCTAATTCTGATAGAGTCGCCCCCTCCAAGGATGCCTCTAGGAATTCATGATCTAACTCGATGTTGTATTCTTCTCCTAATCCCCGAATGAGTTCGATGAGACCTTTGCATTCTGCTACTTTCTCTGCCGAGCGTTCCAAGACTGAGTATCGTTCAATATTCACTTCAGTTAATTCACTAATCTCTTGCTTCATCACTTCCCTTGAATCCTTGGGACTGGTTCCTTTGGAGGAGGGGAATGGTGTCATGTCTGCTGAATATTCAATTCTTGGGGCAACGAGAGATTGTGGTGCACCCACACGGGATGGTAGCAGTGTTTCTTCGACTTCGATGTCGTCCATTTTGAATGAGCCAAGTAAGGATTGTGTTTTCCGACGGCCCGGGTTGAGATGAGTAATCGCTTGCCAAACCATCACGAGGACGATGGAGGCCACAATCGCGTAACTGACCATTGTGTCCATCATATCACCAATTATGCTTCATCTTCTTCCGATTGTGGTGGGTCGGGTAACGATTGGATATGGATCGGTCGGCCTTGTCTTTGATATCGGGCAATCAATGAGGATAGTAAATTGTCATGTGCATCTTCAGAAATACCTAATTTTCGACGCTCGTCCCACAGAAGTATTTGTTCGGTTCTTGTGAGGATGCCGTCGTCCAAATAGACCTCGATTAATCGACGATATGTGTCTCGGTCAGATATTGCGTACACCAATTGACTGCTGTCGATTGAATCGGCCCTGTGTTGTAGTTGATTGCCAAGGATGATGGCCTCATTATGTGTAATTTCCCGGTTGTCGTATTCAACTTGAATTTCATTTGCAAGTGTTTGTAGTGCTTCGATTGTTTTGGCACGATTGATTCGGCGCTGGAATTTTCTTGATTTTCTTGATAATCTCATTGCACCACCTCCTTTCACTCAACCGTGAAAACGCACACTAATCTAGGTGGTTCGTCATTGGTAATTTCGCCGCGATACTCTTTCGGCCCCTCACCATTATCTGCAAGGACTCGGTATTGTGTCAAATCCTCTTCAGCGTGATGTTCAAAGTGTTCGATAAGGACCTTGTATTCCCCTTTAGGTGCTGACCCAGCGGGCCAGAATATATTCTCAACGGGTTCGTTACTTGTTGGTGATTCATTCATGTCAATATCCAATTGGCCGCCACATCTTGACAATTTATTTTCAAATGAAATTCTCTCTCCCGATGGGCAAATCACGCTCAAATCTAAATCGTTTAGATTATCCCAAATCAGACTGACTTGTACTTGGCCAGATTTAGCGCCTTCTCTGGCAAGTCGATCGTGGAAATCAGAAAGATCTGGGTTGGATACCTCTTCTCCAGATTCGACCTCTAAGGCTGCTGAACTGGTCTCTACTTGTGGATTCGTGTCCCATTTGGCTCCGATTTCTGCTAGGATTGCTTCAGAAGAGTCGAGTAAGTCATCGGTTAGGGCCTGAGTTTCTTCATCGCTCAGTTCAGCATCCATCGGTTCTGCTATCGTCTCAAATTCTGAATCTGGTTCATCCACTTCGTCTTCTGTTGGTGGAGATATTGGTTTTCGAACTGGTAATCTCTCCATATCTTCTTCCAATGCAAATCTGTTGGGGCGAGGTTCAGAGACTTCAATCGGAGAGGCTCGCACATTTCCCAACCTGGTGGTGTGTGCTGGGTTTTCCTCACCGGTAAAGATGCGGAATACACCGTATCCAAAAAAAAGGGATATTGCCAAAAATAAGGCATAAGCCGACCAAGGCATATCTCTACGAGATATGCCGCAGTTTATTTACATTTGATTGAATGATGCTGAAAACCAATCTGGATTTTGCTCAATCTAAGATGTGGATTGCAGCTGGTGTGATGCAATATTCGACTCGATTTGCAGTGAAGATTCGTTCGATGAAGCCCAATGCTTGCATTCTTCCGAGGACGCCACTACGCATGTGTGGAATAACCGATTCACTCCAGTTTGCTTTGGTGCCAGGGCCATATCGTCGGAGGATCCTGGAAAGCAATGATGTAGGTGTATTAGACCCGATGTGGATTCCATCAATAATGTGTCTCATGTACATCCATTCTTTGCCCATATTATTCCTGACTTGAGACACGATTAATGCCCTTTCAGTTGGAGAAAGGGACGGTCCAGAATCGGGCGACTCATCTATGATTGGGTTTGATTCCTTGACGAATCTCTTGCCGGCGCTTGTGAATTGGACCCTTCCTGAATCATCAACGCCAATTAATCCGAAATCATACAATGCGCCAGATGGTTTCTTTTCTCCAGTTCGTGCACGTCGAATCATGTAGTGATTCAGAAAGCGATTGGTTGCTGAACGTTCTCCATTTGGGAATGATGAATGTGTACGAGACCCTCGTTCCCTCCCATGTAATTCATCGTAATTCTTGAGAATGGTTCGGACCGGAGCGACGCCCACACGAATGGCCGCACGGAAATCGTGGATTGTTGGGCCTGCCCCTTGCTCGTCCAACATTGTCCAAAGAACTCTACAACCGTACTTCAATGGAAGTAATCGATTGATGTGTCCCGACAGTGCGCCCTCTGTAAGCGGGTTTCCCTGAAGGGTGTTATTCAGACGTGAATTGTCCAAGTTTGATAGTTTCAATGGGTCCAATACCATTGGATCTGCGATTACAGTATTGTCTTCATCTTGTAAGTGGTTTTCCAATAGTAATTGGCAATATTGGCTAATTGATAGGTCCAGCTCATTTGCATCACTCATTAACCGCTCAATGAGAGAAGTTGGGAGTGAAACCGTGGCTTCCATACACTTCGCGGGGCCGTGGCGATTAATGAATTAATTCATTGAAAATCGGTGTATTTTGTATTAATTTGATTTATTCGACTAATTCTAAGCAGCATATTCCTGAATGTTTTATTTCAGGGAAATGTCGTATTCATATGGATTCATTTTAGCTGCACCCGACTACCGTATTCAAATGATCTTGTATATACTCTCAAAATTATTGTAATTAATACTAAATCATTGAAAAAAAACAAATTAATTAGATTACGGAGGAGTTTGTGGTTTTTGGTGTCTCTTGTTATTGATGACTGAATGTGAGGAATATCCCCTTATGTGGACGGACCTTTTGAGAACATTATGGGGGATACGCTAACACTAGAAATGGCGTTCCCTGGTGATGATATTCCAACGCAATATTTTGACTGTAGATTCACCTGTTTACGAATGCCACTCGGATTTGAAAAAGGGGCAGAACGACTTACAGATGATGAGGGTGCTATTCACGCATGGTGGCAAGATACGGAGGATGGTTCAGTCGTTGCGGTGGGGAGGATACACCTCATACCCGATGAATCAGATGGTTCTCAATCTGATCATGCTGGACCCGGGGCCGCAATATGTCCAGCATTCACTCCCCTGATTTCTGATCATGGTTCATTACGACCCGCCGTACAAATTCGCCAGATGGGGACGCGTGAAGATTGGAGGCGGCAGGGTTTAGCGGGAGGATTAGTTCTAGCCCTTGAAGCTGCAGCGATTAGCCACTGGGGTGCAAATACTGGTTGGCTACAAGCACGAACGGGTGCAATAGAGTTCTATCAAAGCGAAGATTGGGAATCATTTGGTGAGATTTATGACGTCTCAGGAATCGGGCCACATCAATCAATGTGGAAAACATTAGATTTGAGGGCTGTTGAATGACCGAGAAGGATGATGTTGATCTTGCCTCTTGGCTAACTAAAATGCTTGCAAACGAACCCGATTTGCGTCAAAACCTAGGTGTTGCAAAGGAAACTAAACGTGGAAATCGGGTTCCACAGATTATTCTACATGAAAATGGAGTGCCTATCGCTTATGCTGAATTACGAAGAGTGGGGAGGGCTGTGGAATTGGCAACTGTGGTAGTGGACCCTGCTCACCGAGGCAAAGGACATTCTCATCAAATTGTACATCAAGCATGGGAACGATGGCGGCAAGACCCTATTGTGCATGGTCAATCCGTAATACAAAATGTAGATCTTTTCAAAGTAACAAGGGGCGACAATGTGGAACAGGTATTACCAATCGTTAGGGGTCCATTGATTTCTTTTACTCGGGATGCTGCTATGGCCGCTGCCTTAACTGGTGGTGGTTTTACGATGCTTCCACGAAAAAGGCGTGCTTCTCGTCTTTGGTTATGGAAATCCGACATTGCTGCATTACCGCTAATGATTCAATTCAACCTGATGTTAGATCGAGCATTGAGGGGGTTTCGAATGGTTTTCACATCTCCCCACAGTATGAACCACTACATTCGCCATTCCCGTGATTACAGATTGTTTGCACGGGTTCCAGAAGATGCAAATCGATTGCCTCCGAGAATGAGTTCACGTTCACAACGGGATGAGATTCAGAATCATGGTGTGGCGACTGATGTCATTGACCAATTAGAAGTAGTTGGCTATTCGGAAAATTCAGAGCAATCGAAAAATATTATTCAAGCATGGGATGAAGGGGAATAATGGAGCACAGAAGGGGATTCGAACCCCTGTAAAATGGATTTGCAGTCCATCGCGTAACCGGGCTTTGCTATCTGTGCAGCGATTCGCCGATAAGTCGGCTCTATTCAAGTGTCACGCTTGAGGGAATCCATCATCTTCAAGGCCAATCGATGCGTGGAGAGGTTGCCCCAAAGGGGCAAAGGTGGGATGTAATGCCGAACGTGCCAAACCATCTAGTCAATCTTCAAGGGGGTTTCAAGGCCTTTCTAGCACCGCCTCCAGAAGGTGTTGTTCGACTCACTGTTGGTGAGCCTGCGTTCGACACGCCCGAGGACATTGTTTCTGCGGCTGTAAACGCAATCCAAACAGGTGATACCCACTACACGAGAGGTGAGGGGCGAGAAAGTCTCTGTAGCGCTTGGGCTGAACATTTGAGAGAACGATGGGGGATTCCAGTCCCAGATGATGGTATTGTGATTACACCTGGTGCAAAACAGGCCCTCCTCTATGCAATGATGATTGCTGCTGAACCCGGTGATGAGGTTCTTCTGATGGCCCCTTCGTGGCCAACACACGTTGAACAAGTGGAATTGATTGGTGCAACTCCTGTTCTCGTAAAATGTCAATATCCATCATTTCATCCTAAAATTGCCGATATTGAGGATGCGATTACGGCGCAGACAAGTGCGATTCTAATCAACAGTCCAAACAATCCAACTGGAGCAGTGTACACATCTGAAGAAATTCATGGAATTGTAGAGTTGGCAATTAAACATGATTTGTGGATCATTTCTGATGAAATTTACACTGAACTCATTTGGAGCGATACACCCCACGTCGCCCCGGCCTCCATTGAAGGGGGGTTTGAACGCACCCTAACTGTATCTGGACCAAGTAAAACGCATGCAATGACAGGGTGGAGAGTGGGGGTACTTGCAGCTCCAACAAAAGTTGCGAATGTCGTAGGGCGCATCCAAGGAAACACTTGCTCCCATATTCCTTCGTTCCTTATGCCAGCAGCAGAAGTTGCAGCCAAAGACTGGAGGGCCGTGGAAGAATTCAGGGGCGATTATATTCGTAGACGTGCCCTCATGATGGGTTTGTTAGAAGAAATACCAATTCTAAATGCCAGTGAGCCGGAGGGGGCGTTCTACATCATGGTTGATGTCAGAGATACGGGGATGGATGCGACGACGTTTGCCAAGAGGGCATTGGATGAGGCGTTGGTCCAAGTCATTCCACTAGATACTTTGCCAGGTGGAGAAGGCCATATTAGACTCTCATATGCTGCTGATGATGAAATTATCAACGAGGGGCTTCAGCGGCTTCAACAGTGGCTGAATCCTCAATATAGTTGAGTGAATTCATCACACTCTTCCGCTATTCTGAGTAATTGATTGTACTTTGCAGTTCGATCGCTTCTGGCCGGAGCACCTGTCTTGATTTGGCCTGCTCGTGTTCCAACCGCTAAGTCAGCAATGGTATCATCACTTGTTTCCCCAGAACGATGTGAGATGACGGTGCCGAATGCATGCTCTTTAGCCATTTCAATGCACTCTAATGTTTCAGTGACTGTTCCAATTTGATTGGGTTTTATTAGAATTGCATTCGCAGCACTCGTCTCGATTCCTTCTGCCAAACGATCCATGTTAGTGACGAATAAATCGTCGCCAACAATCTGAACGCGGTGCCCCTCATTCTTGGTGAATCGTGTCCAACTGGCCCAATCATCCTCTCCAAAGGCATCTTCCATGGATACGATTGGGTATTCATCTAACCAACCAGAGTACATCTCTCCAAGTTCGGCCCCATTCATGATGCGTCCATCTATGTGGTAACCATCGCTTCGGTGGAATTCTTGCGCGGCGACGTCCAATGCAATCGACATTTGGTCACCAGGGGAATATCCTGCGCGTTCAATCGCCTGTACGAGTAATGCTAGACCTTCCTCATTCTTCGGGAGGTTGGGGGCGAATCCGCCTTCATCTCCCACGCCGCCTAGTAATCCCCGTTCCTTGAGGACTGATTTCAGAGAATGGTACGTTTCCACACCTGCGCGTAGAGCATCTGGAAAGTAATCAAACCCGTGAGGAATGACCATGAATTCCTGAACATCAACATTTGAGGCGGCGTGTGCACCTCCATTGAGGATATTCATCATCGGAACGGGTAAACTTCCTCCGGAAAGGCCACCCACATATCGCCACAATGGCATTTGGTGGGTGTTTGCTCCAGCGTGGAGGCAGGCCAAACTCGCCCCAAGTGTTGCGTTCGCCCCAAGCGTGGCCTTGTTACCTGTCTCATCCATTTCAATCATGGTTTCATCAATCATTCTCTGATCATCGACAGGTAAGCCGACAAGTGCTTCTTGAATTCGTTCAACGACATTGTCAACGGCTCCTTCAACTCCTTTACCCATCCACTTTGTTGGATCGGCGTCACGCAACTCAACCGCTTCATGTGAACCCGTGCTTGCCCCACTAGGAACTGCAGCCCGGCCAGCTAATGCACCGTCAACATAACAGTCGACTTCAACCGTAGGATTACCACGACTATCGAGAATCATTCGGCCAACTAAGCCGCTGATGAAGTGAGACATGGCACCCCTCTAATTCGTGGGAATGGTGGGCCGTCTGTCAATGTGCCGCTGTTGGGCATTCATTCATTTAGCCAGCGAAGCCACCGCGAAACACTCGCCTGAATATTGGGGACTTCGTGCTCAGAATAACACATTAATTCCCATGCCAATTGTTCCTCACTTGGTGAGATACTGAATAATTCTGCACGCATCACTACACCATTTGCATCTTGACCATTCTTCCTAAAATCATCAAGAAAAAAATGTACCAAATTACGTGGATAATGTGCAAGGTGGCCCTTTTCGGGGACACATAGCACCAAACTATTTCGTAAGAAAATAATGGCGGAACCTGTTGAAGGATTGAGTTCGTGACCTTTGATACTGCAACCATCGATTGCAGCAGTCACTTCAACATTGTACCAATCTCTATTTTTATTGCTCATTGAAATCGAAGAAATAGAATCTAAGAAATCTTGCAGACGTTCGTCGGTCAATGCCGATGCAGACGTCATGACCCTTCGAATCATCGGTCTCTTTTAAGGATGGGTTTTCCTGAGAGGTGTGCTATTGGACGTTGGATATTCCATATTCAGGAAATAAATATACAATTTATTGTCGTAATAATACAGTAGTAGGGTTCATAACAGGACATTGGTCCGATTCAAATGATGGCGAACGTAGATGAGACAGATCGAACAATTTTAACCGCACTAAGAGATAACAGTCGGCAATCATTTGTTGAGTTAGCGAAAATTGTAGGAGTCTCGGAAAGAACCATTCGAACTCGAGTTAGGAGACTTGAGGAAGATGGAATTATTCGAGGCTATACCATTCGAGAGACAGGTATTGGATTAACCGCATTAGTTCGAATGAAAGTTGGACCTGGTGCTGAAATAGGGACACTAGCAGGAGAGTTTGCCAACTGGGAGGGGGTGGAATGCGTCTACGAAATTAGTGGAGATGCGGACCTAGTTGCAGTTGTTCACGTTGATGATACTGTAAAACTACGTGAATTGCTGGATCGGATGTGGTTGGCTGCACCTGCAGAGATCGCAAGCACCACCACTGAACTTGTTCTGGAACAATACTGATTACTTTGTCAACAAGTAACGGTAATATCGCAAAGAACCGTTGACAAACGAATTGTATACTGGGGTGTCTTTGACGCCTGCAAATGTTTCAAAGCTGCGACGAATCGAACGATTTGTCCCTTGTGAAATACGGTGTTTTTTATCATCACTAATTTCATCCAGTGCATGGATGACCTCTTCCGTAATGTCTACCTGTTTATCGATTTCAAATCCAACTTCAAGAAAGGTGTCGTGAATTATACGCATCCGTTTATCATCACGAAAATCGGTCCATGCAAACTGCCCACCCGGCTTGAGGACGCGGTGTACTTCACGAATGAATGCGCCCATATCGCTGTAACAATGACTCGATTCTACATTATACACAACATCGTATGTACTGTCTTCAAGTGGAAGGTTCATTGCATTGCCCTCAATGAATTTGAGGTTGACTTGGGATTGGTATAACTGTGAACATAATTTGACTGCTTCAGATGAATAATCAAGGGCAGTAAGGGACTCGGGAGCATAGGTTCGAGCAATCCAATTCGCACCGCCACCCCGTCCAGAGCCCACCTCCAATACTTGTTTTCCAGTGAGTTCAATGTCTCGAATATTCATGTGGTATAATTGTATGAACAATCGGTCCTTTTCATCTTCAGGAATGAGTATTGGTTTGTCGTCGTCTACATATCCATAATTCATGTAACCGAATTTCCCCCATGCCTTTGCTTTAGCGAGTCTTTGATACCACCAACGCCACATTCGGTCTCCCATTTTTGCAGGTAGTATCCAAAGTAATGTGGCAAACAAACGAGCAGGTATGCCAAGTCGCACAATCACACCTTCCACTTCACAGAGCATCCGATACTGTCTGTGCGAGGAATTAGTGGACTTTCGCCGTTAAGTAATGCATCAATTGCATCAGATAATTCGCTCGTGGTTGCATGTGATGGGTCCTTCGGTGAATCGTCTAGCCTTCCCCGATACACAATAATCCCACTGTCATTGAGGAGATAGAATTCTGGTGTACGTTCAGCACCCCATGCTTTAGCAACTTCTTGTGTAGAATCATGAAGATAATCATACGACATCTTCTCTGCGCGTTTTTGCATTGGCTCCCAGCCGTCTGTTGGGTAATTTACAGGATCATTGGAATTGATCCCTACGAAGGATATACCTGCTTCGCGGGCACGTGCAGCGATTGATTCAATTCTAGACTCATTGCCAATCACATACGGACAATGATTGCAAGTAAACACAACAATGCACCCCACATCGGTTACAATCTCAGGGAAGGAAATACGGGCTTCGCCCGAATTACTTGCGTTTCTCAAATCAAAAGGCAATCCTGCATCGCCTGGTTCTAGTCCGTTCATGCATATTCGGACAGTGGGCTACTGCTTGAATATCACGCCTAAAGGTCCCCGAATCCAAATTCAAAATCTGGGATGTCCGCGTCTTCGTCGACTTCCTCAATTTCTTCATCATCATCGAAGGGTTCTGTAGTCTCCTCGGCCTCGGTTGAAGTGCTTCCCGTTACTGACAAAACGGCTGCCTTCTTTGCATCTGTTTGTCCGTCAAATGCGTCTTGTATGCGCCTTCGTGCAACTTGATGATTGGGTTCAACATCGAGGACCTTTCGCCATGCTGCTTCAGCTGACTCCCAAGACTTGTTTTCATGATGGATGGCAGCAATTCTCAGCAAAGCATTGAGGTGGTGGTAATCACGATTGGATGCGGTCTCAAAATCAGACAGGGCGCTTTCAACCTGTCCGAATTCAAGGTATAGCAAGCCACGTTGATACCATCCTTCTGAAAGATTGGGGTCGAGGCGGATTGCCTCATTAAGTGGTTGTTCGGCTTCTGTAAGTCGTTTTTGCGCAATGAGTGTTGCACCTAATTGTACCAATCCACTTGGATTGGATTCTCGCCTTGATAATACGTCCCTAAACTCCTTCTCAGCTTCGACCCAGTCCCCTAGAGACATCAGAATCTCCCCCCGTCGTAATCGAGCAAGGTCAAGGCCTGGGTGAGCCTCCAAAAGTGCATCGACATCGTCTAGGGCTGCGTGTTGTTCTTGTTGTAGCATTAGTGTTGTACATCTGTTTAATCGTGCTCTAACATGATTTGGATCTTCTTTGAGAACGGTGTCAAAGAGTTGTTTGGCCTCGTCTAAGTTTCCTCGTCTTGCTGCAACGACTCCTTTGACATATTCAATGACCAAGGAGTCGCGCTCCAGTACATGGGCCTCTGTAATCAACCTCGATGCGGTTTCAATATCATCCCCATCCAATGCGAGTAATGCTTCTTCAGCAGCAATCAATGGTTCCTGAGGCAGTAGTCGGCGCGCGCGAGCCAAGGAGATTTGGGCCTCTGATGAGTCTCCTAACATTCGTTGAATTCGTGCCTTACCTAGCCAACCAATGCCACTTTCGCGGTCGATGTTTAAGGCTGCATCAAAGGCAATGTCTGCTTCTGAAAGTAATTCTTGGTCGCGCTCACCAGTACCATCTCTACTTCGGTCGGCTTCCTGCAGAATCAGGCGTCCCTTCTGCAAATGAAGGGATGCTGAGTCCCATGCTTGTGCAGGGGCATCTGCAAGTAATTCAAAGGCACCATCTACATCGCCACTTTGGTGACGCAAAAGTGCCAATTGGGCTCGTATCTCTGCATTTCCAGGTGATTGCTGTAAACACTCTTGTAATGATGCGTGGGCCTCTTCGGTTCGGTCTGCCCGCTCCAATAATTCTGCTTTGAGAAGTTCAAGGGGTTCGCCCAATGCGACTGCGTGAATGCAGGCCTTGAGGGATTCTTCAATTCTGCCTGGCTCATTCATGAGTAATTTGGCACGTACACTCCATGCTGGACCCGATTGACGGTCTAACGCAATGGATTCATCCACTGCAGACAATCCCAAGCCTCGTTCATTCCTTTCCAAATGTAACTGCGCCTTGCGCAACCAATCATCACTTGTTGGGTTCGCAGCAAGTGCCGCTTCAATTGATTCTAAGGCAGAATTGGTATCTCCTGCTCTTGCAGCAATGCTTGCTAACATTGACTGATCCTCAGCGGTTTGTTCACCCATTGATTCAAGTCGTTTCAAATTCTTTTCAGCGCCTGGGTCGCCCATTTTTGTTAATAGGCGTGCGTGTTCACGAAGTAACTCTGGTTCATCAGGAATGACCTCGAGGAGGTTCTCTAAGTGTATTCTCAATTCTTCTTCGCCACCACTTTCTCGAGATAAGCGACATAGGCTTCTGAGAGTTGCTGGCTCACGTGGTGCAAGTTTACTCGCTTCCTCGTAACAATTTGTGGACCATGCTCTGTCACCTGAAAGGAAAGCGATCTCTCCAAATCTTCTGGCTTCTAAATTAGATAGAGCTAGGTCACTGACTGATAATTCCAATTGGTCTAATGTTTGAATGATGCGGGTTGTCAATTGTAGCAAACCAGGATCTGCTGCTGTTGGTTCTTCAAGGTCTGCCTCACCTTCTCGTGTTGCAAGTAGGCCCCTTAATGCCGAAAGTGCCCCTGCGGCAGCGGCTCGGACTTCTTCTGATTGACCCTCTCCCGAAAGTGTAGATTGTAATCGATCTAATGTTCGGTGGGCATCAATGATTCCAGCAAAGCCGGGGTATGCTCTTTGAAGAGCCAATGCACTGCTAGAGAGGTCTTCGGTTCGTGAATTGAGGTTTGCCAAAGATTCTCGAGTTTCAGCATGGGCTGATTCTAGGTCTTCACGTAATCGACGAAGGCCTACCTCGGCCTGAACTAGCCACCAAATTACGGCGCCTGTAGCTGCTGAAAAGAAAATCGTTAATCCAATTGTAACCGGGTCCATCAGGCTCAGGCCCCTTCTACGCCTTTTGAGGAGTTCGCACCCCTTAAGGGGTGGAATGATGATTTTGAGACCCTTCTGAAACAGCCGGATGTTGAATAGCCGACACTTGTCTGCGACGTACGAGGCGTGAGGGCGATGGGGGGGTCAACAGACTTTGAAAGTCGGACCAATGCTCTAAGAAATCGAGGATTTGCTGTAGAAACTCCAGTGGGTGAATTCGCTAGTGAAAAGATGATTCATCTTGAAAATGAGGCTGACTTGGCTGCAGAAATACGATCCAAGGTTTTGGAATTGCCACCACATTGGGATGAGGTCAAAGTTGATTTGTTGAGGCGTTTGATTGATCCCGAGAATGCGGGGGCGATTCATCTTGAGTTTCAACGGCTCTTACGACAGCATCGGCCATGGGTTATGATGGCAGAACGATCGCGTGTGAAATGGTCCGACGAAGGTCGATCGGTTGAACTCAGTAGACTATTGAATAGGCTTGATGCAATTGACGAAGCGTTGGTTCTCGCTTCACCGAGAATCATAGAAATGATTGGTGAGGTGGCGCCATGGAGAAATATTGAACCGGTTCTGATTGAACTTGAAGTCCGGTATGAGAGGCGCCTTAGTGCGATGAATGGGATGCTTAAGATGTTAGAAAAAAGAGGCTGGGATACCAGCGAATTGTCATCAGGCATTCTTCATGAGCGCTTTACTGTAGCCGAACAATTGCAACGCCTAGATGTTAGATTGAGTGGTTGTCAACGGAAAATTGAGGCTGATGTGCGTCCATTTGATGGAGAGTTGGCAGAGCGTCTTTGGGTTGCCACCAATCTCACTCAACGTGAAAAAAGCAGTGAAGCCATGGCTCGCTTGGAAAATGAAATTGAAAATGCTGCAACTGATCTAGTCAGAAGATTAGCGGTGGTGGAAGGTAGAATTGATCATTGGAAAAATGACGGGTTTCAATTGGAGGTTTCACTTCCATTATTGCCGAGTGAAATGATGTATTGGGAAGCTCGTCTATCAGATATTGCCGAGCGGGTTGAAGTATCTCATGCCATTTGGGCGAGAATGGAAGGGCACCTAATCCAGTGGCCTGAATTTCGAGAATTGGCGGAGAGAACAAAGGGCCATCTTGATGCATTAGATTCGTTGGAAGTATTACTACATGGCCTTGAATCAAAAACTGACGGAGCCATGGCTGAATGCTACTCTAGGTTGGAAACGTGGGCAGCATCAGGAATTGAAACAGAACATTGGGTTCCAATCATTGAACGTGAACCGCGTCGAGCATTGGATGATCTCAATCGACAAGATGCATTGATTGGTTTGATTATTCCTCTCATCGATGAATTGAAAGATACTGATGTCTCTATCCGTGGAGGAGATGGTGTTGAACATTGGCTGGCAATCTTACGGAATCGTTCTGCTGGCGTCGATGATATTCACTTAGCGAGAGAATGGTTGGATCGTGAGAATATTCGAGCTGCGCGTCATCGCATACACTTAGATGGTGCTCGACGTGATTTGGCCACTTTATGGCCCAAAGATGTTGATTCGGAGTCATTATCGCTTGCAGAATACGAACAGATGGTTTCAACGATCGAAGGTAACGGATCCATCACATTAGATGGTGATGAGAATGATGGTTCTCTGTCACGAGTTGTTGTTGGTGTTGAAAAAGAATTAGAGGAATGGGAATTACTTGGTTGGTCAACCGTTGGTTTGAGAGAATTATTAGAGCAGGATCCTGTGAGATTGGGTTTGGATTTGCCTCACATTAGAATTGCAATGGAACAGCATGATGAGCGATTAGATCGACTTGAGCCGTTGCCTTGGGGCCTTGATGTTGAGTTAGCAGAGGGGGTCCTTTCTGATTTGAGGTGTCCCGAACGTCTTCCAGGAATTGATGATCAATTTGCATCTCTAGTGAAATCGTTAGCCAAAGGAGGTGGTGTTGCGGACCCTGATTTCGTTTTTGCGCCATTCCGCCCAATCATTCCTCGAGTAAAAATGAGGAAGTTGCCCGTTCTAGAACCAGTAGTGGTTGTTGCTGAAGCCATAATTGATGATGTTCCAGAAGAAATCATCGAGGAAGTGGTGGAAGATATAGTTGAAGAAATTGAGGATAGGGTTGAAGATGATGTTGTCATCGAAGAAGTGATGGAGGAAAATACGGCCTTACCTATTCATTTAGAGAAAGAAGAGGTTTCAGATCGATTAATCCAAATGTTCGAAGTCGATGAAGTTGCATTGGTAGATCCGTCCAACATTATGCCTCCGTTGGATGTTCGTGTGCAACGATTACTGCGACTCTCGTGGATTGTTTCGAAATCAAATATGGATATGCAAAATATACTGTTTGGCCGGCTTGAGGCAATCGCACGACTACTGAAGAATTGGATTGCTGAACGCCTATCTCAACGAAATGCTTCGAGTAATAGTGGATTTTTAGAAAATGCATACCAATTGGCGGAGAAATTATCGGAAATACCGGGGCCAGGTGTCGCTATTCCACTAGACCGGGATTTGACCATTTTACCAGAAATTGATGATCGTGATGGGCTTGCAAATGCAATTGCGCGTTTGGAAAGAGCAGTTCGGTTGCCATCTGCGAGGATTTCAACTCCTGAAGAAGTTGAAGTCTGATTATTCTTCTAAATCGCTGAGTAAATTCTCTTTCTCTCCTTCGCTAAGAGAATCATCGCGCGGAGCGGCTTCAGTGGCAACCTCAGGTGCAGGTGTGATTGTCTGTGTTGGGGGACTCATGTCAATTGGTGCAGAAGGTGGTGGCAGAGGTGCAGGCATTGGAGCCTGGGGGGTAGGTAGAGGTGCAGGTGGTGCTGGCATTGGTGCAGGTGGACTTGCTGTTACTGGGGGTGCTGGCATTGGTGCAGGTGGTGCTGGCATTGGGGCAGGTGGACTTGCTGTTACTGGGGGTGCTGGCATTGGTGCAGGTGGTGCTGGCATTGGGGCAGGTGGACTTGCTGTTACTGGAGGCGCTGGCATTGGGGCAGGTGGAGATGGCATTGGGGCCGGGGGTGTTGCGCCTGAGGGTGGGGTGGTCGGTGTGGGTGAAGTTGCCTGTGCTTGGGCTTGAGTTGCTACTTTGGCGGCCCTTTCTGCTTCCTTTGCTGCTGCTCTTGCAGCCGCAGCCTCAACTGCAATTCTCACTGCTTCTTCTCTTTCCTTACGAGCATTAGCAAAACCTTTCTCGATTTGCTCGGCCTTCTCAGTGAGTTGCGTGGAGTCGATCTCTTCACCACGCAATACACCACGCATGACTGAGTCGATTAGATCCATGCTTGTGTTCGTTAATTCTCGATTTGTGCCTGCCCTGTAAATTAGCAATCGGTGTTTGCCAGTATTGGTTTCAAAAACAATCAGTTCAGGATCAGCATATTGCATGAGTGAAAACATAGTACCTGCTGCAAACATCAAGATAAACCAATTTGCAAACAGTATCAACTCTGTGCTACCAAACGACCAGAGGGATAATGCCAAACCCCCGATTGCAATGATGTTCCACAAATATCGAGTGGTGTCTAACCAATCAAAACGTGAATGGGTGAATCCATTCAATGCGTTCAATTGTGTCATGAATTTGTCTTCAGTCCGAGTGGTGTCGCCCTCACGGGTCGTGGTCGTTAAGCGGAATAATTCCCCGTCTTCTACAATGGAAATTGTTCGATTTCCTAATGCAGATTCTTGAAGGACAAATTCTCTTCCAGTGTCGTCTTCACCCAGTGCTCTGGCTCCAATACCTGCGACTCTGTGCTCATATTCATCGGAGGTGCGAGAGTTGAAGATGCCTGCAACTGTACCAAAAACGGTGCTTGTAATCGTTAACCATGCACTGTATCCTAAACTTGCATCATCCAATCCCAGTTCATTCATGTCTGGTTTCATGAGTGCCCATAACACAATTCCAGTTAAGATAAGGGTGGAACCAATCAATGGTGATTGTAACAGCGGTAAATATGATTCAAGTTTTCGACTCGAAATGGTTGCTGAGGCAAGAAGAGCAATGATTCCCAATGAAATGAAGATCATTCCTACCAACCCTGCTGTTGCTGATTCTTTCAGGGGTCCACATGATTCGTCTATTTCTGATTGAGTGGCGCCAATGTCTTCCCCATCGGATGTGCAATTATCGTACATGCCACCTAAATCGTCCTCCACTGTTGTACATTCATCACCCATACATGATGTGGCACTGGTGTCATCTAGACCGATGTTCATTTCAACAGAAACAGTGGTCCCAAATACATCTGATGATTCCTCCTGAACCATCCAGGCATCAGTGGAAACTCCGATGCTTGCGATAATAATCGCGATAATGACAAACGGGAGTTGTAACTTGGACATCGTTTCCTCAGTAGAAACCGGGGACTTCTGTAAAGCCGGGGCTGGGAGGGGGACCTCCGGTAGGGGGGCGGCTTCGGGCTGCATGGCCCTACGAGGGCCCTGGGGGTTTTCGACTTCACCCTTGACAATTCAGGGGCGTAATCACTCAATGTCTGACATTGAGTAAGCGTTGATGCCATCTACTGGGTCGCATGAGATGGAGCTTCCCAATACATTGGGAATGGCTGCAAGTTCAGCGATCTCCATCATTCTCTTGCTGATCTTTCCATTGTATAGCAAGCATTGTGCGCCTTCGATATCTTCTGCAAAGGCTGCTAATTTGCTTGCACCCACCGGTTCAGATGTGCTGCCATCTTCGAGAATCAAAATTGCAGAGCTACTCTTCAAATCAGCCATGTGAGTTGACCATTCGCGTACATTGTCTGGTACTTCTGTTGCACCATTGACGTCCTCACTGCTAGACTTGTCACGTGAAGTTGGTTTGTCATCTTGCTTGAGTTGTGCTTTAATGCGATTGATTGCTTTGGTCGCTGTCTCTTTTTGATTCAAGCACTTAGTGACTACTTTGCCCTCAAGATGTTCGACTTCACGAGATTCAGGAGCAAGGGATACGTGTGTTAGCGATTTGCCCAACGCACCTGAAATTTCCATTAGCAGCAACTTGCCGCCACGATCACCATCACAGAATGCTGTGACGGTTGTCTTCTTCTTGGCCAACTGAGCCAATTCATCTTTCACATTTGCACCCATTGTTGCGATGGCGTTCTTAATTCCGAACTTCAATAAATTTCGGACATCATTTCGACCCTCTACAATAATTAGTGCTTCACTTTCAAGTGCGTTCGGTCCACAAGTCATTCCATGGTGATTGGTTTCAGTGCCCAATGTTAGGACGCTGCGAACCTCATCTAGGATGCTCTTGCTATCTTCTGAACCCTCATTCACAATACTGAGAAGGAGGTCTTTTGCTCGATCAATGACCGTGTCTCTCTTGACACTGTGTACATTCTCGATTCGTTTTACTTTGATTGTTGATTTACATGGCCCAATTCGTTCAATTGTTTCTAGGGCGGCGCCAATGACTGCAGTTGACACTTGATCAAGGCTTGATGGGAGAAGAATCTCACCGGATACTTTGCCCTTGTTTGAATTCAAGTTGACGTCGACATGGCCAATTCGGCCCGTTCTCTGTAGTTTTCTTAACTGGAGTTCTTCTCCGAGCAACCCTTCGGTTTGACCGAAGATTGCTCCGACAACATCCTTTCTCTGGATGGTGCCATCTGCCTTAATTGAGGCGTGGATCATGTACTTTGCTTTCTGTTCACTCATGTGTTTTCACTTCCTTGTTTTCACAGGCTTCTCAAGGCACTCTTCCCACCATTAGGGGGTTTTCACTGCGCGTAATCACGGAAAGGGCGCGGACGCCCTGGGAGCGTGACAGGGGATACCTGTGTCCACGGCGACCTGCCTCTCCTTCATGAAGGCTGTGGCTCGGAACGGGTCACTTGCGCAGTACGTGCGCAGGCGCGCGCGAGCGGTGGGTTCAACATGGAATTGTATATCCCGGATACAATGCGTAAGTCTGGGTTGCCCCTAATTCTCGTGTTTCTTCTTCTCGGTGCCCCCCTGCAAGGGTGCTTAGGGGGAGATGATGAAAGTGGGCTAAAGGCAACGGATCTCGACATTTCTCCAGACCCTTTGATGGGCGGTACATTCCAGAGTGTGCACTTCCATGCAGACAAAGCAATGCGGATTCTCATCCCATATCTCGTGAAACAGCCTGAAACTGGATTTATCCAAAATGGAACGGTTCTAGATTTGGGAGCCAATAAAGAGGCAGATGTTGTCATACTCATCCCCCCTCGAACTGATGCATTTGCTGTACTACTTGGAAAACCGGGGCGGGAGTTCTTTCCGATTCGAGAGGGTAATGTTTCTTGGGCAACCTGGTTTACAGAAGGTATGTCCGCAACTCGTGGCGTTGAAGTTGTTGCGGGTGAAAGTGAGCGGTCGTTGCCTCAATTGGCAAACAGTAGCGAAACGGGAGGGGCAATCACCATTCGATTAGCCCAAATTATTCGGCCGGTGGCCGCCAATGTTCCAATGGAGGAGGGGGGTGCACATAGTACTGGATTAGTGGCTGGCAAGCGTACCTATGATACTCTAACTTACATTACGGATGATTCGTGGGACCCCGCAGATATCAATGATCAAGCGAAGGGGTATCTTGACCGCTGGGCGGGACAAGGGAATCCCGCATACGAAGATGCTGCAAATTGGATTAAGATGGAGTTGGAATACTACGGATATGATGATGTTGTTCACCACCGATTCCAATACATGGAATCAAACCCTGAAGCATACAATATCTGTGCTTACAAAGAAGGTTACGAATTCCCCGATGAATGGATGGTGATCGGTTCGCACTTCGATATTGCACCGTATGTTATCCCAAATGATCCAGTGTATGGAACTGATCGGGGGTATGGGACTCGGACTGGAGCCTATGACAATACAGTGGGCACATCTGTAAATCTAAACATGGCTCAAGCTCTGTTTGAAATACCTACGCGTCGCGGAATCGTGTTCTGCTTCTGGAGTAGTGAAGAGGGTGGGAAACGCGGTAGTGAATCGTGGGTTCATGACTTACCAGATGATATCACGATTACCAATTACATCAACATCGACATGGGTGGTGTGAATTGGCCGGGGAATGGGACGCCTTCTGACCGTGATGGGCCAACCGATGGTGGTTCGTATCCAGCAAGTAACGAAAATTGGCCGTTCCGAGTTTACATCGGACCCGATACTGATGTGAATTCAATCAATCAACCCGAAATGGTGTATTTGGCCGAATGGTTGGCTGGTGACGCGTTGGGCGTGGAAGAACAATTGGCAGTACTCAATGGTGAATTGAAAGGTGATTGGACGGCGAAAGGTGAGCCGGGCGTCATCATCAATGAAGCTGAAACTGCGCGAAGCGATCACGCCTCATTCCAAGAAATTGGAACAGTGACCGTGGGATTTGGGGGGCTTGTCGATGGGTATGATTGCTACCACCAAACTTGTGACACAGTTGGAGAAATGGAGCATTGGATGGAGAATGATTACGGTACAGGGACCCAGAATCTTATCGATTCAATCGATTTGATGACCTGGTATGGTACGATGATATTCCTTCATTTAGATCATCAACCTATTCTGAATAGTTATCTGTAATCAGATTAGGCTGAGAAGCATTGATTGTTTGAATAATGTCACATAAACAATCGTGAGGAATATCGATAAAAATCCCCAAAATACTGGTTCAGACCATGTTTTGATTTTCTTTCCATCGAGTGGTCCGAAAGGAAGCATGTTGAATGCGCCAAGAATGGCATTGGCAACCAACCAATAGTAAATGGTCAACCCCAACCAACCCAATTCGCCAAAGAACATGTATGCAGGTATGGCCATGAGCCACAATATCAGATTGGATAGTGGGCCGGCCAATGCAATCTTTCCATTTTGTTCTCTG
>JASLKO010000179.1 GCA_030747475.1 Candidatus Thalassarchaeaceae archaeon | reverse complement strand
TGAATGGAAATTCACTAGATATCGGCAATTCATGGGCCGATGTTGCCTCTTTTACTTTGCCTGATTTGCTCACAGGGAGGCACGTATTGGTTGTCAATGCTACAGATTCATCGGGCAATACGGGAACCCATCAAATGATGTTCGTTGTCGAGCCTCCCATCGGTTCATTCTACGACATAACCGACGTATTGGTTATTGGAGCGGCCACTCCAGGTGACCCTGGTGCATTGGATATCACTGTCGAAAATAGAGGACAGGGTCCATCTCAATTTCGAATCTGTTACCTCTCCGATTGCACTGGCCCTTTGATGGGCACCGAAGCGACGGTTGATGGTCCAGGTGTCATGACGCATCGCCTTTCGATTTCTGAATGGGCTGCTGGTGATGTCACCATTCGAATTGAATTCCCAGACAACACAACAATTGAGCACCAAACGGAATTAACCATTCAATCAGAAATGACTCCATTGATGTGGATTTTACTCGCTTTGCCACCATTGGTTGGCCTGATGGCCTTTTGGCATCTTAAACGCCAACCGGAAAATGAGGACTCGTGAAGGGGCATCTATCTTAGGGGGGCTCATCATCGCCAGAGGCGATGGAGAACTTGGATTCCCCCTCCGCCAGGATTGATGCAGAGATTACGCTGCACAAGGGCAGGGTTGGAAAATTGGCATTGGCCTTTGCCTTTGCAACCATTGCGAGTGCGGCTTGGTACATGTGGCCTGCCGTGGAAAAAGACGCCTCCCTATTCGATCGAATTGGTCCTGTTGGTTTGCTACTGGCAGCAGCCTTACTTTTGCAGGATTTAATCGAACTTGACGCACGCGCGCGTGGGCGATTGGGTGCGATTAGCAGCATAGCATGGCCTGCGATTGCCATTCTCGGTGTCGAAGTCATCAATACGACAGGTTCTGTTCGAATCGGTCATGGATTGATGTTTATCGTTGCCGCAGGGTGCTTGATTACCTCGAGAGAATTACTGCGTGGAAATTTGGATGCACAACGATTCAGAGGCATCATGACAATGGGCGGGTCGACCATTGGGGGTGCACTAATGCTCTCATCACAATTTGATCAGACCACCCTCACTTTTGCTTGCATTATTCTTGGATTGGGTGTTACTTCGGTGGTCAAGGATTTGCTTGGTGGAGATCTTGACCGCGCAGAGCGAAAACGCTTCGGCCGAACACTGGATGAATTGGAAATTCGGATTCTAAACCTCCAGGCAAAGGGTGTCAGTTTGGATCAAGCTTCGAGTTTGTGTAGAAATGCATCAGATGTAGGATACAAGGATCCAGAACTTGGATTCACAATTCTGGAAGAAGCAGAAGAAGACATTGAGAGAACCTTGGCATTGGCCGAAGACATTTCTGAAATTCGAGATGTTTGCGCCGCTTCTGTCGAACAGGCAGCAGAGATTGCCTCTACCGCAAAGAAGCCAAAACGCAGTATGGATGCAGGCGACCGCGAGCGTGATTTGGGTAGTCTAAGAGAAGCAGAAATGCTGTATCGTCGTGCCAAGAAGTTAGCCATTAATATCATCGATCATTGGCAGGCAGCTGAAAATCAAATCGCAGAATCAAGCAAACTAATCGCAACACTGGAAGGCAGTCAACATCAACAATTACACGATTTACTACTTCAGGCCAAAGAAGCATTGGCCAAGGAGGATTGTATGTTGGCTTTGGAAATTGCCGAAACAATCCCAGATCATGTGGCCAATCTTGGAGAGGCCAGTGAAGGTGCACAAGAGGCCTATGATGAGGCCGTGCAAATCATGGAAGAAAGCGAAGGTCTTGACCTTAAGTTGTGGAATGAGCGTCTTGAGAATGCAAAGACGCACCTTGATGTTGGAGAATTTAGCCTGGCACGCGGTGTATCAGATGGCATCATCAGAGAAGTTCGAAAAGAACGCGAAGCAATGGGTGACGTCCAACGCGCATTACGTCAAAAGAAGGTCATCAAGAAGCGCTGGAAAGGCCGTGCTGATGCAGATGATTGGGAAGAACGACTCAAGGAAGTCGAATCCGCCTCCAAGCGCAAATCATGGTCGCATGCTGGGGCCTTGTTAGAGCGTCTTACCTCTGATCTTGACACCTTAGAAGCTGCGAGTGGAGATGCAGAAGAATTGCTCAATTATGTCCAAGAAGAATGGGCTAAATTACGCAAGAAATTGGAGGCAGCAGGCATCAAGGCCATCGATGATGAACGTGCGGCTTGTGAAAAAGCGGTGGGTGATGCGGTGGCAACCTTTGCCGAAGGTCGGTTGGAAGAAACGCTCAGTGCTTTGGGTGAATCTGATGCTTTGATGGAAAAACTTCGTCGCCGTGTTTAACCCTGAGAATCGCAGCACCAAGTGCCTGAAGATTCATTGATTGCTGAATTGAATAGTAGGGTTGTAGGGCGAATCATTATCGTAGTCATCCAATGCGCTAACTGCATGTCGGTTGACCACCCTAGTCCTGAACAACAACTTGCGCAACAACAATTGCTGAGCATTCTACCATATATGCTCGGATTTGGGTGGATTGCAATGATTCCCATTAGTTACCTATTCATTACACCTGTTTTCAGCGACGATATTGGAGTTCAAATTGGAGCCACCATTGGAATCGTAATTGCCATTGGCATTGTTGATGTAGTATTTTTGAAAATCATGACTGAAAATTTGAAAAATGGAAATTTGGAAAATGGAAATTGGGTAAGCTCAGAAGGTGTCGAATCAGGTCCTGATGTTGCAGATGATTGGTATGTTGCCTATGAGTCGAAAAATGGAGACGCACCAAAAGTTGTGGGAATTTATGAAGAAAATTATGGGGTCGAAATAGGCGACGGTGCAATTCCAATCGAATTTTACATCAGAAAGTGGGGAGTACCTGAAGGATATGGTACTACTGATTTTGAAAAGCAATTCGAACAATCATCTGAGGTGTCAGAAAATGAAGATGGGTACACACCTGGTGACAGTATCCTTGAATGAGGTTAACTTAGGCAAATGCAACAGTTGTGTTCAGGAACGCAGTCCTGTAAACATGGCATCCACCATCGCATCCAAATCATACTTTGGTGCCCAACCCCATTCTGATCTTGCCACATCATCATCGATATCATCCGGCCAAGAATCTGCATATTTTTGACGTATATCGGGGACATATGAGCATGTGAAATCTGGCAAGTGCCGCTGAATGCTCGCGACCAATTCTCCTGCGGTAAATGAACATCCAGCGATATTGTATCCTCCTCTGGCATTGCCCAATTTTTCTGCAGGCACATCCATGATTTCAAGCGTAGCTCGAATGGCATCATCCATGTACATCATCGGCAATTGCGTGTCCTCGCGCACGAAGCAGGTGTAGTGCCCCTCAGCCAAAGCAGCATGGAATATTTCCACCGCATAATCTGTGGTGCCGCCTCCAGCGGGGGCTTTGTAAGAAATCAGTCCAGGATATCGCAATCCACGCATATCGACATCAGAAGTCATCGCCAATTGTTCACCGACGACCTTGGTTTTCCCGTACACTGTTGCAGGATTCAATGGGGTCACTTGTGGTGCGATTGAGGGGCAATCTGGACCAAACACGGCAATGGAAGATGGGGCAAACAAACGACAGTCATGTTGCTTTGCAGCTGCAATCACATTTTCCAATCCATCTACGTTAACCTTCCAACAAAGTTCGGGGTTCTTTTCCCCTGTGGCAGACAACAAGGCTGCAAGATGGTAAATTTCTGTAATCTCCTCGCCTTCAACAAGTGAGAGAATGCCTTCTGCATCCATGACATCGAGACTTCGACAATTGTCTGATTCGCGTACATCGGTGGCGATGACATTTCCCAGTCCGTATTTTTCAGCGAGTGCTTCAACCAACTCTGTGCCGATTTGCCCGAGCGCACCCGTGACCAGAATGCGCGTACCCATAATACACCTCAATCATGGACGATACTTGAACATGAAGTAAGTCGCCTCAAGTCCTCCATATCTGGAATTGCTTGGCGAACGTTCATAGGCGGGGCACACTTGATGTAAACCCCGTTGATGACATGAAGTACGTCGTGGTGTCGGGCGGAGTCCTGAGTGGAATTGGAAAAGGCGTAACAGCGTCAAGCATTGGTGTGCTTCTGAAATCGATGGGTTTGCGTGTGACTGCAATCAAAATTGATCCATATCTAAACAGCGATGCTGGAACGATGAGTCCGTTCGAACATGGCGAGGTTTTCGTTCTCGATGATGGTGGCGAAGTTGATCTTGACCTAGGGAACTACGAACGTTTCCTCGACATCCGCTTGGGTCGAGATAACAATCTCACAACCGGCAAGGTATACTCAGGTGTCATCGAGCGAGAGCGCCGTGGGGATTATCTTGGAAAGACCGTCCAAGTTGTTCCACATATCACCAATGAAATCCAAGAGCGGATTGAACGCGTTGCCAGACAGTGTAGTGATGGTTCAGGTGAGGAGCCTGATGTTTGTGTCATCGAACTTGGTGGGACGGTTGGAGACATTGAAAGTGCACCATTCGTAGAAGCTCTACGACAATTCCAATTCAGAGTTGGCCGTGAAAACATCTGCTTCTTCCATGTGTCTTTGGTCCCAGTCATCGGAGTTGTGGGTGAACAGAAAACCAAGCCAACACAACACACGGTCAAGGAATTGCGAGCGGCTGGTTTGGCACCAGATTTCTTGGTGTGCCGTAGCAGTGAACCATTGTACCCAGAAGTCAAAGAAAAATTATCCTCCTTTTGCCATGTGGAGCCTTCAAATGTCTACAGTGCACATGACGTGCCCAACATCTACCACGTTGCATTGATGCTCAATGAACAGGGTGCCTCTGAGAAATTATCTGAGCGCCTGAATGTTCCACTCCCAACCTCACGTCCATTGCTAGATGATTGGCGTGCGATGGCAGAACGCGTAGACAATCTCACCAAGGATTTGACCATTGCAATGGTTGGCAAATATACAGGTCTCTCCGATTCTTATCTGAGTGTCATCAAGGCTTTGCAACATGCCGGTTTCAACTCTGGTGCGAAAATGAGTATCGATTGGGTTGAGGCCGAATATCTAGAACCGCATCAAGCCAAAGACAACCCCGAGAAGCATGCAGAATATTGGCAGATGGTCAAAGATGCAGATGGCGTATTGGTTCCAGGCGGTTTTGGAAATCGTGGTGTCGAGGGCAAGATGTGTGCCGCAAGGTATTGCAGAGAAACTGGGAAACCATATCTTGGTATATGTCTAGGATTGCAAATCGCCGTCATCGATTTCGCACGAGATGTGCTTGGAAAAGCAGGTGCAAACAGTACTGAGTTCGATGAAGCAACACCCCATCCTGCAGTCATCTTCATGCCTGAAGGAAGTCGTACACACATGGGTGGAACCATGCGATTGGGCAGTCGACAAACCAATCTTCAAACGAAAGACTGTGATGCATTCCGATTGTATGGTGGTGACATGGAAATCCACGAACGCCACCGGCATCGCTACGAAGTCAATCCCGAAATGGTCGAGGAATTGGAGGCTGCCGGGATGCAATTCGTGGGCAAAGATACAGAAGGTGAGCGAATGGAAATCATAGAATTGACTGGACATCCGTACTTCTTCGCAACACAATATCATCCAGAGTTCAAGAGTCGGCCAAACCGACCTAGTCCGCCATTTGTAGGGCTGATCGAAGCCGCATTAGACGCTCAGTGATTAGTCGGTTGCGACTCGAAGAAGGCGTGTCGTGCGGTATCCTTGCAGGACTTTGAGGTACTTTTTTTCCTGGAATTTAGCATCCAATGTTGCTTCTCCAGTATCGATTCTTAATTGAGCCACAGTGAGCATCTTGGCAGGCGTCACAACACCGAGCACGGCATCGATTCCAATGGCACGAAGGACATCTGGAGAGAGTTGTAAATTACCGCGTCCAAGGAGGAAACCTTGTCCACCCATTGGGGAGACCAACAAAGTGCATTCACCATCATGATTGCCGATTAATTCCAGCAAACTTTGTTCATTCAAATCGGTTCCAATTTGTTCCGTTCCCTTTGTCACATCGATTCCAAGCAAGGTCGGATTGAAATCCAAGCCCTCAGCAATGGTTCGCAGTGTCCCACCTGAACCCCAAATCACCAATCGATCAGAATCTTCAACAAGCACCTCCCGAATGTGGTCACCAAGCGCTTCTAGAACCTCATCTTCTTCGGATGCTTCGACACGCATTTTGGCGCCCTGCATCCATCGTGGGCTTGCAGGCATCATCGCTTCGCCATACATGCGAACCGACCAACGCCCTTCTCGGTACACTTCCTCATCCAGATCCATGACTTCTGTTCGCGACACAAGCAAGTCACCTTCTAGCCAAGCGAGCAGGACTTCGGCTGCGGCATTTGGAGAAGCAGCAAAACAACCACTGTGCATTTTGACACCACCTGGTACTCCGATGACCGGCAATTCAGGGTTTGTGAGCGCTTCGACAATATCTCGGGTCGTCCCATCTCCACCCGCATAAAGGAGTAAATCGATATTGGAATCACACAATGCTTTCACCGCATCCCGTGTTGTTTCAGCTGAAGTTTGGTCCGGTGTTTCAAAGACAACAGTATGTTCAATTGGGCACCATGTGGACCCCATTCGGCCAGAACAGGTCAAAATTTCCACATCTTCTAGGCGTCCATGGCAACGTTGCAAAGCCAGTTCCATCCGTGGTCCTGCACGGTCCTGTGCACCTGCGGCTCTAGCTTCAGCAGCACGACCATCGCTCCCCTTGAATCCAAGACGCCCGCCGAGCCCAGCATCAGGATTGACAATCATGCCGATGCGCCGGGCCATGTCTATGCCAAGCATCTGGGGGGCATCAATCCTGCCCCTAGGGCAGGACCCCATGAAGCCACATCTTTCAAGGGGAGGAGGACGAGTCGCAGCACATGGCGGACGAGGACATCGACACGATTGAGAATATCTTCGCCAAAGACATGGACCGGTTGCTAGCGGCCAGAGATGAGATTGATAGTGTACCTCCTGAGGAACCAGAATCCGTCGCAGACGCCTTTGAAATTGCAACTACAGAACCTGTCGATTTGCCACCTGGTCCACCCGCCTCTCCTCCAATGGAAGCCCAGCCGCCGGGGCCACCAGCCGCCGATCCTTTGCTAACCCCACCTGGTCCACCAGCATCACCATCCAATCAACCCGCTTTCGCTCCACCTGCTGGTGCATTTGGCGCTCCACCAGGGCCACCTCCGATGGATGCCGCTCCACCCGGGCCACCAGCCGCGCCTCCGATGGATGCCGCTCCACCCGGGCCACCAGCCGCACCTCCGATGGATGCCACTCCACCCGGGCCACCAGCTGCACCTCCGATGGATGCCGCTCCACCCGGGCCACCAGCCGCACCTCCGATGGATGCCGCTCCGCCCGGACCACCGAGTGGACCACCAGCCGCACCTCCGATGGATGCCGCTCCACCCGGACCACCAGCCGCACCTCCGATGGATGCCACTCCGCCCGGACCACCAGCCGCACCTCCGATGGATGCCGCTCCACCCGGACCACCAGCCGCACCTCCGATGGATGCCACTCCGCCCGGACCACCAGCCGCACCTCCGATGGATGCCACTCCGC
>JASLKO010000178.1 GCA_030747475.1 Candidatus Thalassarchaeaceae archaeon | reverse complement strand
CGAAATCGTTTCAAATTGCATGTTTCAATTTTGTTAATCTCAATCCTCATGGTTCCAGGATTACTGCAAACATTGACTCCCATAGATGTCGAATCATACGATATGGATACTCCCGAAATAGAGGCTGAATCTGTGATTGATGCAGAATTTTCTTCAAAGGAATTGACCATTGGTTTCGTTGTTTCGATTCGGGATCCATACTTCTCTGAAAATGGGACTCAAGCCCCTCATCTCGATTCGAATGATAATCCCTTAAGATTGGATTTACCAACACCAGATCAAATCTCTGCGTTTCAGGGAGAGGGGCAGGGCCATTCGGGGAATGGAATCCCAGATGGTGGTATTTTCAATTTGACTTTTTTGAGAGAAATCGAGCAAAAAGTCATGATTGCTCGTTCGCATCCAATCGCAGAATTTTATCGACCAATCGTCAGTGAATTAACGGGTGAGAGTACCAATGGGACACTTTCGCTGTACGAACAATTTGAATCTTTCATGAGCAACAAATCATTGCTCACTAGAACTGCATTTGACCCGTATGGAAATTTGGTTGAACCTTTGACCAATTGGTCAAATTGTGACTATGAAAATGACGATGGCGTGTTGGTTGAATTTGAGTGTCTAAGTTTTCACGATGAGAACCTGACGCAGGCGCATATTGATTTGGCCGCAAATAGAATGATTCTGGCCAGTCCAAATGTATTCATGCGTTGGTCGACCAATGATCGAGCGTTTCTGCCGTTTTCTGATAGCCCAGCCATCGGTCCTGTGAGTGGCGAACTTGTCGAGGATGGGACATTCAAGAATGCGATATGGATGCCTGGGCGTTGGTCAGCTTCAGCCACTTGGATTTTGATTCAACTCGATCGAGAGGCAATGATTGCAGCAGGATATACCTTCGACAATAGTGAGGAACGTTCAGAACCCGATTCAATGACTTGGCACGGCTTTGAGTTGTATATTACCCCACCAAATCGAACACCTGAAGAGTGTATAGAAAGCAAATCTGCAGGTGATGGACCTTGCTCTGCAGATTTGGCATTGATTAATCTTGAACAGAGTATAAGGGCGACCGATCAACAATCAGTGACTCTAATTGCTCCTCCTGCGGGAATCAATCTCGAAGTCAATCGTGAATTGCAAGAATCGATTATTCTCTTGGCCATCATGTTCCTATGTGTGTTGGTTTTGTTATGGGCCAGTTTGCGTAGGGTTTCAGATGTTGCAATTGTGGCCGTAACACTTGGTTTTAGTTTACTTTGGATGCAAGGAATGATTGGTTGGGGAATCATATTTGGAAGTACGTTTGATTTCAAAATCATTAGTCGAAGTCAATTTAGCAATTTATTGCCAATTTTGATTTTAGCCCTCGGTATCGATGATAGTTTGCATGCCTTACATCGTTACAAAGAAGAAAGAAACAATGGCAAGACAACAGATGAAGCCGTTCACATTAGCCTATCACGCGTAGGTCGAGCGATCATGCTAACCTCATTGACAACAATGGCAGCATTTGCCGCCAATCTCACGTCGAGTATCCCTGCTCTTCGATCATTTGGAATCGAAGCAGCGTTAGGTGTAGCCTCTGCATTTGTGCTCACAGGTATTTGGGCTCCAATCATTCGGTATGATGTCGATACATGGTTACAAAATCGTAATCGTTTGGTGGAGGAAACAGAAGATCGTCTCTATCTTGTGCCCAAACATTGGTTGGCACGTCTTTCAGGCGGTTCTGCCTGGGCTGCCCCATTCATTCTCATCGTCGCGATATTATTGACCACAATTGCAACCCCTGCAATGTTGTCTTTAGAAGGTGATTTCAAAATCGAGGATTTCATAGATGAAGAATCTGAAATTGCTCAATCAGTTTTCCTCATCAACGAACGATTTAGTTCGGAAGGTGAACCCGCTTTGATTTTGATTGAGGGGGATATGTTGAACCCTGACGTTTATGCTTCGATTGGTGAATTACGAACGAATATGAATACGGCGAGTGAGGACGATCCAAATCGATACACAACATTGCCGACCGGTCAGATTGAATTGCATGCAATTGATGAGTTGATCTTTTGGGCCATGGGTAGTTTGGTTTCAGATTCAGAACCCTTTGCAAAGGGTGGTTGGAATGAATCACAACCAGGGAATGGGGTTGGTTGCGAAACAATCAATGTAACCGAAACCCAAAAATTGCCAGACACATCATCACGAGGATGCTTACAATTCCTCTATGGTTTCTTGTCAGTTCACGGTATTCCTGGAGTTGGAGTGATTCCCGAAATCCCTCCAAGTATTCCCGCATTGTATATCTCGCCTGAATGTGAGCTCAACCCGAATGCAACCCATCTTTGTGAAGACGGCACAAATCCTCGTTATGATCGAATGACCATGCGATGGGGTATCATCAAGCCTGAACAATTCACGATTACAAAACAAGTATTGGCTGAATTGGAAAACGACATGTCGCCATTTGCAAATCTATCCAATGGGGATATGGGAGTTCAAACCAGTCTGAGTTCGATATCTGAAGAATATCCAGTGACTTGGGCTATTCCAACCGGTTCCCCAGTAACACGATACGTTGCCGCCTCAAGCATGCAAGATGAATTGCAAGGGACCCTCATCCTGGGTGTATTCTTTTGCTTGAGTACGCTATGGTGGGGTTTCAGACCTGATAGAAAACAATTGTCGGAGCAACGACGTCATGGATTTGAGGCTAGGGCATTACTCGGTGGTTTTGTTGCCGGAATTTTGTTGTCAAGTATTTACGGTGGCACGATTGGCACTTTGTGTGGATTGATGGTATTCCTGTTCTATTTTTCATTTGGAGAACGAGCACTGGGTCTAGCGATTATTACAACTTTCCCAATCTTAGTAGTCGTCGTTTGGTTGTACGGTATGATTTCAGTCGCAGGCTATGGTTTGAACATGGTTACTGTGGCGATTGCGGCCATGAGTCTTGGTGTCGGAATCGATTATGTTATTCACGTTGTTGAGCGCTATCGAGAAGAACGTGAGAATGGCCGCTCAGTTCATTCATCATTGGTTGCAATGGGGGGCGCATCCGGTTTGGCACTGGTTGGTTCAGCCGTATCTGATGTGACCGGTTTTGCCATCATCTCATATTCACCGATGGGCTTCTTTTCGATATTCGGTTTGTTTTGTGCCTTGATGATTGCACTGAGTTTTATCGCATCAATGATTATTGCAAGCAGTGTCCTTGGAATGATTTCTTGGCGAGAAATCCAAGAGGAATCCAAGCATGCAGGTGGCTTTAGAAAACTGCAAATAGATGCTGAACGAAGGTTGGGTATACTCGGTGGTGGCTCCAATGACTGACGCACCCAAATTGCGCCAACTCGAGCGTCGAGAAATCGATATGATTCTACGATGGAAAGATGCAAGCGAGAATACAGTTACGTATACTGAATTGCGTTTTTGGTGTCCATGCGCCAATTGTAAGCCTAGACGTGAAGTTGACTCTAGAAAAGAAGCATTACGAGACGAGGTCAATCGTTTACGAAATGAGAAACCCAAAGCCGAAAATGTTGGTGGTTACGGCATTCGATTCACTTTTGATTCAGGTTGTAACTCGGGGATTTGGAGCACTGACCGTCTCCATGCAATCGCCACAGGATCACCTGATCCTGATTCGCTTTGAAGTGCGAAGAGTCATAACCAACACCTCAGTCGTTTTGCTCAGCGAAGGTATGGGTTGACCCATTTCTTCGCCCGCGAGGGTGGATTTATGGCTACGGATTCCGAAGAGGATGATGACTGGACAAAGTATGCAGATGCAGGTTATGCATCATCATATGATCCCTGGGCGGATATGGTGCCTGCCGATGAAATTGAAGATGATGAATTTGAAGACGATTTTGATGAATTTGAAGATAATGATCTATCGGTTC
>JASLKO010000177.1 GCA_030747475.1 Candidatus Thalassarchaeaceae archaeon | reverse complement strand
TTGGCGTCGGGACAGACGGTTACCGCCATTGGTGAAGCTGATTTCCAAGTTGGCTCATTGGGTTGGATTCGCCTAGAAGCCGGTCCATTGGTCCACATCACTGAACCTGGAGCCGCATTTTTGCAGGTCACAGTCCACAATCAACACCCGAATGCCAATCAAGAAATTCGCCTGAGTGTTTCAACAGATGATGAGGCTGTTTGGAATTTGAAATATGTCCGCGTCGTACAATCTGATCAACAATTCGAACTCCCCCCTGACCAGATGAGAGTTGTCAATATCGAGGTGTTTGTGACAAAGGATAATCTGGCCAATTTCAATCTAGATGAAATGATTTTTACAGCGACATTGAAGGTTGAGGCCACCGATGACAATACCGAAATATCAATGCAATTTTCTGCTGATAAGTACGTATCTTCAGATACGTCTGAAGAAAGCGGCGACTTTGGTGAAATGGCAAAGAGTATTGCCATTTGGTCTACAGGAATTATTTTCATTCTATTACTCGGCTTGTTGCTCATTAAGATTGTAATGTCTACCGAACATGAGGATGAAATTTCATCACTGGGTGGTTACGAATCAAATCTAGGATTGCCTTCTGCACCATCTCTACCTGAAGCGCCAACTCTACCAAGTGCAGATTCAACCGCGAATTCGATGTACGGCGGGACTGAAGATTTGTTCTCCCAACCCGTCATGGCGACGCCACCTCCCCCCACAGCAGAACCAGAACCCGTTGCTGAGGTTGTGGCCGATGAGGTCCCATCTGGCCCACCATTGCCCGCTACAGGACTGCCTGAAGGTTGGACTATGGAACAGTGGCAACACTACGGTGAGGAATACCTTCGCCGTCAAGGTGACGCATAATCTAACACGGCGCCTTTATCAATGACTCCTGAGTCGGCAAGTCGCCCCGTAGGGGCGTAACTAGGTGGCATAACCAATGTATGGTGGACAACAACCAATTTTCATCCTCAAAGAAGGAACCAATCGAACCCGTGGAAAAAGTGCACAAAGCAACAACATCGCTGCTGCAAAGGCCGTTGCTGATGCAGTACGGACCACATTGGGTCCAAAGGGGATGGACAAGATGCTTGTGGACAGCATGGGAGATGTTGTCATCACCAATGATGGTGCAACCATTCTCAAAGAGATGGACATCGAACACCCGGCGGCCAAGATGATTATCGAAGTTGCCAAAACACAGGAGCAACATTGTTTCGATGGCACAACCAGTGCGGTTGTCATCGCGGGTGAGCTTCTCAAGCGTAGCGAGGATCTTATCGAACAGAATGTACATCCGACTGTAATTTGCGAGGGCTTCCGCCTCGCTGCTGACAAAGCGGTCGATCTTCTGGATGGTCATGCGATCGACGCTGACAAATCTACCTTGCATGATGTGGCCAAAACAGCACTAACAGGCAAATCAGCCGGGGCTGTCAAAGCCTTCCTTGCAGATATTTGTGTAGACGCAGTGCAGGCTGTTGCCCGCGAAGAAGATGACGAGATCATCGTCGATTTAGACGATGTAAAGGTCGAAAAGAAACAAGGTGGGTCCATCAAGGACAGCACATTGGTCGATGGCATTATCCTCGACAAAGAGCGTGTTCACAGTGGCATGCCAAGAAGCGTTTCTGGTGCTAAGATTGCATTGATCAATTCAGCGATTGAAGTCAAGAAAACCGAAGTCGATGCAAAGATTCAGATTACTGACCCAAGCATGCTTGCTCAATTCCTCGATGAAGAAGAAAATTATCTGCGTGGCCTGGTTGAGAAAATTCAGGCAGCGGGTGCCAACGTGATCATTTGTCAGAAAGGCATTGATGATTTGGCGCAACACTACATGTCAAAGGCAGGATTGTTTGCAGTTCGAAGGGCTAAGAAATCAGATATGGAGGCATTGGGCAAGGCCACTGGCGGTCGAATTGTGACCAATATCGATGATCTTGGTGAGGATGATTTGGGACATGCCGCAAAGGTCGAAGAGCGAAAGATTGGTGAATCAGACATGGTGTTTGTGACCGGTTGTCCAGATGCCAAGAGTGTCAGTGTTTTACTGCGAGGTGGAACTGAACACGTAGTCGATGAAATCCGTCGAGCATTTGATGATGCAATTGGTGTGGTCAGTGTCGCACGCGAAGATGGGGCAGTCCTTACAGGTGGCGGCTCAGTCATCGCATCTATATCTCGTGATTTGCGGGCTTATGCTGAAGGAATTGGGGGCCGTGAACAAATGGCTATCGAAGCCTTTGCGGGAGCTCTTGAAGTCATTCCACGCACACTTGCCGAAAATGCGGGCCTTGATCCAGTCAACACCATTATTGAAGTTCGAAAGGCACATGCTGAAGGAAAATCCTCCTACGGTGTGAATGTCTTTGAAGGCGGCGTCATGGATATGCGGGCTGCAAATGTCCTCGAACCTGTTCGTGTTGTTGAACAAGCCATTCAATCCGCGACTGAAACCGCAGTCATGATTCTACGAATTGATGACGTGATTTCAAGCCGTGCTGGTGGTGGCGGAATGCCGGATATGGGTGGCATGGACATGGGCGGCATGGGCTTCTGAGTCGCATCTTTGCTTACCATCCCCCCCATAGGTTGAAGAATCGAATTACGGTGGACGTTCTGTTCAGCCCGTAGGGCTGGTGTGGTGTCACTTCCATGAGCGCTGTTGTCAAGGTCTGGATTGACGAGGGATGCATCACCTGTGATGCCTGTGAAAATATCGTTCCTGAGGTATTTCACGTTGAGGAAGACAGTTGCACCATCGTTGATGGTGTGAACCCCAGAGAATGGAGTGATGACATTGTCGAAGCTGCTGATGCCTGTCCTGTCGATGTGATTTTGTTCGAGGTTGCAGGCGATGGTGATGCACCTGCAGATGATGCACCTGCTGAAGTCATTGAAGCAGATCCTACGGATGAACCCGTTGCTGTTGAAGTCGCAGGAGACGGTGCATTGGATGCGGTCATGACTGGCGATCGCGATTTACACATTCTATTCGGCAGCCAATCCGGAAACGCAGAAGGCCTTTGTTCGCTTATTGCAAAGAAAGCGTCCGACTATGGATTGGTCGGCCATGTACACGACATGGATGGTTTCGACATCGGCAGTATGGCGGGCATGAAGCGCGTACTCATCGCCTGTTCCACTTGGGGTGAAGGTGAGCAGCCTGACAATGCAGAGGAGTTGTATAATGCTGCAAAAGGCGTTGGTAAGACACTTTCAAACACACATTTCTCAGTTTGTGCATTAGGCGACACTTCGTACGAATTCTTTTGTCAATCTGGAAAAGAATGGGATGAAGTCCTCGAGTCGATGGGTGGGGCTCGAATCTTCGGTCGAGTTGATTGCGACGTCGATTATGACGAACCTGCTGGCATTTGGATCGCAGAGGCACTTTCGCGATTGGCCTGTGTGGATGACAGTGGAACCTTCAACGAAGATTTGGTAGCGGAAATGGTTGCCTATGCTGCAGGCGATTCCGCATCTGCGGGCAGCGGCGATGTTGCCACAATTGCCATGCCAGAAATTCAATTGGTCGCGAGTATTTTCCGATATGATGCGGATTCAGGACAGAGTGGCTTGGATTCGTGGGCTTGTTCAATCCCAGGCCACCACAGTGTTCTAGATTTACTCCGAACCCTAAAAGCAACCCAAGATGGGACTCTAACCTTCAGAGATGGCGCGGCCGACGACCCTTCAACTGGTGTTAGTGTAAATGGTCGTCTCGTACTGCCCGGACTGACACGACTTTGTGACATTTCACGAGACAAAGGGGATGGTGCAGTTGTCCGAATAGAACCCATTGCAGCATACGATGTTATACGCGATTTGGTGGTTGATCATTCATCATATGAAAACCACCGTGCATCCTCCAAACCATGGTTTGTGAATGCGCAACGTGATGCGACATTCGCTAGGGATACAGCCATTGGAACCATGGATGCAGTTGTCGCAACCGAATTACACGTATCGAATGACATCGCCAGTCCACAATTGTTGCATGCAACAAGTGACGCAGTCCCCTACAACCGATCGTACATTGGTCCAGCCATTATTTCGCATCTTTGGAATCGGTCCTGCGACCCTCGAATTTCCGACAAATCACGGGCCACGATTCTTGAGAGTTTAGCCGCTACAAATGGTGTCAAAGCTGAGACTGATTTGGCCAGCATCCATCGACATGGTTCAATGGGCTCAATCGCAGCAAAATCAGTACTGGATGCCAAGACTGCAGTTCTTTCACATGATGGATACAACGGTCGCCATGGGAAACATGTTTGGTGGTACACTTGGTCCATCAAGAGCAGCGGAAAGGTGAATGAGACAACGCTCTATAGAACTGTACTGGGTCCGATGGGCCTTGTGAGCAATGCCCTTAGTGGGGTATCATCTAGGATGATTTTCGGATTTACTCGAACAGGTCGTCCTATGTTCAATGACTTGCTTGGAATGCTAGCTCCGCCTGCTGGAATTGGCAAAATGCCAAAGCAGTTTAACTCACGTGTTGAGAACCATCATGAAGTGGTCTCAATATTCAATGAAATGGATGGTCGATTCTAATGGCTACACGTTATGCATACCATCCTGGAAATGTTGCTCACAGCAATGCAATTGAGGTGGCGGATACGATGCCATTGGCCTCTGAGTCACTGGGGATTGAATTGGTTCCACTCGAGGGTGCCACAAGTTGTGGTGCTGGAATTGTTCGTCAAGCCAATGCCGACCTACAAGTGGTCCTCAATGCCAGAACCCTTGCTCAAGCTGAAGCGATGGGTTTGGACATCATCACCTCATGTGCCACGACAGCGGCCACTTTGCATGAAGATTTGACATTGCTACGCAACGATGGCAAGTTGATGGCCAAAACAAATGACATCTTGCAGAGAAATTGTGGCCTCACATTGACCGGGGATGTCAAAGTACACCACCTGCTCCACGTGATTGTCGATGAAATTGGCCTTGACAATGTAGAGGCGGCTGTGAAGAACCGATTTGATTTCAAAGTCGCTGGCTATTATGGCCCAAATATGCAACAAGCTGGTGCATGTGGTGGCGATGACCCATTTGATCCTGATTACTTGGAACAAGTCATTTCAGTATTGGGGGGCAATGCCGTCGAGTGGTCATGTCGAACGCACAGTGTTGGTGTCCCAGGTGTGTTCTCAGAAGAAAAAACCGTGATGAAGCAAACAGCAGCAGTACTCGCTGATGCCAAGTCAGAAGGTGCGGAATTGATGGTCAGTGCTTGCAATTTGTCCCACATGCTACTGGATGTGTACCAAGGAAAAGCTGGAAAGGTCTCGGCTCAGCAAACCAAAATTCCGGTCATACACTTGTCAGAACTCTTGGCATTCGCATTTGGCCACCATGTCGATCGCTTGGCTCAATTGAGAACCCGCGTGATGATTATTGGCGATTAATCTCTTCCATGCAGGATTCGCACAATTTCCTCTGCAAGGTGTGTGGACAGCCCTGGGACTTCGACGATTTCCTCATCACTTGCACTGGCCAAAGCGGCCATTGTGGGCCATCTAGAAATGATTCTGGAAGCCAGAGCGGGTCCAATCCCTGGAACTTGTTCTAGCATAGATCGAGTCACACCTTGCAACTCTTTACGCCTCGATTCCGACAATTCACTTGTAGTAGCATCCAAAATCGGGTCGGGAATATTCTGATCACCATCGATGAATGAGTTTGCTGCAACCAGCGTCTTGTTCTCATCTTCTTGGCCGACGAAATCGGGATGTTCACTCGCTCTCAATCTCTCTTGTGCATGGCTCGAAAGATGCTCTAGCATCTTGGACTCACGTCTGGCTGATACAGCGATAAATCGCGCAGTTTCAGCAGTATCTGTTGAGGTCACAACGGGCAATCCATAGTCTAAGGTTAGTGTCGCCAATGCACCCATGATGGCCTGTCCATGAACGGCCCGATGCTGGAACAGGTCCTTGCCTTCGATGATGAGCATTGCACGAGGCGCTGCCCCAACCAACCGCGTGGCTTGATCAAGAAGACGCCCATCGAGCAAACTGTCGACAAAATCCCGTGTTCCTTTACGTTCAATCAGAATTCGATCGCTGATTTTCACATCGCCAACAGGCAGGTTTACAATTTCAACAGTCAATCCTTCTTGCCTCAATCT
>JASLKO010000176.1 GCA_030747475.1 Candidatus Thalassarchaeaceae archaeon | reverse complement strand
TTCACAGTCACACAGAACTTCGTGCTTGATTACAATGGATATGATCCATCTACTTCACCAGTTACAAGTGGAAATGTACCCGAATTCTACTGGTTCTTACTCTCTAGGTGGTCACCATGGAATGGTGGAAACGATGTTGATATTGATGCCGATGGTGATAGTTTACAAAACGGCTTAGATACTGATCAAGACGGCGATGGAATGCCAGATTGGTGGGACCAAGATGAAGGAAATGATGGCCAACTTGATATCAATGATTTCAAATTTGGTGGTACGTTTACCAACAGCAACGAATGTGGTTTTACACGTGAAAGTGGCTATACATGTGGTTATGAATATGCAGCCCTTTACCGCCTCCCTCTCGAAGCAGGATTCAACAATGGCCAACTGAGTGTACCTTTCTCTATTCGAGCTGATCCGAACTTTACACAGGGGACATTCACACCCCCATCCTCTTCGACTTCTAACTATGGTTGTTCGTCAACATCATGTTACCACATTCCATTCAATGGGGCAACGGTTTCAGCCTTCAACTATTCACAGGTTGCTCACAACCGTGACCTTTTCTTGACATGGGTCGGTTTGGGAACCGGTCTATGGAATTGGAATGCTGACATCAATGGCAACGATTTCCCTGACGAAAATCTAGCTGACTTGTACAATGACGACACAGATCCTGATGATGATTGTGGCAACGTTGTCGTGGTCGACGGCCAAGGCAATCAATACGCACCAACTTGTCAATTCAATGATACAGCTGATTTGGATGATGACATGGATGGCTTGTACGACCTTTTCGACGTCGATGACGATAACGACGGAATCTGGGATTACCTAGAGATCGATTCAGATAGTGATTGGGATGATGATGCAAATACAAATCCTCCAGGCACATTCTTTACAGGATTCAATTGTGAAGACAATGACGATGATGGTACAGATTCTGATCCTGATCAAGATGGATGGTATCAAGCGGTTTGGGACCAAGGGATTCAGGGTCAAGGACTGCTCTTCCCGGAATTCTACGATGTAGACAATGACAATGACGGTGTTCCAGACGGTGAGGACTCTGATGATGATAACGATGGAACCCTCGACGTCGACCAAGAATTGCAGTGTTTCTGGGGTGAAGAACAATCGACATGGGATCACGATAACGACGGGGTACTCAATTGGGCAGACGATGATTGGGACGGCGATGGCCGAACCAATACCCAAGAAAACTCAGGCGTGAGCCCACTGATTTCCCCATGGGATCACGACAATGATGGTATTCGTGATGATATTGACGAAGACGATGATGCAGACGGCATGCACGACAAAGATGAGGTTCTACTCTGGCCTACACGATTTGGTAGCAATTCAACCAACCCTTGGGACCACGATGACTTCGGCAATGGCGAAGGAATTGCACACCCCAACAATCCATACACTGGACCGGATGCTGTGGATCTAGACGACGATAACGATTCACGAGAAGATGGAAACTTCGATATTCTCGAAGAGGGTTACAATTCAGACCCATGCTACAATGGAAACCTATCCAGTGATTGGGATCATGACAATGATTGTATTCTGGATGAAGATGACAAATTGGCCACAAGAGTCGAATTGGGATCATATGACGGACAAAATTACACCGTTCCAGACACATTGTATCTCGATGCGCAATTCCCTGCGATTTTCTCGGGGACTGTATTTGCACTAAACATCTCAACAGGGACTTGGGATCCAGCCGGTTATCTACCGGTTCAGGTACATGTTGCATGGGTCCAAAATGGGACCTCTGCGATAGAAACAATCGACGTACTATCAAATGCATTTGGCTCATTCAGTGTTGGACAATTCTTGTTCCCTGAAGACATCCATGTCGGTGATAATACGACCTATGAAATGTGGGCAGAAGTTACTGAGATGTTCATCCATGATGGTTCTGAATCCAATCGGTATCCTGTTGCAGTCCATGCAAATTTGTCACTTGACTATGTGTCTTGGACATATTTCCGCAGTGATGAGCAACCGCTTTGGTTAGATTTCAAAACACACTATACTGCAGATTGGGAACGCGGAATATTCGACCGTCGAATGGTCCATGCACCAATCACGTTCTCAGTTAGTGGTGGCCCCTTCGGTAACCGAACAACACCCACCAATTACACAGGATTCGGACAAGGATTCCGTGCTGATGAAGGCGGTTGGGCGAGCCTAACATATGTACAGAGTTCGGGATCAGTCGGCAATTGGAAACAGGTCCGTTGGAATTCAACTTATGACAATGGCCCAGGGATGTTGCCTGGTGGCTACGAAGAAATCGTTTGGAACAATTTCACACTCAATCACGATGTCGTTGGAACCTATGATTATTCAAACACAAGTTTGCCTGTTGGTGACTATGAATTCATTGGAAGAGTCGACCCCTCTTTGGGTTCAGAATGGCCTTGGCCTCATGTTACCGGAGCCGAGACAGATCCATTCATGATTCGAAGTATGCACCGCATGTATGTCGAAGCTGAGTTGATAATTGCTGGACACAACCCAGTCTACTATTACGATGCGACCCAATTCACAGGTAGCAGTTACGGAACTTGGAGGGCTCTATTCAGTTCACAAGGTCTAGCTGCTGCTGGAATGACCTATGAGGAGGCTAAACTTGGCAAACCATACCCGCAACTATGGGATGGTAGTGCTGCCTCACTAATGGATGAATCAGCCAAGCTACGTCCATTCTTGCGTGTGAATTCAACACATTGGTTCATCACCATGCAAAATGGTGGCGATTTCGATGCACCACCATGTGGTCAAATCGATCCAACAGATCCAAGCAGCGAATTCCGCTGTGAGATTGTTCCTGAAATGAATACGGGTGAAACTTTCCGTGTAATTGGCAATGTAACAAACCGAACTGGAACCCCTTGGATTCAAGATCCAATGGCACTACAGGTCGACCTTGACAGCAATGGTGTGTTCCAAGGTAGTCAAGAAACTGGATATGCACGCGTACCAACGATGTATGGTGGCGAAGCCCGGTTTGACTACAATTGGACATGGTACAGCCAGTACCAAGCCTCGACATACGGCGTGCGCGTTGATTTCACCAACTCTGAATTCTACTTCACAGGCAATCAGACCAATGTTTTGGCTGAAACCGGAGCATACAACAATGTCTCGGTGATTGGTACAACTGACTTCCAGTTGAATACCCTGCCACGCTTGTATCGAAATCAGAACACAACCGTTGAAGCTAGATTGGTGGACAATGCATTGCAACCCGTCAAGAACGCTCCAGTCAATTGGACGTGGTCAGCGACAGGTGAGAGTAACTATTCTGAAACAGATGCAAATGGAATTTTCAAGATTGATTTGAACATTTCATCCACCGATGAATTGGGCAATTTCTCATTGCAATTCTCTTTCCCTGGCAATCCATTACTGCAAGGTTCGTTGGTCAACCAACCGATGTGGGTTGTCAGCCGGACGTATGTGGAATTGATTTCTACAACACCAAATCTCCGCAGCAGCGGTGAGGTGTGGCAATTCTCAGCCAAGGTTACAGATGACAACAGCACACCTGTATTGCGCGATCCAGGCGCGGCTCTGGATGGGGCTGGTGATGAAGGAGGAATTGTACAAGTCATCTTTGAAGGAACAGACTTTGAGAATGTACAACACAGACAAGTTATGTTTGAGTTAGAGCCTAATGCAGGTGATATCTACGAACAACTCCTGCTCGATGCTCAAATCCTACGTGAAGACCCATCATCGTATTTGCCGGATGGATTTGGACCAGTAAACGTGATTTTACGATTTGAAGAGAACCTACCGCATGAGGGGTGTGAAGAATTACAGGAGTATCAACTATCATTGCAAGGAGCATGGGACCCGTGTGTCACAATACAAGGTAGTGACCACTATCGTCGTATAATGCAGTATAACGTAGATGGATTCTCATTGATCGGTCGAACCACTCTCGATGTAGATGATCAGATTGTTTACACAAGTGAAATAGATCCAATCACAGGTCAAAGTATTGAGAAGCCAATGGTTGTAACCGGGCAATTGGTCGATGAATTGGGCAGTAACCTAACGAATCGAAACATCCGCGTATCCTATGAGATGCAAGGCGGTGTTCAGGGTGTAATTTCCTGTCAACCCGGCTCGACAGATATGGATGGTTATTTCGAAATCACATGCCCACTAGATGACGTTATGGCGGGCCAAGCCCGGGTAACGGTCGAATACAACTCGTATGACAACAATGATCGTTACCGATACAAGAATGCCAGCGTTACTCGCTTGTTCCCTGTATTCAGTAATTCAACACTATTGATTTCTGAAGTCGGCCCATTCAAGACTGACGTCGATCGATATGAATACCCGAATGGTGACTCATATCCAGTACTTTATCTGAAAGAGAGTTACCACATTCATGCATTGCTTGAACAGAGCAACGGCAACCCATTGGGTGGGAAGTGTCTGAACATTTACATCGACCCTGACCAAAATACTCGCCCAGTCGCTACAGCGATTACCGGTGACGAATTTGGAACCGTTGAATGGTTTAGTGGGGATAAGGATCAGAATCCGAGTAGGAAGGGTATCGAACCCAGTGGAAATAATCTCGAAGGATTCCGCACATTACGTGTCGCGTATGAACCGGATATGGAAGTGCCTGGTGGCTGTCGAAGTGAAACCAATGCCGTCGTAAACGGCTCGTTCATGGATGTCGAAGTCTTGGTACGCAGCCGTGTTGACATGGTCGTGAAAACACCATGGCACAATGCAGATGGTTACCTTCCAGGGGATGAAATCGAGGGTGCAGTTGCAATATTGCGCGACCGAATAGACCTCGCTGTAGAAGGTGAAACAGTGACATTTGTTTTCCAATATCTGAACAACTCAGATGAGTGGGTAACATATGAAATTCGATATGTGACCACCGATGAACAAGGCGTTGCTAATTTCACTTGGACCTATCTTGGAACCGATGTTCCAGGTGCACCTGAAGGCGAATCTGCCAAGATGGGTATTTGGCGTATCACTGCAATGTTCGAAGGTAGTGATTTGTTCAAGGAATACAGTGAAAATCGCACTCGATCGATTAGTTTAGGTGAAGAGATCAAGGAACAAGGAAGTGTTTGGAATCTTCAGGTAATGTTGCCCATTATCATCGCCTTTATGTTCGCTGCCATTATTGGTGCTGTCATGTATAAGCGATACAGTGAGCGACGCCGCGTAGAGATATTGCGCGGTATCCTGACCGACTCACTATTGGCTTTGCAAGCTCGAAACGAGTACATCCAAGTGATTTTCAATTGCTACAAGGATCTCGTCCGCTTCTTCCGCCAGCATGGCTTCATGAAGAAGGTCTACGAGACAACCCGTGAATTTGAGTGGGCGGTACGCAGCGCATTCTACATGGTGCCCGCAGAGCAATTGGATGACTTCTTGGCCATTTTCGAAGAAGCACGATACTCAGATCACAATATTGGAATTGCACAGAGAGACAAGGCAATGAGCACACTCACCGCCATTACACAGTCTATCTCAATGGCACTTGGTGACTCGTTAATCGCACGAACAGCCGAGCACGAATCAACCTTGCATGGTCAGTTGACCAAGGCAGGCGAATTCGTTGATTCTGAAGGCAATGTTCAACAGGCCGGTCTCGATGACGACCCCAATGCAAGCAATTTCAGTCTCTGAACTGAATGACACACGGGGTGTGTGAGTGCA
>JASLKO010000175.1 GCA_030747475.1 Candidatus Thalassarchaeaceae archaeon | reverse complement strand
GCTTTACGACACCAACCAAGTGCTCCCCATGAATCATCCATTTCTGATAGGGCCCAGCCTAGGAACGTTGCTGATTCAGATGTAGGTGCCAAGCGAAACGCTTCCCCCTGATGTTCGGACGCAAGTTCAAAGATTCCCATTTGCAACAAAACATGACCCATTCGAAATAGATCATCTGCGAGCCGTTCACGCAGCCCACCAATTTCCCCATCGAGAACATCAGTATGCACCGGATCGAGTGAATACCAAACACGCTCGACCATATCCAACATTCTCGCCGGACCAAATCGATCTCGTGTTGGAATACGATTTGCATTGCACCATGCAGCCTCGATCCTTTCCCGCGAATTCTCAATATTTTCACAGGATTCTAGATCAGCCCCTGTTTCCAATGCGACAAGAACTTCCTCGGCCCAAGGATCAACATCCCAACACGAAACCCATTGCGCCATCAATTCACCTTCACCATGGTGTTGGATAAGTTGAAGCATACTTCGATCATCATTTTCGATTGGTAAAACGGCATAACCGTCATCGTGCAATCGCATCATAATACTCAATGGTAAAGAGGGGAACATCCCAGTTGACAACACCCTGTCAAATCCATGTTCGGGAGTATAGTCATCCAATTCACCAATCCCAATTATGTGAATATTACAATCAAAGGCCTTTGCTACAACATCCAATCGAAGATCACCCCACCGCTCGACTAGAACTTCACGTCGCAACGCATCTGTTTCCAATACAACAATTTCCTTCGCACCAATATACATCAATAATTCAGTCCACCAATTTCCACGGGGACCCATTAAGAGTACAGAATTACCCTTTTCCACCTGGATTAATTGCATTATTTGACACGTTTCAAACAAACCAGGTAGTAACGAATGTGGTTTTGTAACATCTCCCCACCAAGGAATCCTAAGACTAGATGCTTCTAGGCCCCCCATCTCATCTGCTAGTGGAAATGGTAGCCCATGGACGCCCCTGGGACATTGCCGCATGGCATCCAAGACTTCCTCGATTTCCACAACACCAAATTGGGCTAACCGTTCCATGTGAATTCCATGGCTTGGAAGCAATGGCCATTCTTCCACAAGAGGGAGTGCACCCACATCACAAGAGGGTGCACCGGAAAGCGGTGGATTTGCACTCACGCGCCGCGAGTTCCCAAAAGAGCACTTGAAGAACACCCCTCGGATTTCAGCCAAGAGGCCGATTTACCCACTCTATTTTTTTCGCCGTCAGCGCAATAATTCGTCCACGGAACCGACAACGAGGTCGGGACACTGTTCTGCACCTTCTGGCAATACTACAACATCCTGCTCGGTCGCTTCACCAGACAGAACAAGGATCCCCTTGACACCCGCTCTTGTGGCCATGGCCATATCCGTGTAGAGTCGATCCCCAACCATCGCACAACGCCCAGGCTTCAATCCAAGAGCCTCAATTCTGTGTAGAATCATACCAGGTTCAGGCTTTCCACAAACATGCATTGGGCGGACCCCCGTGGTCGCCTCAAACATCGCCATGTAAGCCCCCGTGTCAGGCAATCCTCCATCGGGGGATGGACAAACCATATCCGGGTGACTTGCCACCATAGGCACACCCCTATGCAGAAGAATTGACGCTGTCGAGATTTTATCATAACTAATTTCAGTATCATACCCTAACACAACAATTTCAGGCTCATCTTCATCCATCATGAATCCCGCATCTTGCAGCATTTCAGACATCCCTTCGGTACCAACCAAAAAGAGGCGTGAAATATTGGATTCATTCAGCCAGGCGATTAAATCATGCGTGGACAGCAACACCTCTTCAGTTGTAGCAGGGATTCCAAGACCCTGGAGTTTGGAAACGTATTGGGTCACAGAACGGCTGCTATTATTGGATAAGAAGTAGCGCTGTACGCCTTTGGCATCACAGCGATCTAGAAAATCAAGAGCACCATGAATAAGATCCCCCCCAAGATAGATCGTACCATCCAAATCAAGGAAAACCGCATCAATATCTTTCAAACTTGAATCCATCACTGCACCTCAGAATAAGAGAGTCTTCACCATCCACCATTTGGAGTGAAATTGGCCTTGAGCTTCTTTAGAGGCAATCATATCAGTAAGGGCCCTTTGCAATTCTTCCTTCTTGACAGCCTTCCCTATGAAGAAATTCATTAACCACTTTTTCTTGACTAAACGCTGTAGTTTGTATGAGTTTGTTAATTCTGCAGAAAGTTCTTCCCACAACTTATTTTGAAATTCAACTGCCAATTCCGACGGGAACCCTTCACTGTGCTTTTGGTGATCAAAAATTTCTGATGCTAGCTTAGCGGAGAGCAATGCATTGCCAATCCCTTCTCCAGTGAACGGGTCAACCAATGAGGCGGCATCCCCTACACATATTGCGCCTGCCATCGCAGCACGGCGTGGCTGAAACGAGGGGGCCTTCTTCCTCGGACTACCGAATGGTAGTTGCCACCCCTTCCCAGATTTTTCAACCATTTTTGCATTTTTGAATCGCTTGCTAAATTTCTTATCTTCTTTGATAACCCATTCTTGCAATGCTCTGAGTTTGACTTTCTGCTTATTCATTTCAGAAATGACCATCCCGATTCCAACATTGACGATACCATTGCCAACAGGGAATATCCAAAAATACCCTGGGATTACACCATCGATGAAATGAATTTCAATGGCACCTTTCCAGTCGCCGCAACCTTCTACGCCAGTCCAATATTCCCTGTAAGCGCCGCAATAATGATCCTTGTCAATCATCGGCTCACCATGATGTTTGGTGACGGCTTTTGCAACTGGGCACGTATATCCACCAGCACCAATAGTCAGCGGTGCTTTGAAGTGATATTCTTGTTTTTGATAAACTCCAGAAACCCCAGTTACAGCATCATTTTCGATGTGCACTTCTTTGACAGTAAAATCCTGAATTACAGCTCCCCCGGCTTCCAGAACCTTTTCATTTGCATTTCGGAATAGGAGCGTGTCAAATTGTTTCCGAGGCAAACTGTAACCCGCTTCCCGACTTTCAACTTCTTCTTCAGGGAGAGAGATGCACACTTCTTTTCCATTGGGTGCACCAAAAATAATACCGTCTACACGAAAGTGAGGTGTTTCTTCGATGACACCCTTGATGCCCAATTGCTGAACATGTTTGAGTGATTTTCCTCCAACAGCATCGCCACAGGTCTTGTCACGTGGCCATACCGCTTTCTCTAGTAGTAATACACGGGCCCCCTCCATGGCCATAAACGCGGCAGCAGATGCACCACCTGGCCCACCACCGACAACGATGACATCAAAGGAACTCCCATCGTTTGGAACCACCCCTGAATCGATTGGTGAATCCCACTCCATCTTGACGCCCAGCCGTAGGCTGTCACACACGGTCTTCAAGCGTTGGGGCGAGATTTCTTGGTCTACGAATGCCTCCGCGACATCATGACTGGACAAGTAACCGTCATTCAAACGACTTTACCGGGCACTTGGATTGAAGCAGAGGTTGGAGCCTTTGCACAATTGATATTGGAGGCAGGGGGATCTTGTGTCCAACATGCACCGATTCGTTCCACCTACCAGTGGGATGGAAAAATTGAATCCGATGAGGAATGGCGAATACAAATCAAGACCAACGCCTCAAGTTTTGAAACAATCGTAAAAGTACTCAAGCAAAATCATCCATACGAGGTCCCGCAAATCATTCATTGGTTAGCAGAGGCAACAGAAGAGTATGCAAATTGGATTGAATCATCCTAGAGCCACACATCGCTTGATTGAAATGCTGAGCAATGCCCACCCACATCATGGCCGATGGGAATTCAGACAAGCGCTTCGCCACGCGTTCAGTTCACGCTGGGACCAAACATATCGAGGGCGCAGTAAACACGCCAATTTTCCAATCTTCAACGTATTATTTGACGGATGAACGCTATGCTGGGTGGGCAGCTGGTGCGCAACACACACTCATCTATTCGCGACTTTCGAGTGTTAACTCAGATGCGTGTGTAGAGAAGATTTGTGCGATGGAGGGCGCTGAAGACGGTGAACTGTTTGCCAGTGGAATGGCTGCAATATCCACCGTGATGATGGGATTACTATCTCGTGGCGATCACGTGGTTGCTAGTCCAGATGTGTACGGTGGAACATATGGATTGATGACCGAGGAACTCCCTCGATTTGGAATTGAAGTCAGCATGGCCGATATGCGCGATGCTGAATCATACGAAGCAGCCATTCAACCCAACACAAAAATGCTCTACATCGAGACACTTTCGAACCCCGTTTTGAAGGTATGCGATATTGAAGCCATGGCAGCCATCGCCCGTAAGCACGACTTACTATTGATCGTCGACAACACATTCACCTCACCTTGGGGCTGCCAACCGATCAAAATGGGTTGTGATTTGGTCATTCATTCTACCACTAAATATCTTGGTGGCCATTCAGACATCGTCGGTGGTGCAGTCGTTGGCCGCAAGGATTTGATTGCACACCTATTCCCAAAGAAAGTACACTTTGGTGGAGCACCTGATCCGCATGCTTGCTATCTCCTTGAACGAGGGATGAGAACCCTTAGTGCTCGTATGCCCATACATTGCGCAAACGCTGCCGACATTGCCAATCGCTTGCAAGATCACCCGATGATTGAGAAAGTCATCCACACCTCATTAACGAATCATCCTGACTATGAAACCGGCCAAAGAATCATGCCGAAAGGAACTGGCATGCTCGCCTTCGTTGTCAAAGGAGGAGATGATGCAGCCTTGAAATTCATGCGCGGCCTAAAAATCATCTTTGAAGCAACCAGTTTAGGTGGTGTTGAGAGCCTAATTGAATGCCCATTCAATTCGAGCCACATGTTCATTCCAGAAGAGGTTCGACATGCAGCGGGTGTCATCCCAGGCTTTGTCCGTGTCAGTATTGGAATTGAAGATGTAGAAGATTTGTGGGATGACATTTCAAGCGCACTCAACGCGCTTTGATGGTCAAGGTTCAATAAAATCCGAAGCCCCACTTCGAGATGCAAATTCACGCATCGCCGAGATATATGTGGATACATCACCATCTCCGACTAAATCCTCACTCGCTTCGAAAATAGCCTTCAAAGCAGGCACCCAATCTCCCCCTTTATCGCGGGCATCTGAATCAAAATGCCAACCTTCCGATTCAGCTCTTTCGTGAACATTAATCCACGCCCAACCAAGCGCTTTATCGGCAGCATCCTTGCCTTTTTTAGCCATTGAAATCGTACTTCCAACCCCATCGATTCTCGCTTTCCTCACCAGAGCATCAGCGCGACCACAAAGTCCACCCATGTCTCCTTCTTTCCAAGGAAATTTAGACAACATCACATGTTCCAAACGTTCAGCCTCCATCTTTTTCAGGAAGGCCCCAAAGCCCTGCTTTCGCTTCATTTGTTTTTGAATAATTTCTTCTGCTTCATCCCCAGTAATTCCGTATTGTTCTTCAAGGATGAAATCACCCCATTGGGGCCACAATGCAACCAAGTTGGCATGGCAAGATGCTTCCTCAACTCGTAACACATTCGCCTCTAATTCTTCAAATGAACCATCACTTCGAATATGCAAACCACCCTCTTGTAGTGCCTCTGAAAAGACCAATTCTAAAGCCGACTTCTCGGGTGCAGAACCACCAATACTTTCCATCATCGAACTTCGATCATCCATTGACCACCATTTTTCACCAATAATACAACCTTCTTCCAAATTGGCACAGAGAGTCTTCCTCAAGGTTTGAATAAGGTTTGAATCGGTTAGAGACAAATTCATCCATGCATCCACAACCTCACCAATTTTTTCTGTAGCAACATCAGACAATTCTTTATTTTCAGGCCAGCCTTCAGGCCTCCAATTCCATTCTACATTTGCAAAATCAGTGAGTCTTGGCGGCAACATTCGTAGTGCGATTGAACGTGCAAAAGACTCCTCTTCTGCCACACCGGCCAAATCATCTTCATCGATGATAACTTGGCTATCTCCGACCTTGAAATGAATTCCATCTGACTGGTCATGTTGAGCATTTGAGGAGCATAGAACCCCTTTTTTTTGTGAGAATTTCATCGGGGCATCATCCAACCCCTCCTCGAGCCAACCTTCTGGTGGAATCGGCTCATTGCCAGTACAAACAATCCCCTCGCTCATTGAAAAGAACCACCAACCAGAACGGGCATGGTCTTCCCAGGTCAACAATCGTTGACGTGGGTGCTTGTGATTTTGGAAAGAGACCAATTGTGTCGGTTTAGCGACACCACGGCGAACAAATGACGCGCTTCCAAAAATAGGGTGATCAAATACTGCAACCATGCTCCGCTCATCATCATGAGC
>JASLKO010000174.1 GCA_030747475.1 Candidatus Thalassarchaeaceae archaeon | reverse complement strand
CCTTCGATTTGGTGTGAAGCTGTGGCCACACCCCACATGAAAGTGCTTGGAAATGCATTTCCAGACTTAAGTTTGGAATAATCGACAGTGGACCAATCACGGTGCTCTTCAGTCCACATGTTTCCACCACAGAGGATGCGATGATTATGTTTCGTTTGATGAATGTACAATCATCCAAGAAGATCTTCGATACTTGGCAAATCAGGAACGGTAGGTGTGTTCGGTTGCTGTTGAACAACCGGTACCTGTGGAATCGTCTCGACCGGCTCTTGTACTGCCGGTGGTGGCGTGGCCGGTTTGAATTCACTTGGACTTGCGACGGGTCCACTATCGGCAAACAAGTCGCGCTCAAAGGCATTCATCGACTGCTGGCGTAAATCCCCTGAATTATTTGATTTCTTTCGAACCGCCATAATCCAAGCCACAACTGCGACATTAAACAGTATCAACATGGCAATCATCGCAATCGAACCCGTGTCAAGTTCCATTCCTGACTCTTTGTCTACGGCTGAATTTGTTTCAGTAGGACCATTGTTATCTTCAGTTGGATTGGTTTGATTCTCAACGGGGTCTGGTTCATCTACAATCTGTGGGAAATAGATGGTGATCTTGGCATCCTTCCACCACCCATCAATTCTGACTTCTGCATCCAATTCCTTTGTTTCATCAATTGTATTGGTGTAAGCGATGAAATAGGTGCCATTTTGGGCATCATTTTCTTCTGAAACAATGACTCCATCATCTATGATTTTCCAATTCATTGCACACCCACTTTCGCAAGTGATTGTGGCGGAAATATTCGCTGTGCGTGTTTCACTATTGGGGGCTTCAATCAAACTCAGCTCGATAGTCAGTATCGGGCAACCATTGAGTGTACCCCACACATTTGGACATCCATCCACTGAATCTTTTCGTCCATCGTCGTCACTGTCACGTTGATTGGCAGCGCATCCATTCGCATCTGTTTCTTCCAGCCATTGCGTATCAGGACAAATGTCCATGTCATCATTCACACCATCTTCGTCAGAATCTCGTTGTCCAGGGCCACAACCTTCCGCATTGACATCTTGTTCACCTACAGGGGTGTTTGGACAAGCATCTTCGAAATTGTAGATGCCATCTGCATCATCATCCAGTTGTGAACTGGAGCAACCTACCACATTGACCAACTCTTCACGTGGCGTCCTTGGACACGCATCAAGGTCATCTGTGACGCCATCATCATCCGTATCCAGTTGATTGTCAGCGCAGCCATCTGCATCGATATCATCGCCCTGATCGGTTTGTGGGCAATCGTCCTCAGCATCGAAAACTCCATCATCGTCAGTATCCAATTCCCATGCTGAACATCCGACACTATTCACATTCCAACCCAATTGTGTGTCGGGACATTCATCGACATCATCCATGACACCATCTTGATCGCTGTCAATTTGATTTGTTGCACATCCATTTTCATCTACAGTCAAACCTGTATCTGTATTTGGACACGCATCTTCATCATCGATGACACCATCTTCATCGGTATCGGGCGGAGGGATTTCGCAACCATCAGTGTCCACCAGTGCGCCTGGCAGTGTGTGTGGGCAATTGTCCTGTGCATCGGCGACATCATCACCGTCATAATCGGGCGTACCAATCATTTGCTGGACGAATAATGCAACTGCACGATGGGTTGTTTCAGTGGGGTGGAGGCTGTCGAAAAAGATGTATTCTTCGACATTCGGAGCGATGGGGTCATTGCTGTCACAGGTCGCCCCATCATGGTCACATGCAGAATGGGTCACATTGGTGATGCCAAAGTGTTCACCCGACCAATAGAGCATCTCAAAGCCTTCCCAAACTGGAATCATATGGGTGATTACGCCGTGTGTGGATGCTAAATTTGCAGCCATCACATGCATACCTGAATTGAATTCTGCAACGCGTTGACCTAGCGCTTGTTTTTCTTCGGCAGATTTGCTACTGGCACTTGGTGTCTTTTCCAAAGGTGGCAATTCAAAGAAAATGAATTCTTGTCCACCAGCAGAAATCAACTGCTCAGCATGTTCTTCTAAATTGTCGACGAGGTTCTGTGCATTTGTTTCTCCATAATTGATGAGATCATTTCCACCACCCCATATGGCGACAGCGTCCGCAGGGCCCAAGTTGTAATTTTGATCCCAATCATCCACTTGCTTGCCAATATTTTCGATAACCCAGTAGGTCATGCCATTGCCAGTTGCAGCGCCACCAAATGCTCGGTTATTGCCTGCGGAATTTCCCCTACCTGCAACATTGGAACCACCCATCCAATCTTGTGTAAAATCAACCCAATTTTTCCCATCTGAGTAACGACCTTGCCAATAAGGGGGACTTTCAGGGGTTCCAAATGCGCTGTAAGTATTTCCTGAATCTGACAAACTGTCCCCGAAAACATACATGTCAGTGTACTGTGGAGCAATTGATTTCCTGAAAACGGAAAATGGGGCATTCGCGGACACATCGGTCCAACCGGCAGATGAGTTCAATCCTATTTCGAGGAAATACATCATTGAATCATTCGAAATATGAAGTTCGCTAAATTCGATTTGTGCTGTACTCTGATTTGCGAAGAATTGGATAATCCCTGAACTGACCATTGTTGATGGTCCTATCGCCGCCGAGTCGTTGGTGGCATGCACACTCCAATGCAAATCATAGTTGCGACCTAGAGTCAGCCCCCACAACCCAATGGTTGCTTCAAGTGGTTCATCTGAAGCGATTGTTTTCTCTTCCAACAGTATCGATCCACCTTCTGAACCCCTGGCATCTGTTGCAACAACATTCGTGGATAGGGCCCAAGGCAACAACACCAGGGTGAACGCGATTAGCAGCGTAAACCGTTGGCCCATGATGTCCTCCTTGGGCTGCTTGGCATTGAACTTTGCGTCAGCGCCTATGGCGCTGTTGACAATTGACACTAATTCAGGACAGCATCCATTGTGGAATGATCTGAGACAACGATGTCCTCATCAAAGTCTTGATAATCGCCTTTACCCTTCAATTTGAACAACATCGTATGCCATCCGACCAGCATTGCCGGGAGCAGAATTGAGCTTGTGAGCAGGGCGAAAGTGATGAGCATCATCATCAGGAGGAAGAAGTTTCGTAGGCCAGGGATGTCGACCAATAGGCCCGCCCCCAATCCAGCGCATGTCGTTGCCGTCGTTTCAAAAATCGTCTGTCCTGTTCTTGAAACTGTCTTCACAATTCCACCTGGCGTTTCTTTTTCCTCACGGATCCTGTCGATGATATGGATTGAATCATCCACACCGATACCGAACACAATGGTCGACACCATCGCAGTGAAAACGTTGACATTCACATTGCCACCAAACATCAGTAATGGTTGCCACAACACCACAACGCCTACCGCAGTCATGGTGAAGAATGCCAACCTGAATGAGCGGAACAAAATCGCCATCACGATTAGAAGAACCAACATTGTCATCATCGTCGCATCGGTTTGTGCATCATGAACACCCTTGTTGATGTCCAAAGAAAGTGGTAAACCACCGGTCAATTCGCTGACCTTTACATCGGGTAAATCTGGGAATCCAACACCGAGTAAACCATCAATTTCATCTCTTAATTCACCGGCATCTCGCAAATTAATGTAGGGTTGATTGACATACACAAGTGTCTGTGTTTCACCCCCGACATTCTCGTTTGCTTCGTTCATCAACATTGAGCGAATTTCAACCGAAAGTGTATCGAATGCTACGTTGACCATCTGAGGTTGGCTTGAACTAGCATAAGGCCAACAATCTGGACGTAGTGGATTGGTCGCATTGCCCCAGCAATCCGAATGTAGAATTTCCCATAGGCTTTGAGCCTCGACCCCAGGGATTCCTAAATCAACATGGACAGCCTTGAGAATGGTGACCAAACTCACAGTTGTCGTCTCAGGAACATCATCGATTTCATCTTCCATTTCATCGATGGCATCAAGCACATTCAAATCACGTATCGGGGCCTCATTTTCCCCTGTATGGTCTTCAGCATCGACGATGAACATGTTCGTCTGCCCACCCTCAAACACTCGACTATATTCAGCCAATGTTTCATATGACGATAAGCCAGGTGGAACTTCGTCAGATGACCCAGTAATATCCTTGCCCATTTCATCAGCCATCATCAGTGCACCTCCTGCACTGACAATCATGGCGACTAAAATTACGGCCCACCAGCCCTTGACTGGAATCTCACCGATTTTTTGCCACGCCTGATCAGCGGATTGCAACCCTTTCTTTCGATATCGAAGCACCCATCCGAGTGCAGGCACCATGACCATTGAGAAAAAGAACGTACATGCGATTCCTAAAACCAATGTTAGTCCAACTGTGCGCATGGGTCTGATTGGAACAAGCCAATCCCAAGCCAGTACACTGAATCCAACAATTGTCGTTAATGCAGAAAGGAAAATCGCATTCCCGGTCGTCATCACAGCATCCACTGTGGCGCCAAGATATACATCTCCATCCCAAGGATCGATTTCCTCTGATTGTAATCCTTCTCGCTGATTTCTCCATGCTTCTTCAGCCGCCTCTTCCAATCTTTCATTCCGCCCCTCTTCGATGCGATTGATTAGATGCAAAGCGTAATCGACACCAAGACCGATGAGGATTGGACCTGCTGCAATAATCATGGGAGTCAATTCGATA
>JASLKO010000173.1 GCA_030747475.1 Candidatus Thalassarchaeaceae archaeon | reverse complement strand
CGATCATCTAAATTCAAATCTAATGGGTTTGTAATGGTCAATACAGAATATCCACGGCTGTCAAATGTATTGTTTGCCGTACTGAATTGATAGAAATTCACCGTAGGTGTATATTCTGCAGTAATGGTGTGAGTCCCTCTTGGGAAGTCTGCATTCAATGTGACCCATGCCCACCATGTTCCATCGCCTTGGGCCGTACCATTGGCGACAGTGAACGTATTCGTCCACCCATCGATATCGAAGGTGAGTGTGGGCAACATCGGAGTGCCGTCACGGAGAATGATTGCAGAATTGTTGTCGGATAATAGTGTACCCGACACGTTGAATCCACCACCGGCAATTGGGTTGTCAACAACCGTATCCACCACGAGAATCGTAACTGAACGAACTGTGACTGTGTTGATTGGACTGGCATCAGGAAGCATGTGCCAAGTTCCATTGTAGTATAGCGTGATTGTAATTGGACCCAATGGCTGTGTCAATGGAATGGTATATGCGAATTCAACATTGCCAGTTACATTCGTCGGACCGCCTGGCATCCAAGTATCGTGGAATTGCGCCCCGACAGATGTGAAGTTAATCACGCGCGGAGCACCAGATTCTTGAATGTCTGTTGTTTCGACCAACACTCCACCAAAAGTGACAGTGTCAAGACGATTGACAACGATGCCAGACAATGGAGTTGTTTGCTCAAAGTCTGTAACACCCATAATGAGGATATCTTTCGAACCTGTAGCTGTAAGATAGAATGGATTTGAACCATCGATAACAGAGATAATCAGTGTGTGGTTCCCACTCACAATTCCATCTGAATTGGGGTCTGTATCCACGGTCAGATTGAATGTACCATTGACTGCGGTAGTGTGGCCGGCGGCCATCAATTCCTCTGTATCGTCAAGCCAGAACACATCGATGTCGACCGGTCCTGAGAATGGACGTGACGAGTTGATGGAATCTTGCACCGCTCCCGAAAGTTGGAAACTGGTTCCGGCCACAATTGTAGCCGGGACACTTTGGTCAATTACGACTGAACTCAGCACTTGTACCGTGACATTTGCCATGGTATGATTGCCGAGATATCTCGCACCATTGTTGGTTGACAGTGTATCAGATACATCATCATACATGATTGCAAAGACATCGTAGTAACCTGGATCCTGATCAAGAGGGACTGTCCAAGAAAGTGTTACGCGCCCATTGACACCACTTGCAAATGTACCCAATGTCGTATTGACACCATTGGCATCCCAGAAGAATTCAACAGCAGCATTTGTGATGTTGCGCGCCTCTTCTTGTCCAGCGGGTGGAGCAGAATAGAAGGCTGCAACATCTTTGACATCGATCTCAATGATCAATTGGTTGTTGACCTCAACAAGAATATCTGATGCATTCAGTAGCAAGGCGGCTTCGGATTCCGTACCGATGTCGAATTGGTGAGGTGCCTCAAGCTCGTAATAGGAGCCACCAACAGGTGCGCCTGTCGCGAAATCAGCAGAGACACTGATGCCCCACACACCACCTGGGAAATTGGTCGGCATTGTGAACGACATGTTGTACAGTCCAGTTGTTGAATTCACGGCAACAGTTCCAATTGGAATGAAGATGGGAGGTGGCGGGTTGCCCATTGGGTCATTTGGACCCACTCCTGGGAATTCAAACTCAAAGATGAGTGATGTTTGATTGCCTGTGATGATGTTGGTTGTCACATCATCTCGAATGTCACCGGTGACATAGGTTGTATCTCCGATATGCACCCAATCCGCGGAAAGGGTTGAACTAATCAGAATCATACCTTTAATTCGAACATCACCCTGACTGTCGGCAGATTTGTACCACTGGGTCGATGATGTGTAATTGGTATACCAGATATAGTCACCAACAGGTGTATTTGGGTCAGGAATCCAATCGATATTCAAACTGCCAAATTCAGCATCTACAGAATTATTTGTAGCGATTACAAGTCCATTGAATGTAGAGACATATGTGCCATTTGCAGGCAGTACGTAATTTCCACGGTGATCGGTCAATCCAATGTTTGACAGCGCATCTTGACCTCTTTGGAACGGCCCAAGAATGTACTCGATATTGATGGTTGTTTGTAGACCATAACCAGTCGGAAGGTTTGCGATATCACTGGCACCAAGTGCGTCTGGGATAAACAACAATTCTGCATCTAGGAAGCCTGGATCAAGACTCTGTGCAAAGGCTGCAGAGAAATTCCAAACCAAACTGTAGTTGCCTGGGCTAGATGACCATGTCGATGCATTGAGAACCCATGAAGTGACATTTTCCATTGGACCAGTTGAACCATTCATTCGCATTTGAAGCCAAAGTGTACCCTCCATGGGTACGACCGATTGACCTCTAGATAGAATGGAACCATTGATGTACAGATTCTCATCAATCGACAGGAGAGAGTTGTTCAAGCCCGGACCCTCCAATGTAGCGGTCAGGTTGGGAGCCGCACTGATGTTCAAATTCAGGTTGTATGTACCCGGTATAGCGTGATAAGTTGGTGGCGACACCAAGTGGAGGCTGTCAACATGCCAACCAGGGAATTCGATGATCGCAGGAAGCAAGCCGATGCCTTCATTTTCATCAAGGGTCACATTGAATTCGTAATACCCATCTTCACCAACAATGGTTTGCAAAGATACGGGACCATCGACTGTACTTGTGTAATTCATGAACAGGACGAGTGAACCCACTTGACTTGGGTCGACGAATGGGATATTTTCCCAATGTACATGTCCAGAAACCAGCGTCGTGGTACCGGCTCCAACGATTGGCTCACCGGGCAACGAGGGTGTATCTTGAGTGATATTGAGACTATCCGTTACATTGATTGTCCACGCGAAGGTCTTGTAGGCCAGTTCAACATAACCAGATTGGGCGACCTCGACAACAAGCGAACCATATCCTGGTTCAATGATTTCCGCAGGTATGCCCCGGAGACTAAAGTTTCCAATCGACCCCGTAAGGACACTGCCAAGTTGTCGTGCCCCTGTTGCCCCAAGACTTGGATTGCTCGAAGCGTCGCTTGGAGGCATGAGGTATAGGCGCACAGTATGGTTTTCAATCGCCGTATTGTTATCTGTGAATTCCAATGTTCCATTCAACCAAATATCGCCTGTTGTGTGATTGCGATGAACGGTCAATGGTGTCCAAGTTTCATTCACAATTTGTGTTGGTGCTGCAGCAGGACAAGGGTCGAATGGAAGCCAGCCCATGTCAAATGAATTGCCTGCAGGGTTGGCTTGCAGATGGACTTCAGACCAAGAATCCGAGTGTACGCCGGCAACGGTGTAACCTTCTCCATTCCAATACCCGCCATGATATCCAGTGACCTTTCGTGCAGGCAGACCTGCAAGACGGAGCATGGTGGTGTATGCGGTTGAGAATTCTGTACATCGACCTTCTTTGGCTGCCACAATCAGATGATAAGATAAATCCTCACCAAGAGGCAATGCGCTCCCATCATAGTTGCGCAAATATTCGGTTGTCGCGTTTCCATTCAACAGATACTCTTGCAATGCGACTGCTTTGTCGTAAGCACTCACTGCACCAGCTTCATTGATGACTGCAAATGTAATGTTCATCACCTCGGAATAAGGATGTGACATATCTGTAAATTCACTCGGTAAATCTAGAGCGTAGTTCCCTGCGCTCGCGTAAGGAATTGAATTGGCAAGCTCGCTTGGATCATACCAAATTTCTGGAGCATCTGCGAATAAACCAACTACACCTCCATCTTCTGATTTGATGTCATGTGTAATATTTCCATGGCTCAAATTGGCCAAGGTATCTGCCCACCCCATCACACCAGTCGTCGCATATGGGTGCGGAACATTCGCATTCAATATCGGATTGATAAATGAAATCGCCCAACTTTCCGTTGAATTGTGGTAAGTGTCGTTTGCAATCCATTGATCATCGGTGAAACCTTGAGTCATTGGAGTCCAAATTTGTGTGGACGCATTTTTACCATAAGCGGCACCAGTGTATGCATCATAGGTATGCACACGCCAGAACCGATCTAGGTCCAGATCGACACCGAACGTTGAATTGTTTGCATAGAACACGATTTCATTCTGAATCACGTCATCTGTTGGGTCCCATGGGTTGAAATTCCCACCAATGCAGTTGAAAATCCACATTGGAGGTGGACATTCTTCGCCGTCAATCATCCCTCCACCATCAGTATCGGGATCACGCCAATCCGTTCCAGTATTGTTCTCAACACTGTCAGGGATTCCATCACCATCGGTATCGATGGGATTCTGGTCATCTCCTGGATTGTTCTGTGGATTGGTGCCATCTAGATATTCTTGGCCATCCCACACACCACCTGCATCTGAATCAGGATTCAGGTAATCGGTTGTGTAGGTGTCTAAACTTCCATTGCCAATGATTCCAGGGATGAAATCCAGTGCGCAACCCGTATTATTTTCGAAATAATCATTCAATAAATCTTGATCAGAATCCATGTTATTGTCACAGGGCTCCATTGGGTCTGTACCACCCATGACCTCATCGTAATCATTGACACCGTCACCATCAGAATCGACTGCGGTCGGGAGTGAAGTAAATCCGAATGTCCCCATCAATTCTTGCCAATCTGCAAGACCATCGCCATCAGAATCTTCAAAGTCATCATCACAATGACGCTGAGTGGTCCCAATCGTACCGGTTTGGATGGCATCATAGTGACAGAACGATCCGTTTCGATTGACGGCATCCGTTGTGCCAGCAGGTGGTGCCAAGGCCACCCCTAACAGATTGTTTGATTGAATACCCGAATACGCGAAAGATGTATGTTGCCCGCTTGAATCATTGTAAAATCCAGTGCCTCCACTGGGATTGAAACCTGTGACATTCGCCAATGTTAATCTTTGAAGTGCTGAATTGTATCCCGAAATTAGTGTAGAATAATCGATCATTGAATCGCAGGGATCAGTACCATGCGACCAATTTCGTTCATCGCCATCTCCGATACCACCGAAGTCCGTATCATAGACATCCCAAAGTGTGCATGAAAGGTTCTCCTCCCAATTTTCAATACCATCATTATCGAAATCGCCGGCATCTTCTCTTCGAGTAGGGTCGGTTTCATTGGCATCAATCACACCATTGCCATTCTTGTCTTCATCCCCATCATCGAGTAAATCGTCATCCGTGTTGTTGTCACGTGGATCACTGGCTTGTGCCGGATTCCCATACAACCCATTCACTTCCACTCCATCGTTGATGCCGTCACTGTCCGTGTCGATATCTGTGGGGTCAGTCAAAAGAATCAATGCTTCATACGAATCGTTTAGACCGTCACCATCAGTATCGGCCAACATTGGATTGGTTGACGTCACAGTGTC
>JASLKO010000172.1 GCA_030747475.1 Candidatus Thalassarchaeaceae archaeon | reverse complement strand
TGCAAGTGAACCGGAAGGGGCCTTCTATGTCATGGTGGATGTGCGCGATACTGGAATGGATGCAACAACCTTTGCCAAACGGGCCATGGAAGAAGCATTGGTTCAGGTCATCCCTCTCGATGCACTGCCAGGTGGTGAAGGATATGTTCGATTGTCCTATGCCGCAGAGGATTCTGCAATCGAAGAAGGATTGAAGCGATTGCGAAATTGGCTTTCTCAGTAGAGTTGAGTGTATTCTTCGCATTCCTCTGCAATTCTCAACAACTGATTGTACTTCGCTGTGCGGTCACTGCGAGCGGGTGCGCCCGTCTTGATTTGGCCTGCGCGCGTGCCAACAGCAATATCTGAAATTGTGTCATCGCTGGTTTCGCCAGAGCGATGTGAAATGACGGTGCCCATTCCATTCTCCTTGGCCATTTCGATACACTCAAGGGTTTCAGTGACGGTTCCAATTTGATTGGGTTTGATGAGGATGGCGTTGGCTGCACCCATCTCAATTCCTTCTGCTAAGCGATCCATGTTGGTCACAAAGAGGTCGTCACCAACCACCTGGACCCTATGGCCATCGTTCTTGGTGAACCGTGACCAACTGACCCAGTCGTCCTCACCAAAAGCATCCTCAATGGATACGATTGGATATTCATCAATCCATCCGGAATACAAGTCACCCAGTTCTTGCCCATCGATGACTCGGCCATCGATATGATATCCATCTGGATGGTGGAATTCCTGAGCGGCAACGTCGAGTGCAATAGACATCTGGTCCCCCGGGGAATAACCCGCTCGTTCAATGGCCTCCACTAGCAATGCGAGACCATCCTCATTCTTTGGGAGGTTGGGGGCAAAACCACCTTCATCACCAACACCGCCGAGAAGGCCTTGTTCTTTGAGTACAGATTTTAGAGAATGGTAGGTTTCTACACCTGCACGTAGGGCCTCTGGAAAGAAATCAAAACCATGAGGTATGACCATGAATTCTTGAACATCAACATTGGATGCTGCGTGAGCTCCACCATTGAGAATATTCATCATTGGAACTGGCAAGCTTCCTCCTGAAAGTCCACCGAGATACCTCCAAAGTGGAAGTTGGTGGACATTTGATGCCGCATGGAGGCAAGCGAGACTTGCACCCAATGTGGCATTGGCACCCAAACTTGCCTTATTGCCAGTGCCATCAATTTCGATCATGATTTCATCGAGAACTCTTTGGTTGTCTACCGGTAGACCGACGAGTGCGTCCTGAATACGTTCAACCACATTTGTAACTGCACCTTCAACACCCTTCCCGAGCCAACGATTGGTGTCGCCATCACGTAATTCAACCGCTTCGTGACTACCTGTACTCGCACCACTGGGGACTGCTGCACGTCCTCTAAGTGCGCCATCGACGTAGCAATCAACCTCTACGGTTGGATTGCCGCGACTGTCCAAGATCATTCGAGCTTCAAGGCCGCTGACATAGTATGACATCGTGTCCCTCATACCACACGGGGCGAAGGCACCCTGTCAATGTGACGCTACTCATTATTGAGCCATCGAAGCCAACGTGACACATTTGTTTGAACGGATGGAACTTCTTGTTCTGAGCGGCAAAGGATTTCCCATCCCAATTGTTCCTCTGCTGGTGAAATGCTAAACAATTCTGCACGCATGACCAAACCATTTTCATCTTTCCCATTATGTCTGAAATCATCAACAAAGCAATGGATAAGGTGGCGGGGGTAGTGGGCAATGTGTCCTTTTTGAGGGACACAAAGTACAGCACTTCGATTCAGAAAAAGAAGAGATTCCCCGGTTTCAGAATTGATCTCATGGCCACGCAATTTGCAACCATCGATAGCTGCAGCAACTTCAACATTGTACCATTCCTGAAATCTATGTTCAAGAGACAAAGAGGATACTGAATCGAGGAACGCCTGAAAACGCTCGGAGGAATACCTCGACTCGGTCGTCACGGATTTCATCGAAACGCCTACCACCTATGAAGGGCACGATTCCACAGGCTTAGCATTATTCTCGATATTTCTTCCGTTTTCAGGCCATATTACAGATATAATGGTCATATATCGGTTAGAAAGGGTTCATAACAAGACATACGAACCGATTGGTGATGGCGAGTGTTGACGAGACGGATCGAGCAATTTTAACAGCGTTAAGAGCGAACAGTCGCCAACCCTATGTGGAACTCGCGAAAGAAGTGGGAGTTTCCGAACGGACAATCCGTACTAGGGTTCGACGGTTAGAAGAAGATGGAATCATCCGAGGCTATACGATTCGAGAAACAGGGATTGGGTTAACTGCCCTAATTAGAATGAAAGTTGGACCTGGTGTTGAAATTGGTTCACTTGCAGGAGAATTTGCAAATTGGAAGGGTGTAGAATCTGTATACGAAATTAGTGGCGATGCAGATTTGGTCGCTGTTGTTCACGTTGATGACACTGTTAGTTTGAGAGAATTGCTCGATCGGATGTGGCTCGCTGCACCTGCAGAAATTGCAAGTACAACCACTGAGCTTGTTCTAGAACAGTACTGATTACTTTCGCAATAGGCTGCGATAATAGAATAGCTCACGTTTGGTGAAGGCTTCGTACACCGGGGTGCCTTTGACACCTGCGAAGGTCTCAAAACTACGCCGAATGATTGGCCCTGTACTTTTCTTGATACGGACTTGCTTATCGTCGCTAATTTCATCGAGGGCGGCCAGTACTTCAGCAGTGATATCGACATCGACCAACGTTTCAAAGGATGTTTTTCCGAACATCTTTCGAATAGAGTGCATCGTTTCTTCATCACGGAAATCAGTCCATGCGAAATGACCCTTCGGTTTGAGAACCCTATGTACTTCATCAACGAATTGCGGCATATCGCTGTAACAGTGACTTGATTCCACATTGTACACAACATCGAATGAATTGTCGTCAAATGGCAATTTCATAGCGTTGCCTTCAATGAAATTCAAATTTTGTTGGGTCCCGTATACGTTGTTGCACAATTTCACAGCAGCCGGTGAATAATCCAGACCCGTGAGTTGTTTTGGTGCGTATGTCTTGGCAATCCAATTTGCCCCACCACCTCGTCCAGAGCCGACCTCAAGCACTTGTTTTCCGCCCAATTCAATATCACGAATATTCATGTGATATAATTGAATAAACAGGCGATCAGGTTCATCATCTTCAGTTAATTCGGGTTGGTCATTATCGATGAAACCATAGTTCATGAAACCGAATTCGCCCCATCCTTTGGCTTTGGCAAGTCTCTGATACCACCACCGCCACATCCGATCCCCAAGACGGCCGGGTAATATTTTCAGAAACGTCGCGAAGATGCGCGCTGGGAGGCCCAGTCGCAATCTTACACCTTCCACTTCACCGAGCAACCGATGCTAACGGTTCGCGATACATCGGGCGCTTCGTCATTGAGAAGGGCGGTGATCGCATCTGATAATTCGCTGGTGGTGGCCATTCCCGGGTCCTTTGGTGAATCATCCAAGCGGCCTCGATACCTGATTGTTCCAGATCCATCCAAGAGGTAAAACTCAGGAGTTCGTTCGGCACCCCATTCCTTTGCAACCTCTTGTGTTGAGTCGTGCAAATACGGATATGTCATTGATTCAGCTCGTTTCACCATGTGCTCCCAATTGTCCGTGGGGTAGTTTATCGCATCATTGGAATTGATGCCGACAAATCCGACGCCTTCTTCGCGTGCGAGAGATGCGATGGCCTCTATGCGGGATTCATTGCCGATTACGTAGGGACAATGGTTGCATGTGAAGACGACTACAGCACCAATGTCGGTTGTGATGCTAGACAAGGTGCAACGCTCTGGACCTTGTTGGTTTGCATTGGGTAAATCGAATTGTAAAGCGGCGTCACCTGGTTCCAAGCCATGACTCATAATCCACTGACTTCAGCCACGATGCTTGAACTTCACCCAAAGCATTGGTGTTACCAAAAGGTGCTGTATACGATTGAGGCACGTCAAAGCGTGCCGAATCCGAACTCAAAATCAGGGATGTCTTCACCTGGAATTCCGTCATCTTCGTTTACTTCGGATTCCCCTTGGTGTTGGTACTTCTCGTATTGGGCTTTCACTTCATCTGGTTCGATAACCATCGGGGAACAATAGAACACACGGAAATTATTCACCTTGTGTTTCGTGAAACAATTTGCCAATTCATCATTCATGCGAGAGCGTTCCTCTGAAGTGATATCATCTGGAATCAACCCTAGATTCTTGAAATCCTGATTGACGACTCCGCCATGTTCCTTGATGTATACTTCGATCGCATCTACCCAGTCCATTGCAGTCCCCCTGGGTTTTTCGATGGTGTCTTCTTGCTGAACTACTTGTTGCGGAATTTCAGCCTCTACTGTAGGTTCAATTTCAGGTTCGATGATGGTTGTAATTTCAGGCTCTACGGCTGCTTCCATTTCAAGCTCGACTGTGACTGCCCCATTACTAGGAGAAAGTACTGCAGCTTTTTTTGCAGATGATTGGCCGTCAATTGCCTCTTGGATTCGAATGCGAGCAACACGATTTTCAGGTTCGACATTCAATACATTCCTCCATGCTTTTTCGGCTTCGTCCCAATGTTTGTTGTTATGGTGAATCGCTGAAATTCGCAACAGTGCATTCATGTGATGAACATCACGTTTCGCAGCAGTTTCAAAGTCGGAAAGCGCGCCATCAAACTGTCCAAATGATTCGTACAGAAGGCCTCGTTGGTACCACCCCTCGGCAGATTCTCCATCC
>JASLKO010000171.1 GCA_030747475.1 Candidatus Thalassarchaeaceae archaeon | reverse complement strand
CAGTCAGGGCGGTGCCATGTCACTGTATACTGGATGTCGTTTTTCAGAGCGTCTCGCAGGCATGGTTTGCTTGTCTGGATACTTGCTTTTCCCGGAGAAACATATGAGTGAATGTTCAGATGCAAACCGAGACACCCCTGTGCTCATTTGTCACGGTACCCGTGATGACATGGTGCCATTTTCTGCTGGTCAACTCAGTTGTGAATTTTTGCAAGAAAATGGCTGGTCCGTTGAATTTGAGCAATATATGATGTTTCATGAAGTATGCATGTCTGAGATTCAGCGTGTGGACCAGTTCATCGCGAAAGTTCTGGATTAATCATTTAGCAAGTCGAAGGAATCATCGGTGATTTCTCCTTGAACTTGAACTGTGATTGTGTCCGTGCTACTTTCTCTAGCAGTGTCACTTACAGTAAGCGTGAACGTATGATTTCCAATTGGCAATCGAACCTTGACCTTCGATGTTTTTCCAATTTGTTTGGAATCCCCGTCCCTCCAAACCCATTGCTCAATACCTTGACTTCCAGGAGATGTATTGGAACCATCGAGAACGACAATTGCTGTGCCATCATCTTCAGCTTCGACAACAATGTCATCCCCTGCATCAGCCGTTGGTGTGATGTGGGTGACAAATTCTTCATCACTTAATCCAGCCATTAGATCAACATCATCATCCTCAATTTGCGCCATTTGTTCAATTTCATCATCGAGCATTGCAAATAATTCTGAATCATCGACGCTCGATTGGGTCGCATTCAATTTTTCTTGTTCCTCCTCGGTCAAATACGATGCCAAAGCATTCGTATCATCTGCATACAAGTCATCATCTGCAGAAGCGATTGGAGAGTTGAATTCTGTATCGTCGACAAATTCTAGCAAATCATCGTCTATGTCGAAATCTGCTGACAATGCATAGGGTGTCGCATCTGGATCAATCCACAGAATCTGATTTTCGCGCGTGTAATCATTTTGGTTGTCACCACTCAAGGCAATTCTTGTACCGTCCTTACTTGTGACAATGGATTGAACCAATCCAACATGCTCACACCGCCAAACCTCTTCTCCCACTCCATCTATACGATGAAGGTAGAACCATGATGCGACCAGTATATCTTCGCCATGCCGTCGTATATCGTTGACCGTGTACATTGATTTCCAGAGATTGGTCACGGAGAGGGTGTCATCAATTTGTAGCACTGCTCCATCAAATTGTCCTGCCAATGCACCGATTCCATCGGGGACGAGGCAAACACTGCGTGAGTTGATTTCCTCCGAAAACAACTTTTCACCGGTTGAAGACCATTTTTCAAGTGCGATTTGTGCGACTTCTGAAGGTGTGATGCCTAGGACTTCTCTACTAAGCAGTAAGGAACCGTCGTGCATGAAGCACATTGCTGAAACAGTTTCACCTGAATCAGAATCGGGTGTCCTTTTCCAACGTAGATTGCCATTTGAATCAAGAACGCTCACATTCCCTTCATCATCGGCTACGGCAACACCGGTTCCATCATTGGCCACCGCGATCAAAATCAGTTCACCTGATGAAAATTGGCCTCGTTGAATGCCATTTTCAGTCATGATGTGGACATTTCTACCACCATCGATACAGCCCACAATTGTTCCATCCCCTGACAGTTTGATGTGGTCACAGCCGCCGCCAATAGCGTGCGTCCATCGGTGCCCTCCAAGCCTTTCATGGCCATACAAGTCTGCAGTATGAGTGCCGATGACAATGACATCCTCTCTAGCAATCCGAAGATGTGTGATTGAATCATCCACATTGAATGGTTCCAAAGCGGTAGGGACGCCCGAGGTGTCTACAATTCGAACAACACCATCTTCACCACCCCAAGCCAACCATTTGCCATTGTCTGAAACATCGATGGCACGAACGATGGTCTCACATTTGATTTCAGCAATCGGGTCAATTACCATCGGCATTGTTTACTGAATGGGCGTCACCATCTTGAGATTGCCGCCAACCCGTTTAGGCGAAAACTCGCTCACTTAGTTCAGCAATATCCTCTTCAGACCATCCAACCAACGGTTCCAAGTGAACCAACGGAGTTCTCACTGAATCCTCTAGAGGAACCGTTGTGGGGGCATCCGGGAGATGAAATCCAACCACGCCCCATGGATTCGGATTTTTTTCACCACCAGGGCCTGTGCCCAATTCATTTGCGAATTCTTCTGAAGCCAATGCAGGATCCCATTCTTTGAGCAGATCTCCATTCCCATCTATGGGTTGAATCCTACAACCACGATGCATCATCAACCACGCACAAAGCAAATCTTTCTCATCATCTAGGTGAGCCAATACCAATCCCTGTACCCCGATTGGAAGTCCACCAGGTCCCATGAATCTGGTGCCAAGAAGGAGTGCCTTGTCTGGGAAAAGCGCCACTCGAATGGCCCATTCAGGATTGCCCAAATTCACTTTCAAGTCGACCTTTTCCAACACTGCTGCACCGACTGAACCTGCAAATGTTTGACTATTCCATTCCCCTTTTTTCCCATGCCGTTTACATTGTACTGCAAACGTTCCTTTTGGATCCGGATTGGCTTGCAATGCGGCGATTGCGACATCTTCAGGTGTCGCTGGAATTTCGATGTAAGGGTCTACAGCATTGACGCCAAAAGTGTGCATGAGTGCATCGACGATTTCAGCATCCTTTTCTCCGCTGACAAACATCAAGCCCCCTTCAACATGAATTTTGACCTTGGCATCACGTAGGCGACATTGTGCGAAAAGAGTTGTTCGTATCACCCGTGTGAAATACTTTCGCACAGGTCTAGATTTCAACATCGATTCGCCAATTCGGACCAACCATTGGCCCATACAATCACCTCAAGGTTCGTTGTGGATCTCAAGGATCTCATCATTTTTCATCTGCTTTTTTTTTGCAGAATCATTGCGCGAATCCTCTAATTTCTGGAGGTATGAATCATCAATATCGTCGGTGACATAAACTCCATTGAAACAGGATGTATCAAATTCTTTGACACCACATGCACCATCTTGACATGCTTCAATTAAATCATCAAGATGCTGATACATCAACCAATCCGCTCCAATGACTTCGCTTACTTCTTTCTGACTTCGGTCATGTGCGATATATTCACTCTTGGCCGGCATATCGATTCCATACACATTCGGATGAATGACTGGAGGGGCTGCACTCGCGAAAAAGACCTTCTTTGCCCCAGCATCTCGTGCCATTTGGACAATTTTTGCACTGGTATTCCCTCGGACAATACTGTCATCCACAAGCAAGACATTCTTCCCTTCAAATTCATAAGGGATTGGATTGAGTTTCTTACGAACACTATCCTTTCGAATCGCTTGACCTGGCATGATAAATGTGCGGCCAACATATCTGTTCTTGACAAATCCTTCACGGAATGGTACGCCTAGATCTTTGGACAATTCCATGGCTGCAATTCGGCCACTATCAGGTACAGGGATAACGACATCAATGGTGTCGTCGGGATGTTCTTTTGGAATTCTTGCCGCCAATTTCCGTCCCATTTTCAAACGCGCACGATGGACACTAATTCCGTCGATGATTGAATCTGGTCGAGCGAAGTAAACATGTTCAAAGATACATGGTGAATAGGATACAGTCTCTGCGCATTGTTGATGGTAAAACTGCCCACCTGCAGTAATGAATATCGCTTCACCAGGCTCTACATCGCGCACGATTTCACAACCCAATGCCTGTAGTGCAACCGATTCTGAGGCAAAGACCCATTCGTCGCCTCCATTTTGTCCATCTCTGCGGCCTAGGATTAGAGGGCGAATGCCCCACGGGTCTCGGAACCCAAGAATACCATATCCTGTAATCATCGAAATGATGGCATATCCACCTCGTCACCTTTCATGCACTTTGGATACGGCATGGAATAAATCTTCAACGGGTAGGTGCAAATCTTCACCGATGTACATTTTGCCTCGCTTATGCAATTCATGTGCAAAGATGTTCATGAGGACTTCCGAATCACTACTTGTGTTCACATGTCGTAGGTCATCTCTGTACAATTGTTTCCGCAATTCATCCGCATTTGTCAGGTTCCCATTGTGTGCCAGTGAAATCCCGTGAGGTGAATTGGTGTAGAATGGTTGTGCTTCCGCACAGGAAGAAGTCCCCGCTGTTGGATATCGAACATGACCAATGCCCATGTGGCCGGCCAACGTTTCCATGTGTCGCTGTTGGAACACATCTCTGACCAAGCCGTTGGCTTTCCTTTGGTAGAGTTGTTCACCTTCACAGGTCACAATACCAGCTGCATCCTGGCCACGGTGTTGTAGTACGGTGAGCCCATCATAGATGATTGGAGCTGCGGGTTCGTCAACTTGGGCGACGACGCCAATGATTCCACACATAGCGCAACCCAATCTGTCGTCATGTTCGGGGCCTTTAGAGTTTGATGACTCCGATTGCGGTTCGCAATTCCCGATTACTTCTTCTGATACATGGTTCGGTTTCGCTTGTTCCAGCGGTAACCGCGCCTAGTAGATGTGACATTGAATCCGCAAGAAGCACACTGGCGCTTTTGCTTGTGATAACTGTGGCGGCCGCACCGGCGACAACGGATGTGCGTGGACTTCTGGCGCTTGCCCATGCTTGGAGTACCCTTGCTCATTTTTACACCTCAGCGGCCCGGCGACCGACCGTCCATATATCAGGGTTGCCTCACGCCCTACGGGCGAGGGAAATCACTCCTCGAGTTCAAGAGACACGTCACCATGTGTTGATTCCATCTCTAGGAGTGGGTCTCTGGGGTGTTCTCTTCCAGTAACCAAGGCGAGCAGTAGCCCGAAAACCAATCCTGATGCGGCGAGCATGGCCGTGACGCCAGCCAATAGGATGACACTTCCTCTTTGCATTTCTTCGAACGAACCTGCCATTTGCCAATTGGTGAGCGAAAGTCCCAAGCCAGAAATGAGAATCAGTCCGATGATTTGCTCTTTCCAACGTGCATGTTGGTGGACTGATCCAATGCTCACCAGCAGCAAGGCCAAACCGGTCAAGCCCAGAGCCAACGTGAATCCCAATGTGAATTGGTTGAAAATTGCAGAAAATTCTGCACCACCTGAAAAGTTCCAAACCAAGAGATCCATGCTAAACGCAATCAGAATCAACAAGAGTGCGACAGGCCGCCACCACGATCCTCTAACCTCACTCATTCTTCAGCACCTCCAATGCCTAGATTTGAGCGTAGGATTGAATCAACAGCGGCCTTTTCATCTTCGGTTAATGGGGCGACAACATCGGGGTCTGGGGCTCGCTTTTCTGCCATATAGACAAGGCCAATGAAAGCCAATAGTCCAGAAAACATGCCCGCCAAACCACCAATTAAAAACATCATTTCTTGCCAATGGATTTGGTGCCAACCTGCCGCTTCTAGGCCTTGTGTTCCATCCCGCATAATCTCGATGAACATCAACCCGCCTGCAATGGTTAAAATGGCCAAAGTGATTGCTTCCTTGTGCCTTTCATCACCCATCATTACACAGAATGATCCCGCCAGTGCAGCGATTAGAATCAGTAAGCTGACAAATACATCCACCCAGGCACCCCAGATGGTCTGTCCAATCCCATTCGCAATGGCACTTGGTGGTTCGGTAATCAGCATCCATCCAATCCAAGCAAGTCCTCCGTAGGCCATCACGAAACCCATGGGCCGCAATCCTGGTGGCAATGGTCCCACTGGGGAAGGTCCTGAAAATGTTGCAATGAGGGTTCCAATCGCCATGAATGCGACAGGCCCAATCATGTGTAGTAAAACCGCTAATAAAGCAGTCTCAGGGGCATCTCCGCCCCGGGTCTCTGCACCGAAATAGCCCATCAGTACCACGGACAGAAGGCCAATTGGCATCACCAATTTTTTCCGCCAATCTTTCCGATCTGTAAGCCAAAAACCCGCAGCAAGACAAAGCAAAGCCAGCGGGGCCCAGAATCCCAACAGGGGCCCGGAAAGGCTGTACATGTCGATTGGGCCGTGGTTAGGGTTCATCAAGGTTGACCGACTTTGCGGCGCAGTGTCTCGTTTTGTAATCCTCCTCGCGCGCGACACCCTCATATAGAGGTCGATGGTCGCAGGCTCGCACCCATACGGTGAGGAGGCTCAATCATGGTCAAGATGCCACGTCAGGTTAAGCGCTACAGTCCAAAGGCTGGACGCCATACCATGCATACGATTGAGCGTGTCAAGAAGCGCCGTGCGAGTGAATTGAAGTGGGGTCAGCGAAGATTCCGCAGAGTCACAGCAGGTTACCGTGGTTTCCCACGTCCGAAACCAGAAGGCCGTGAAAAGCCAACCAAGCGGGTCAACATTCTCTACAGATGTACGGAGACGGGCAAAGCCCACACTCCACCATGCAAGCGAGCGAAGAAATTCGAGCTCGTCGACAAGGATTGAGGTGAAAAATATGGCAACCAGTAATTTCCTTCGTGTACATTGCCGCGATTGTGGCAACGAGCAGATTATTTTCGAGCGAGCAACCACCGTCATCAATTGCGGTGTTTGTGGCTCAGTTCTCGCCCGTCCTGCGGGCGGAAAAGCGCAACTAACTGGCGCAACGGTAGCTGAGACCCTCGAGTGAAGGGGGTCCAAGCATGTCAGATGAAGCCAATTGGCCGGAACTCGGCGAATTTCTTGTCTGTACCATTACGACCGTCAAACAGAACGGTGTCTATGTCGATTTAGATGGCTATCCAGGTAGAGAGGGATTCATCTTCATCGGTGAAGTTGCCTCTGGTTGGGTGAAGAATATCCGATCGATTGTCCGAGAAGGGCAACGTGTTGTCGCCAAGGCCCTCAAGGTTCGAAAGGACAAAAAAAGCGTCGAACTCAGTATCAAATCGGTCAGTGACGAGCGACGAAGAGATACACTGCAGCGTTGGAAGAACAAACAGCGGGCAGGTCAACTATTGCGAATTGTTGGCGAACGTTCGGGTTGGGATGATGATAAAATCACAGAGATGAACGCTGAGTTGTCTGAAACATACGGCAGCCTCTATGCAGCCTTTGAAGAGACGGCGATCGAAAACAATGCCTTGGAAAATGAAGGGTTCAAAGGTGATTGGATCAAGGTTTTCGTCGAAATTGCGATTGAGAACATCATTCCAGAATTCGTCAACATCCGTGCGGTTGCAAACATCCAAATCCATGCAAGTGAAGGAATCGAAGTGATTCGAAAGGCTCTCACAGCAGTTGAAAAGTGCGCTTCTGAAAAGGATGAAGTCGAGATCGCGGCCTACTATGATGGTGCGCCAGAATATCGGATTGAACTCAAAGCACCCGATTGGGAAATTGCAGAGTCGCACTGGGATCAAGTTGAATCAGCCATCGCTGACAACATCGGTGAAGATGTTGGTGCAGTCGAAATCTTGCGCCAATGAGCCCTCCATCAAGAGAGAGGTTCAAAGGCCTCACCTTGAGGTCATGAGATATGGCTCGGACCCGATTACAGAAATGCACTGTTTGTAGTGCCTACGGGCTATCCGAGACATGTGGTGATTGTGGGGGTCAGGCGCAAGCCGCAGGACCCATGCGTTTCTCACCAGAAGATGCACGGGCAGACTTGCGACGAAAACTGAAGCAAGTTGGCACCAAAGAATGGCTGAACAGTCTTCCTTCTCCGGAGGATGAGGAAGAATGAGCACCTCCATCCATTGGACAGGTGACATTGGATTGCCTGAACACGAATTGATTCTCGCTGCGGTTCCAGGTGTGGGCAATGTTGGAAAGTTGGTCATTGACACGCTAAATGAGCAGCATGATTCGACCATGATTGCTCGAATTATTCATCCAGATCTCCCCCCGCATTCAATTCTTGAAGACGGTTTACTTGTCCCTCCCTATCTTTCAGTCCATTCAGTCCCGCTTGGCAATGGTAAACTTGTGATTACAATCACAGGAAACGGGCAACCGATGACGCCACGTGGCCAACATGAGATTGCGGAAGCCATACTGGACCTTGCAGACGAATCTGAATCTCAATTCACAATCGTTCTTGCCGGTCTTAGTTCGAAACCAGGTGAAGACAACATCCACCTGACCTGTGCATCAAAGGAGGTTCAAAACGAACTCAATGAGCGCGGAATTTCGGTCAGTTCAGAACAACCATCGGGCGGGATGCTTGGTTTGGCCGGTCTTTTGGTGTCTCTTTCACCACTACATGATGTGGCCAGTGCGGCCTATTCTGCTGAAACGGTTGGCACCAGTATTGACGTGGTCACAGCTGACCGCCTTGCACAACGAATCAGTACAGATTTTGATTTGGGTCTTGATTTACCCATCGACAATACCAGAGAGACGGCCGCACGATTGCTTTCGATGATGGAAGGCAAGGAAATTGCGGGCATCGATTTGAGCGACGAAGATTCGGGCTCTGGCTTCTATGCTTGAGACTCGTCAGGCTTATGTCAAAAGCGAAGGTCGAAGGGCCACAGCCGAGATCGCATAGCCCGGTATCGCGGTGGATTCGAAATCCACTGTCCTCGTGACGCGGGAGTTCAAATCTCTCTCTCGGCGCCAAAATCCAAGAATTCTTATGCCTAATAGAGGTGGCATTGTCATGGCCAACAAGAATATGATCGAAGTCGTGAAATCGATTCCTAACCAACTAATTCTGATAATTTTCGGTTTTATTTTAGTTGTGAATAGCAATCATACCGACATAATGGGGTTTTCTTCTAAGTTAGAACAACTGATTTCTAACAATATGGAATTAGTTGGAAGAGTATTGATAATCATTGGTTTTGTCAAAATCATGGTCACATGGTATCTCGCACATGTTGCAGACCAAGAGGAACCAAAAGAGAACAATATTTGAGTTCAAATCTCTCTCTCGGCGCCATCAACCTCATCAATCAGAGGCCTCAGCCAAAGTCATGGAGGTCGGCATTACCCACGAAGGTGAGCGCACAACAATGACGTTCGATGCACCATTGACCATCGCTGCAGTGCTTGAGAAAATGGACATTCCTCCATCCACCGTCCTCACCATTGTCGGAGAACAAATTGTACCCCATACATCGACCATTAATGGTGATGTTGAGATTGAATTGATCATTGTCTCCAGTGGTGGTTAATCCTCTCGTCGCGAAAGAATCGCCAATCGAGTATTCTTTTGGAATTTGATTTCTGGTCTGCCAAAGAACTCCGAGTATACCCCATTCAGGATGGCAATTTCATCCCCAGGTCTCACCGAACGCGCACTTGGTGGGACAGCAAAGGCATAGGCGACCACATCAATGCTGCCGGTTGCATCTTGAATGGTCAATCTCCACTTCGGTTTTCCTGAACCGGTTCGATATTTCTGCCAAGTTGAATCTCGAATGGTCATCACTCGTCCAACGACACTCCCCGCGGTCGCCATGCCGACAATACTCTCCCCATCTGCATCTTCTTCATTGATGATTTGGATTTCAGACATGTCGTCCAATTCGATACTCGGGGTCAGGTTCCACTCGGTTGGCCGGCCACCCTTGATGCGGACATGGGCTCCGTTGGCGATTCGTCGCGTGATTCGTTTGGGTTTGGGGAAAAAGCAATTTTTCACCTCAACTCGATCCACACCTTGTTGTAGATTGAACTTGATTTGGATGTTGCCATCATCATCACTTTGAGGGGAGAACAATCCTGTGACTTCACCACAGATGTCAATTCGGGTTTGCAAATTTTTAGACATGATAATCGGCCAACTACG
>JASLKO010000170.1 GCA_030747475.1 Candidatus Thalassarchaeaceae archaeon | reverse complement strand
CGACACGTGTTGTTCGCCTTGACAGTGGAAAAATTGTCTCTGATGAAAAAGTGTGAACGGAGGTGACAAGGTGTCAATGCTACTGACTAAGAGGCTCGCAAGAAGCCTTTGGCGTACCAAATTACGCCTATCAGCAGTCATATTGATGGTCGCCATCGGTGTCTTTGCAGGCATCTCTTTCGGGGCTTACGCAACCTCTGTCACAACCCTATACGACGACATCTATGCCGATGATGAACAGGGTGTCAATCTACCAGACGTATGGGTTGAGAATAACGCGGGAAATTGGAATTCATCCACATCGGAAACTCTCTGTCAAGAGATTCGAAATCAGTGGCCGAGTGAAACGCTTGAACTGGACCATTGTGAAGCCCGCCTCAGGTCCAATGGCCAATTCTTCAGCACAGATGCGGACATCGGTATGATTCCAGCCGTTTGGCACGGAATCGATGAAGGCGAAGTCGACAAGGTATGGCTCCCTGATCACGACTGTTGTTCGGGAGGACGAATGGCTGCTGCTGCCGACGAGATTGTCATCGATCAACACGCCGTCGAAGGACTCGATTTGGAGATTGGCGACACCGTTCGTATCAGTGCAGGTGCAGGTTATGCGCTCAACTACACAATCGTGGGAATCGGCTTCCATTCAAATCACCTTTACTTCACCATCGGCGATGAAATCCTTCCAGCACAAGCCGGAACTTTCGTGACGGGATACATGACTGACGAAGGTCTTGAAGCGCTTGCCAATTTCAGTGCAGGTGATTCCAATCTACTGTTGATTGATGTTGAAGGTACACCTGATTCACAATCCCCTGAGATAAGTGGATTGACCGAGCTGATTGCAGGCATTTCAGACACTGTGAGTGAGAACGATGATTCAGCGATGGGCGTGTATGATCGGACCGGTGTCACCTCGGTCGAATTCTTGCGAGCGGATGTGGATGGTGCGGCCAAATCGTATCCAGTCATTACGGGTATGCTAGCGGTGGTCGCTGGTATCACCATCTTCCTCAGCCTACAGCGTTTGATTCAATCTCAGGCCAAGGAAATCGCAGTTCTCCGCACCCTTGGCGTCAAGCGAATGTCGATTATGCCTGGCTATGTCATCGCACCGATTTTCATCGGGGTGATCGGTTGTGTATTGGGTGCCATTCCAGGGGTATTTTTCGGGGCACCAGCGATGGTCAAGATGTATGAGGACATCATTGGAATCCCGGTCATTAATCCCGAAGTGCCTACATCCCTGGTGATGGATACTGCCATCCTTGCAATGGCCATTGTGTTCTTGTCCGGAATATGGCCGTCTATACAGGCATCACGTTTGCAACCCCTTGAGGTGTTGCGTGGTCAACATGAAATTCGCGTATCCTCAAGAGGGCTGCAGAAGTTGACCTCGAAATTCCCTGCGACGGTCGGTTTGACCATCCGTTCCAGTGTTCGAAAACCAATCCGTTTACTACTCACATTCTTCGCAGTTGGCCTTTCAATGCTACTGTTCGGTTCAATGATAATTCTGATGGATTCCTTTGGAGAAATCTTCCTCGGCGGCTTGGAAGAGCGCCAAAGTTGGGATGCGCAGGCATTCACAATGGGCAACGAGGATGCCATCGTCGAATGGGCGGATGAGCATGGAGCTGAACATGAACTCATGCTCATCTTCCCCGGTAACCCTGTCGATGACAATCGACAATTGACCGCTTACGGATTGGAGAACGTCGCAACAGATTCGGGCGAATCCATGTATTTGGTCTATCTTTCAGGTGGCGAATTACCATCGGCCAATCAGGCCACCCCCGAAATTTTGATTGATGAAGGCCTCAATCACTTCCTCGGTTGGGAAATTGGCGAAACACATTCGATTGTGTTCGGAACAAAAACAGTCGAGGTCAAAATCACTGGATTTACCCAAGGCGAAATCTCTCGAACGGTGTATTTCCATCGCACCGATCTCGCAGAAATCGTAGGATTGGAAGCAACAGTCGTCATGTTGCAGTTGCCCGACGGTGTCGAAACAGATGATGAACTTGCAGAGAATAGTCTAGGCATCACGATGCGCGAGGACACACTCAAATCCTTTGAAACACTCATGGAACAACAAGAGGGAATCTATCTCGCGATTGAGGGTCTTGGCATCTTGATTGCCATCGCAGTTCTGTTCAATACGCTGGTCATGAATCTGGCAGAACGGGACCGCGAATTGGCCACACTCAGGGTGCTGGGTGCATCCAACAATCGCTTGGGTGCGATGCTCTTTGGAGAACACCTTGCGATCGGATTAATCGGCGGAATTCTGGGTTGTATTTTCTCCGTAATGGGCACGAAATTCTTGATGTCGACCTTCGTCACTTGGGCTGCATATTTCACCGTCGCCCCCTCCAATAATTCCATCTTCATATTGATTGGAATCGTCGTCTTCATCTCAATCTCCCTAACACCCTTTGGAATGTGGAGAATCAAGAAAATGGATCTCGTTGAGAAGGTCAAAGATCTATCGCAGTGAGGTGTTTGTATGCGTTTGGTCACTTGGAATCTCAATGGTATTCGTGCGGCCATCCGCAAGGGATTGGATGATTTCGTTGAACGTATCAATCCGGATATTTTGTTGCTACAAGAAACGCGAGCCTTGCCCGAACAATTGCCCAAGGAGTGGGACCCAACAATGGCCCACACACTCATGCACCCGGCAGAGAAGAAAGGCTACTCAGGGGTTGCAACTTGGGCCAAGGAATCATTCACAGAAATGGGAAGAGGGACGGGCACAAGTCTTGACCCTGATGACATCGAAGGTCGCATGCTTCACACCTATCACAATGGCGTGCATTGTCTAAATTGTTACCTGCCCAGTGGGTCCAACAAGATTGAACGCCAAATTTGGAAGGAACAGTGGATGGAAGACCTGCTTGAATGGGCCCGTCCATTCACGAAATTGGATGAACCCGTGTTCCTTTGTGGCGACCTCAATATTGCTCACACAGAAGATGATATTTGGAATCCTGTTGGTAACAAAAATATGAGTGGATTTTTGCCACAAGAACGAGAATGGTTTGACCGCTTGTTGGCGTCGGGTTGGAACGATTTACTTCGGATGGGCGTGGGTCCTGGAAAAGGTCCGTACTCATGGTGGTCGAATCGTGGACAAGCCCGAGAAAAAGATCGTGGATGGCGTATTGATTACGTTCTCGCCAATGCTGCCGGTGCGCCATTGTTGCAGCGAGCCTCAGTGATGAGAGAAGGTGGTTTGGTCGTCAGTGATCATGCGCCAGTCATCGTTGATTTGGATATTTAGGTCGACCCTA
>JASLKO010000169.1 GCA_030747475.1 Candidatus Thalassarchaeaceae archaeon | reverse complement strand
GATGCAGTCGAATTAGCACGAAAGCAAATCGCTTGATTATAGTGATAGCAAAAACAAGATCCCGCCAGTAATTGCGGCAAATCCGAACAGCATCACAATCATTGCATGTGGCCCAAATTGATTCGTATCAAGAAAGGCAACGCGGAAAATTCCACCGCTGCTGGTCATGCCACCAATCAATCCAACATCTTCGGATTGTTCATCAAAATAGGGCAAGTCCCTGCGAGGGATTCGCTCAACATTCTCAGAATCATTGCCTGAGCTCTTGGAGCGCTTCGTGTTGCCCATGAATCGCCACATGGAGCCAGTCGTATATCGGTTGCGACTCCACACTCCTCATGTACCGCGGTGTATTCGACAGGTCATGCTACCTGATTTAGAGGGGACTGTTCACCTTTCAGTGGAAGGTGGGTGTGGTGGCACTACGTTTGCCCTACAACATGCAAGACAGGTGCTTTCAACCGGTAGCCACGTCATCTGGGTCTGCAATGAAATCCCCGACGGGAATCGTTTTTCACAGTTGTATTCTAATGTCGCTCCATCAGCAGTTTCACGCATGCACCTTATCGCGATTGGTGACAATCTAGAACAAGGTATTCGAAGTGCTACAGGGTTGTTGGATGTACTCAATAACATCGCATTGGTTGTAGTTGATGATTGGACTGCGAAAGTCGGTAGAGTCACTACCAACTCAAAAAATTTAATCTCGAATCTATCTGAAAGTTGTAAAATATCAGCTACGCCACTATTGATTGTATCATCGGCCTACGAAGACGCGAATAGTGGTGGATGGAAGGCACGAGGCAACCTCGAAGACTTCGATGTCTATTTTTTGCACAGAAGCAATGTCAATTCGATGATTCGAGAATTACACATTGCTGGTGATGTGCAAGAATATATTTTGGAAGACGAAGGGTTCACTCGTCGTAAGTAAGGCCCTGGGATTCTGCTGCCTTTTCCAAAAGATCTTGCATTTCATCAAGTGCATCATCATCCGGATTTGCAAACTGTTCAGGGTTTTTGGCTGCACCTTCTAGAGTATCTTCTCCAGCAATAGGAATCTTTTCCTGGCTATTTGCGATATTTCTCATTCTTAGTCGCCAAATGTACACAACTAGTGCAACTGTAAGTGCCGCCATGGCATAGTATCCGTAATCTACAGTGTCGGCCATGACTTGTGCACAACCTATCAGTCTTCAGCGTTACCCATTCGCGACAGGGGTTTGGACAGGTGTCTCCTGAATGATGCGAAGGGTTCAACCCAATCTCCAATTTGTACCTCAAAATCCCAGATGTCATCCTCAATTGAGCCGCATGTTGGACATTTCAGACCCTGACATTTGCCCCTAGATTTGTATCTACTACCACATTCACAAACCGGCCTCTTCATATTCCGTTTGCCACGGGCCAGGCGCAATTTTTCAAGGTGTATCGTGTCGGCATTATCTAACAATCCATACCATTCAATTTCATCCCCTAACTTCAGTGATTGCGCGAGTGAATTTAGTGGACCACCCTGTGCAAATGCAAGTAGATATTTTCCAGCATCGATCTTGACATGACCACCTTGCATCACTTCTAGATTCAAAACCACACCCGACCCCATTGTGTCAAGATGGTCATCAGTCGCTTGATTGGTGCGGTGTGCACGATGTCCGATTGATTGTTCAACACCGTTTTCCTGCAGGAAATTGTGACCACCCAACACAGCATCTCGACTCTCTCCTCTGATGCCATATAATACTGGACAAGGTGTTCGTGGTGCAATCAAACTTCTGCTAGCATTTGGATCCCTGTTGAGAATTGTTTTAGGATATTTTTTGCACATCATATCGACAACAATTTCTGGCACTTTCCTTGGACCTAACTTTGCACGCCATGCTGTACATTCCCACGTACAATCATGTTCGCCACGCCATGCAATGGCTGCACTGGCACCAATCAAACCACTACGACCAACATGTGTGGACCAAAGGCGATGCTCAATTGAGTCCAATTCAACCAATCTATCGCCTAAATCAACATGATTTTTGACTGTGTCCCAGTACATTTGTACTGGCAATTGTTCAGATGTCAATAGTAAAACAGGTTCTGCTGAATGTAATTCAAGACCTGCGTTCAGGTCACTAAATCGATTGGTAAACCAATCATCAAGGGCGGATTCCAATTGATCTCCTTTTGTCGTAATTACAGCTGCAGATAGGGCCGCATTGCCACGTGTGCGCTGAGGTGCAAATGGCCATAAGCGAACCAATCGGGGGTCTGTAATGAAAAATCCATTTGATTGCAAATGAAGGACTAAATCGTTGAAATCAAATGTTGTGCATCCATGTTCACGTTCATCCGTGTCATCTAATCCGATCCAGAATGTCGAGGAAGCCTCGACGATCATATTTCCAGGGCATCACCCTCATCATCATCATCGAGCATGCGATCAATTACTCCAGACAAACCAATATCTGGATCAACCCTAAATCCACGTACACCATGATTGTACGCTGCACCCATATCGGCATTTCGATCCCCCGCCATAAGGGACCGACCTTCGTCAAATTTGTGCTGAATATCATTTGAATTGTGTGCGACATCCAGGGATAAACCACTCAGTAATTGACGACCAACTTGCAGCATGCCTGCCCCCGGCTTACGCACCGGGCTATTGTCCCACGGAGCATAGGGTGAATAGAGGACCAAGTCAACAATTGCATCTGGATTTTCCAACATCAATCCGTCGAGGACTGTTTGGTTAATATCTGCCAAATCTTCATGGGAAAACATACCACGGTTGACTGGTGATTGATTGGTAACGATGACGATACGGTATCCAGCAGCACGTAGTGCGGCAACCGCATGTCCCGCCCCTTCGATGAGAATCACTTCATCGGCATTCTTGACATAATCCTCGCGACCAATATTCAACACACCGTCTCGATCCAAATATGCAATTGACCCATCCCACCCTTCCAGTGTGTTGACGGGGGCGTCAATCGAGGCTCCGTGCCTTCCAGGTAGATCCATTTGCTCACCTATGAGTGACTTGGCAATCCGCGACTCGCCTTAACTGCCTCTTTGACAATGTGATTAATGATGAGTTGTAAATCTTCAATACGTTCCATCGAAGTCGTGTCACAAATAATTGAAACATCTGCTAATTGTGCCAAAGCTCCACCCTTACCAGATTTGTAGTCACCAGTGATTCCAACTGTGCGTGCTCCATGTTCATTGGCATAGGTGATACCATTGACGACATTCGAAGAATTTCCACTACCAGAATATCCGACGACCAAATCATTCGGATTCAGCCAAGTTTGCAATTGCCCGACGAAGATGTTGGCATATGATGTATCATTGGCCCATGCTGTCAGTGCTGCGATATTGTCGGTATGTGCAATTGTTGGCAATCCCAGTTCTTTACTCCAATCCCCAGCGCTGTGACTCGGTGTAGCAGCAGAACCACCGTTACCGATGAAATGGACCTTTCCCCCACTATCCATAACGTTGAGCATTTCAGTGTACAATTTACCCACTGAATCACGGTCGAGTGTGTTCAAAGCACGTGATAAGTCTTTGATGTACTCATCCATGAAATCGCTGAAATCAAAGGTGTCTCTAGACATGCGACTCGTCACGGCGTCGTAGCGAGCCTATATGTGACTTGCCGACCTGAGGGTATCTATGGCAGACATCATTGCACAGGGCATCACTTCCTTGGGTGACATTGTCGGCTTGGACATGGGTCAAACGAACTTGCTCATTGTCAGTATTGGTTTGGTATGTTTGGGTTCCTCATTTCATTCCCAAAATGCAATTGCGCGATGGTTGGCACCATTCGGATGGATCTGTGTTGGATTGTATTTCTACCTCGGCACTGGATTTTACATAGACGAGGAAGATCCAGTGTTGATATTCATGTCTGCTGCAGCACTTCCGGTGTGTATTGCATACGGCGGTTGGGAAGCGATTTTACTCCGTGATAATCGTACAGTTGATTCTGTTGATTGGTTGCGAGGTGCTGTATTTTGGTCTGCCATGCCATACCTCGCCATTCAACACGTTCCATTTCTGAACGCGGCCATAGTTTGGTTTACCGCATGGAACACATCATTGTTTTTGCAATGGTCAGGTTCAGGCGATATTGTTCTCGGCCAAATGATGGTTGATTTGGGTGGGGGAATCGAGGTTGACTGGGCACATTGGGAAGGCAATAAATGGTTGATTACCGACACATTGGGCGCTGGCGGATTTTATGTCCCAATGCAACATTCAAGCGGCGAGGAAGTGCACATTAATTTCGTTCTAGGTTGTAGTGCCTTACAATCGATGATTGTTTTTGTTGGGGCGATAGCGGCTCTACGAAACGCACCTTGGCAACGAAGAGTTCGTGCATTGATTTTGATTATTCCACTCATTCATATTTTGAATGTCTTTAGAAATGCGGGCATTATCTGGATGCACGTTCAATACAACGGTCAATGGCTTTGGAATGGCCTCAATATTTTTGATTTTGCACATGCATATGCTGCGAAATTCCTGAGCTTAGGTGCAATGTTCCTCATGGCACTGGTTCTCTTTGATTTGCTGCCAAGGCTACACAGTCATGTTCTCGATGTGCTTGATCCATTTTTCAGAATCCTCGGCGTTGAATTGAAACCAAAATCAACGTGATTTTAGCCGATCGAGGACCTTGCCCTTCAACGGCATATTGTGCTCCCAAGCAAACTCTTTCATTACTCGTAAAGCCTCTTTCTCACGTTCCGAGTCGCCAACGAAATCTGTGACTTCGATGATATCATTACGAGTATTGGCCTTGAAAGCTGCAATGGGTTCTTCATTTGAAAACACCATGTACGCACTCCCGTAGCCGAACCTTTCACGCAATAATGATTGGAAATAAGGCAGCAGTGGGTCAGATGGTGGAAGGACAAAATCACGCATAGGTGGTAATTTGTCGGCATTTTCCAACAATTCTTGACGCCCCCAACAGACTTCATGTAAGTCGTCTATCAAAAATCCCTTGATAAGATGCCCTTCAGCCTCAAACTCATGTAGAACTGAGGCCAACTGTTCTGGCTTGAATGGGCTTCCTGCGAGTTTTTCCAACTGTTTTAGAGTCATGACTGGGTATTCAGCAATCATTTCACGCAAGTATTCGCGCTTCACATCCCATACTTCTTTGGAATCTAGCGGATGGACTGTTTTGAATCCACCCCGATAATCTTGCACGATATGACCTGAGCGTACAAGAGGTTGGACAATTTTCCTGAAGGCTGCACGTTTCATTGCATAACGGTCCATGAAAACTTTCGGATCTGAATGCCCTGAGAAAAATTCTAGCACATCGAGTAAATCTTCATCCGCTTCAACACCGCGCATGCGCAAAAGGCGTTGGAAATGCTTGTATGGAGCCCAGACCTGATGATTTCGTAAGTTGGTTCCGAGATGCAATTGTTGGCTTGCTGCCATGGATTTGAGGTCCACACGAGATGTTTCACAGCGCCCCCGTAATGCAAAATCATCACGCACTTCAGGGATATGATTGAGGGCCAATGTTTCATTCTCAGCTCGTGTGTCTTGGTGCAAACGATGATGATGGAATAATGCTCTGATTGCAAGTGATCTCGGCCGAGGGTCAACAACGCCTCCACGAATGAATCTTAGTCCATCTCCCATGGTCTTGAACCCAAGTTTTTCGACAATCGCCAAAATATTCTCATCACAATCATGGATGGGTACACCATTGAATGCATGTAGGACTGAAACATCGACGAGCGTGTCCTTGTAATTGGTAAGCAATGTTTCGAATATTTCTGAAAACTCGTCCAGATAGGCATGTGGAATGTGTATGTCCTTGATTTCTAGGTAATCATTTACTTTGAACATCAATATTCGGCCAACTGGATCGACGCCCTTGAATACTGGATAATACCATCCTTGCTTGAGAACATATCTGACCTCTTGGATGAACCGTGAACAAAATGGATCGGATTGTGAAAGTATCCGCAGTGCTCGATCTTCGCGAACCGGCATCTCGAGCCTCTTTGCATCTGTTGGGACACAGAAGAAATCGGTTGGATCGGGCTGTAGGGCTGTCACGCGTGTGACTCTATTTTCGCTTTCCAAATCACGTAGAATTTCAGCCAATAGTTCAACTGGATGGCTCACAAACAATCGTAATGAGTGCAATTTAATTGGACCAATTCTACGAATTAATTCTTCTAGAGCCTGTGGGAATGGCATTGGTTCATACACATCATGCACTCGGTGAAATAGCGACAGTGACCTCTTTCGATCAATTAATTCCTCAAACTGTTTGACGAAAACCATCTGTCTTTCCATATTAGATAGAGAATTTCTGGCATCTCGCTGAACATGTTTGAATTCGTCCCCGCGTGGCAAATGACCAATGATTTGTGTCCGTTCTACATTTTCCCCAGGTGGGATGAAATCAGAGAGTTCAGCATCCATTTCTGAAAACCAAGGCTCGGGACGTAACCCCAATAACATCGGAATCATTGATTTGGTAGTATAACCCACACGAGAGTGTAATAATCGACCCATGACGATGTCTGAATCATGTTTCATATCCTTCCAATCTGCAAATCTGAAATTCTCAACTCTACCCAGTAGTTCTTGCATTTTTGCGAACATCACGTGCCCGTCGGACAGTGCTGTCAGTGCATCTGGATAAGGCTTGAATGATTTGGAAAGTAGCAAATTCTGCAACTGCCGATATTCTATGACATTGTCCTCTCCACCAGTGATAATATGTTCATCAACACGGAGGATGAATTCACCCTCTTCCGTTTGTCGATAAAATCCAATGGAAACAATGTTTCGGACTTCCAACTCGTGCAATAGAGATTCAATTTGGGCTTGAGGGAAGGGCAATCTCTCAGATAAATTTGCCAATGTCTTAGGCCCCTCACTGCCCAACATATCAGCGATTTTAATCCGAAGAGCTTCATGCGGGTCCATCAATTTCGCTTTGCCCCAGGATTGGGGTTGGTCACCATCAAACGATTTCGCGACTTCATAGTGTAAACCCCCAGTATACAACTCACGTAAATCATCCATCTGATCTGCACCCTTTGTTGAAAGGACACCCAATGTACCATGGACTTCGGACATTCGGATGGAGTACCATTTTTCGTCGATTTCATTCGAACCAGTAGAACGAACTTTTGTGATTGCCCCAGCTGCTGCCAACTCAACGACCCAGTCGTGGACTGTTTGATACGGGATTTTGGACAATTTATCCTGGTACAATGGATTCTTCAAATCTGGATGTAGTCCACCCCCTTTTTCCATCAATCGGAGCAAACCATCTGCGTCTTCAGGCAATTTTGCCTTTGCCTGGAAATATTCGTCTAATGATGCCTCGTCTAAGTCTGTTGCACGTGAACGACCCCCGAGCAATCGTTTCAAAATCTCGGGGTCGATGTCTTTGACAAGATACGCGCGCGTGCGCATGCTAAGTAAATCCTCGAATGCGGCCATGTACAAATTCATGCCCAGTGCACTGGGCATGGTCACGCGAGAATGGACTATTCTAACGCCTTCTTCATCCATTCTATTGACGAATTTTTCAAGTTCTTCCATATCCAAATCAGTATGGAAAATTTCGTTCTGTGCTTCACGAATCAGTAAACTATCTGCATGTTGTCGATGTTCGCGAAATACCTTTTCGGATTTTTGTTGGAACTGCTTAGGACTCACCTCATCAGCTCCAATTCGCCTTGGCACGATCATAGATCGACCAGAAACTTCGCGGAAACGCTTTGCAAATAATTGACTATCGAGTAGATAGCGTTGGAGCACGGCATCACGCTGATTGTCTTTGAACATAGGATAAATCTGGTTTGTGTCAATTTCTTGTCCAGTTTTGAATAAGAATGAATTTTCGTCGAACGACATTTCAACGACATGGATATTATTCATATCACACAATCCTGCCATGAAATATCCGAGCGCCATATTGAATGCTCGTCCTCGGCAGGTCGTGATGATGTATGTTGGAATTGGCGAATTCATGATTTGCTCAATCATAATTTTGTCTGGACTTGGAACTTGAATAGATTCCACCGCATGTTCCTCCAAATATCTGGCGAGAGATTCAGTCACAGGTTTAGACAAACCGTAGGCCTCAGATAACAGTACACGTGGATCTCGACCACGACGTATTGCGAGGATTGAAGCATTGAGCAAATTCAAAACAGATTGCGATAATTCACGTGAGCGACTTGCAGACTCGCCCGACCATGAGGGGACTGTTGGACGGTATCCAGTTACGGAGGTCACACTAACGCGACTCGCTTGAATTTGGTGCACACGATATGTTGAACCACCCAACAAGAAGACATCACCTGGTCGAATATTTTGCACGAATGATGAGGACAATTGGCCAATCATGGTACCATCGGCACTGAAAACGAGGTAGTTGTTGTCAGGTGCGATTGTGCCAATATTTGTGTAGTAAATCATCTGGGCATACCCACGTTTGCCAATGATATTTTCTTCCCAATCAACCCATACACGTCGTTCGTCTTCAAGCAGATCTAAAACTTCGATATAATCGTCGTATGGTAAATTTCGATAAGGATATGCAGAGGTGATAATTGAAAAGGCCTCATCCATATCGATTTCCCCACAAATTGTCAATCCGATAATGAACTGTGCCAATACATCGAGACAATTATTCGGGAAGCGTAGAAGATCCATATCGCCCGACATTATCGCCCCTTGCAGTGCAACCAATTCGAGCAAATCGTGTGAAGAAGTCGGCAGGAACCTTGCTCGAGGGATTCCACCCACGTGGTGCCCAGCTCGGCCTATGCGCTGTAAAGCAGTGGCAATTGAACCCGGTGACCCTAGTTGAATGACCATGTCCACCGAGCCAATATCAATGCCCATTTCGAGTGACGAAGAAGATACACAACATCTCAATTCGCCACGTTTCAATTTTCGCTCCACTTCCAATCGGATTTGTTTGTCCATTGAACCGTGATGTCCTTCGACGCCCGCAAGTCCCAAAACACGTAGTTTTTGAGTGATGATTTCAGTCATTTGCCGGGTATTTGCAAATACCAAGGTCGTGGTGTGCGCTTCCACTAAATCTTTGATGATGTCTACATTGTGATCTAGTAACTTTTTGACTGGGACTTCGCTAAATTTAGGGTGTGGTAAAATAATGTCCAAATCCAATTCACGCACGCCACTAACTTTGGCAATATGAACTACCGATGATTCCTCATCATCGAATTTTGGAACGGGTGCGCCACCTTCGATTTCACGATCCTCGGACTGTGCGGGGACAAGGAAATGTGCGACCTCCTCAAGTGGTTCCATCGTCGCTGAAATACCGAGTCTCTGCACAGGATTTGCAATCAAGGTGTCTAGCAATGCCATTGTTAGCGCAAGATGTGTACCTCTTTTCGTCGGTACCAGAGAATGCATTTCATCAATAATCAGCCATTTCAAATCATGCATCAAAGGGCGAAACTTTTTCGAAGCCAGTGCAAGACCTAGGGACTCTGGTGTGGTGATGAGAATGTGGGGTGGATTTCTAAGCATTTTTTGGCGCTCTGATTGAGGCGTGTCTCCCGTTCGTAGGCCAACTTTGATTTCCTGAGAACGACCAGGCAAAAACCGTTCTTTGATTTCAGTCAGAGGACCGATAAGATTTCGTTGGATATCGTTGGCCAAAGCTTTGATGGGCGAAATATAGATGCAGTATACCTTTTTCTCTAAATCGCCATCCATCGCAAGACGAACCAACTTGTCAATAATAGACAGGAACGCTGTCAATGTTTTACCGGAACCGGTTGGTGAACAAAGCAGTAAATGTTCACCATCAACGATTGAAGGGATTGCCATTTTCTGTGGGTCTGTAAAATCAGGGAATTTATCCTTGAACCAATCACGAACTGGTTGTGACAATTTGGACAGCAATACATCTGTTTCCTCTAGGGATTCAAGATATACTGTATCCGCCATAGAAAAATTCCTCCTATTACGGGTCGTTAGGGTAGCGATGCGGTATATCAACGATTCGTTGAAATGTTGGCAAAATATTTGTAATCATGAGCACCGCATTTGCGTGGATTCCTCAAACCCGATGATGTAAGGCAATATGGCCGATTGCTTGATGTGGCGAACCTGCCCCCCAAGACACGATGAGCGACAAGCAAGAGCGCCTTGAGCGCTTGACCAGTATGTTGAGACGGCGCGGTGTAATCCTGCCTGCTTTCGAGATTCATGGTGGCGTTGCTGGCCTGTTTGATTTCGGACCGATTGGGGGTCGATTGAGGAGACGCTTGAACAATGCTTGGCTCGAACATTGGACCTCGCAAGGGAATATTGTCGAAATTGACAGCCCCACCATCACACCTGAGGCTGTCCTCATTGCAAGTGGACATGTGGGCGAATTCAATGATCATATGTCAGAATGTAATGCGTGTGGGGGGGCATTTCGAAGTGATCACCTCATCACAGAAATGCATCCAAATCCGGATATTTTATCAGGTAAGGAAATTGATGAATTAATCCAATCTTCGACTGTATCATGTCCAACTTGCGGCGCCAGTGATTGGAAAGATGCTCGACCAATGAACTTGATGTTTGATACGAGAATCGGTGCCATGAAAGGTGGAAGGACCGCATATATGCGGCCGGAAACCGCACAAGGAATGTTTATGCTATTCCCTGCACTATACCGACATTTCAGAAACCGATTGCCCTTTGGTGCGGTTCAAACTGGCAAGGGGTATCGCAATGAGATCAGCCCTCGACAGGGCATGATACGTCTACGAGAATTCAATATGGCTGAATTGGAATATTTCATCGACCCTGATGAGCAGGAAAATCATGACTTTTCGCCATGGAATGATATACAGTTCAATCTTGTACCTGATCCCGATTTTGGCCAACCTGGAAAAATGACACCAAGTGAAGCTTCGATTGGAAATGTGATTCGCCACCCAACCGTGGCTTGGTTTATGGCACGGACATGGGATTTCTTAACTGGGGTTGGTATTGACCCTGATAGAATTCGATTCCGCCAGCACGAAGGGACAGAAATGGCTCACTATGCATCGGATTGTTGGGATGCTGAAATTGAAGGGTCGTATGGCTGGATTGAATGTGTTGGAATTGCACACCGAGGTTGCTATGACCTCCAGGCACATGAAACAGCGACAGGTGATAAGAATCTGAGAGCTTGGCGACCATATGATGAGCCTAAAGAAGTGGATCGCACAATATTATCTGGTAAAGGCGCAATAATCGGCCCAACATTTAGAGATAAAGCCGGTCAGGTCAATTCCGCATTGGAATCATTAGAATTGCCTGTTGAATTCCCAATTCATCTTGAACTTGCAGATGGTACGAATGTGACCATAGATGAATCAATGGTCGAAGAAAAGAGGATTCAAGCCACTGAACATGGTGAATGGTTCTTGCCACACGTTGTCGAGCCTGCATTTGGAATTGATCGCATACTGTGGCATGTATTGGACCACGCATACCATGAAATTGACAAAGGTGATGATGCGTATACTGTGTTGAGAATTAGCCCGACAATTGCACCTATCGATGTTGCTGTGTTGCC
>JASLKO010000168.1 GCA_030747475.1 Candidatus Thalassarchaeaceae archaeon | reverse complement strand
GATAGTGCATTGAGACGCATTGCCAATCGAGTGATGGTCGCTGAAGGGATCACAGCTGATGGAGTTGCAATCGACCGTCTTATTGCCGCCAACCCAGGCGATATTCGCGCAATTGTTCGTGATTTGCAGGCCATTTGCGTGACATCATCTGGCCATATCGATGAACAGGCTGTCATTGATCAAATCCAAATGGGACAGAGAGATCAACATATAGATTTGTTTCCTGGACTGGAAAAATTGTACCGTACCCAAGATGCACACGAGGCATCAAAATTGACCATGATATTAGACAAGACACCTGATGAATTGACGGCTTGGGTCGCTTGGAATAATGCATCAGTCATGCGTAAACCAGAGAGTTGGGCCCGCGCTTCGAAAACACTCTCTATCGCTTCAAAATCTCTGTTTATACGTTTTTCAAATCTTGCCTACCGCTCTACATATTGGGGAGGTAATCTCGGTTCACTAGCAGCCAGTGTTGCTTCAAATGAAGTTCGCCCTGATCGATTCACTCTACAATTTCCCGCATTCTTACGACGGGGGAATGAGGCTTGGCGTCGAAGCTCAATTGTTGAGTGTTTATCCGAAACATGTGGTGCTAGTGAAATGGCTGTCAGAGAGGAGTTATGGCCGGCTTTGCGTGCCATCTCTAGTGAAAAATTGGATAGTGATCCTGAAAATTTTGTGATTTCACTTTCACTTGGTTTGTCATCTAGTGATCATCTCGCACTTCATGGATTACGTTCGAACCTGAAGACGAGTAAGGCACTTGCGGCACGCTATGAAGAAATTCAAATTGTAAATGCTTCACCAGGGATACAAGATAGTCTAGCGCAAATTGAAGAAGATTTTCGAGAAACCGTCACAGAAAACGATGATGCAACGAAAGATGGGGCACAAAAGTCACTCGACTTTTTCTAATTTACCAAGCGTTTCTTTACGCCATGTTCGTGGGTGGAATAGAACAAGAACAGTCAGTAATTCTAATCGACCTGCCAACATTAAAAATGATGTATATAGCAAAGAATACCAATTCAATCCTGCCCAGGTTGAGGTCGGCCCAAATGCACCTAATGCTGGACCAGTGTTTCCAAGTGCGGCGAAGATTACAGAAAGTATAGTTTCCAGGGAATGTGTGGGTTCGAAAATTGCGAGTAAAATTGTACTAATCATTGCCAAGGCAGCCCATGTTGACAGCATTCCAATGACGACCCACATACGGGAATCATCCACAACTTCCCCATTCATACGAACAGTGACAATTGCTCTCGGTTGAACCATCCTGTGAATTTCCCGGCGGGCTAGTACGAATGCAAGCCGAAGACGTAGGATTTTCAGACCACCGCTTGTAGATCCTGCTGATGCACCAACGACCATCAAAAATAGCAAAATAAACAAAGATAGAACTGGCCAAGCCGCGAAATCTGCACTAGCATAACCAGTAGAGGTCCCAATAGCAGCCGCCTGGAAAGCTCCATGACGAACTGCTTCACTCCATTCCCAACCGGCACTATGTACTAGATTCAGTGTGAAAATAGCCCATGCACCTGCCAAAACCAGAAGATATACTCGTAATTCTTGGTCATTGATAACTTTGGCATACTCCTTCAGTAAAACGAAATGGAATAAACTGAAATTGATTCCAGTGGCCACCATGAAGAAGGTGATGATACCTTCTACCAGTGCACTGTCAAAATCCATTACCCCACCATCTGTTGTTCCAAAACCACCAGACGGCATGGTTGTCAAAGAGTAGTTGATGGCTGTGAACCAACTCAAATCAGCCCACCAAAATAAGAGTATAAATTCAAGCACAGTGAATCCAATGTAAATGCCCCAAAGCGCCTTGGCAGTTTCCTGTAGTCGAGGGCGAAGACGACTCAATGATGGACCCGTGAGTTCAGCCCTAGCAATCGACATGCCACCACCAAGAGCACGGCTTAGTAGCAACATTCCTAACATGATAATCCCCATTCCACCAAGCCATTGTGTCGAGGAACGCCAGAATATAATTCCATAGGGCTGACTCGCAATACAGTCGTCGACCCCTTCACACCGTGGAGATACATGGGGGTCAATCGTCGTCGCTCCACTCGTCGTAAATCCAGACATTGATTCGAACCATCCTCGTATCAAACCGCCCATGACTTCGTACAGTGTGCCTCCATCACCATCCCATGTGACCGGCCCATGGAAGGTTGGTCCAAACCAGTAAGGCAGTGACCCGACTGCAACAATCAATGGCCAAGATAATGCAACTGCTGTAATGGCTTCTCTATCTCGAAGGCGTTCTGCGGAATCGCGTCTTGTTCCGACTTTAACGAAAATACCACCCACAATTGCACAAAATGCAATGGGTGGGATGAATGACCATAAGAGAATATCGTTAGGATCACCCATGATTTGACCAACAATTGCACTGATTAGCAATGGAATTGTGAGGAGGACTAGACTCCATCCAGCAACCAAGCCGATAACATCGTATCGCATTGTCAACGCTCCAGAATCTTCTCGACAGTTGGCACATCATTGGCGGACACGAACAGAATAAGACGATCACCAATTTTTACAGTCATATCTGATTTAGCTCGGAACATAATTCGTGACCCCTCAGCATTTTCTCTTTCCACGAATGCAATGCTGAAAGAACCCTTTTTCTCAATTTTCCCGATGGTTTGGTCTAATCTACTGTGACCTTCAAAAATTGACGCGCTCATGGCGACAATTTCTGGTACAGAAGGCATTAATTGGTAGTGACCTGGAACTCGGCGATGGACTTGCATGAGAATCGAATCGATGGCAACACGCCGTTCTGAAACGGCGTACGTTAGTCCAATTCTTCGCACAACTCGTGCTAGAGCGGAATCATCGAGAACAAGTCCTGTACGTTGAACACCAATATCTGCCGCTCTCATGGCAATGGCAATATTTTCATGATCATCACGTAGTGCAGCAATGGCGATATCGTGTTCAGCCAATTCAATTTCTCTAAGCAAATCTAAGTCGCCTAAATTACAGTGAATTACGTCCAATCTTTTGTGGGCTCCAATTGTAGAACCAACCAATTCATTGGCAGCTTCGAGCCTTTCGTCGAGAACGGTGACCCAACTGCCCTCACTGAGGTATTCAATTGCGAGTTGCTTGCCCAATGCCGTCGCACCGAAAATGGCCACACGAGGATTATCTGGGTATGGTGGCTCTACGTGGCCTGCGGCTTTAGAAACTCGTTTGAAAGTATGTTCACCGATTGTGGCAAATACCAATCGGTCACCAACCTCGACCTTTGTGTCATCATCAGGGACGAACGCACTCTCTCCTTTACGACACAGTGTGAAGGCCTTTGGAAGACCGTCTATGTTTTGTTCTGCTTGACCCAAGGTGAAGTTTGCCAATTGATTTGCTTCGGATGTGACTTCGACTTCTACAATCCACGCGTCACCACCGAGTGGCAATACATCACTCAAACTAGATGATTTGAGGCCAGCAGTCAGTCGATCGATGGATGCTTGGTGTGGACAAATGGCAACATCGACACCTGACCAACGGGCCAAACGATCTTCCTCATTGGCAATTAGGTCACTATCGTGGATTCTTGCGATCGTCAATAGTTGGGCCCTGTTTGGATATTTTGCAATTGGCAATTCCTCTTCAAGTAAATCTCGTGCAAGTGCACATGAAAGCATGTTTCGTTCATCGCTTCCAGTTGCAGCAATGAATACCTGTGCATCGCGTATTCCCGCTTCTTTGAGAACCTCCCTTCGAGTGACATCACCAAGTAAGACAAATGCATCAATCCCTTGTGCTTCCTTAATTGCATTCGGTTCAGTATCAATCAAAACGACATCTTGGCCTTCATTGTAAAGCGCCTTTGCAACGCCTCGACCAACTTCTCCAGCCCCACCGATGATAATGCGCATATGCGGTCCTCCGGTACCCTTTCGGCCCTTCCTCTCCCTCTTAACTCCTCACTCGCCAATCCGCACGGGAACCCTGTAAGTTCCACCTGTAATTACAGGGTCACCAATGGTATCCCAAGATTCCGTCCAGCACATACCGCACCCGATGGATAACGGTCTATAGAAATCATAAGCGGCTTGACCTAAATTACTTGGATCTTCAATCCATTCTGTGAGGGTTGTCGGGGTGTGCAGCAGCCAACGATTGTTGACAACATCGACTTCGCCTTCCACAAAACAACTTGATAAGTCGATGTTGTTTTCATCGCACCACTGTTCATCGAACGGGAAAATTGCATTGGCCCATGCGTGAGGTTCCCAGATATCGAAATCCCCACTTGTCATGGGGCCAAATTCATACCAAGCCGGAATATTTCGGGTGCGAAGTAAGCTCATCCAAGCATTGGACTGTTCATCACAATCACCACGTTGATCGACAATACATGCGGGACCGCCTCTGGCTGGCGACATGCCTTCACTGTATACAATTGAATCGCGAATTTTAATGAAGGCTGCATGAGCAAATGAATAGGGGCTGTTAGAATT
>JASLKO010000167.1 GCA_030747475.1 Candidatus Thalassarchaeaceae archaeon | reverse complement strand
AAACCATCAATGTGACCATTCAAGATCGAACAGCACCTGAATTGTCAACCATCACAGGTCCAACAGATATTGTAGCGGGTGAAGAACACTCATGGAGATTGAATGCAACAGACCTCAATTCTCCGACTCTAACTTGGTCTTGGGATTTTGATCGAACGGTCGATATGGATGAAGATGGTGATAACAAGAATGACGCAGAAGCCACTGGAGATTTGGTGACCTGGGCATTTTCCAAGGGTGGAAATTACTACATCACCTGCACAGTCACAAATGAAGAAGGCTTGACATCTACTAGAGAGTTGAGCGTTTATGTTGAAGACAAACCTGTAGAAAAATCAGCAGTCATGACATATGTCTACGGTGGTGGAGCGGTGTTGTTGGCTCTTGCAGTGATTGGCGGGGGCCTCTTTTTGTTTAGATCCATCAGTCAAAAACGAACACATCAACAATTGATGGATGAAGAGGCTGCTAGACTGGCTACCGAAGAAGCTGATTCGGCTCGAGAACCAGATCATCAAGAACAATTGGCAATGTATCAAAATCGAGGCGGTTCAAGTAGTGGATTCCAACGAAGTGGTGGAGATGAAATGGCTGAAATTGCGGGTGTTGGTACAAGCTATGGTACACAATCACCCCCAGTTTCTCAAACAAGTTCAGTGGATGGAAATGCGCTTCTTTCAGCCTTTGAAGAATCAGATCCACAACCGACTCCAGAACCTGAAAAAGAGATTGAAGAAGCCCCCCCATCCACTCCGGCTGTAGCCGAAAGCGGAAGTGCACTTTCAGGTGGCATTGAGTTGCCAGGTGAAATGACTCAAACCGCACCTGCGCCAGAAACATCATCGGTTCAAATTCCAGAACAAGAAATATCAATTGAACCAGAAGTGCAAACTCAAGAACCGCAAACAACGGAAGTTGTCGGCACTTGTGCCGAATGTGGACAAAAATACGCAGTGGATATGCCAAATGACATTCACGAAGCGCAAATTGACTGTCCTAAATGCGGAAATCGAAGCACTATTCGACGCTGAGGGTAATCTTCGGAATCCGTGCCCCTCGCGCACAAGGGTCGGAGACCCTTTAGGCGGAGCGAGTGGCAGTGTATACCGACATGGAGGATAGTACCCGTCTCATTCTGGCGGCGCCACGCGCTCGAGACCGAACCAGCATGGCCCTTATTCTCGTCCTCATTTTGCCAATGTTAAGTCCAATCATGGTCGTTGAAGCCTCTCAAGTACGAGCTGAGGATTTCGGGATTATTGCTGAACTTAACGATGTATTGGAAACAAGAGATTGGGCGTTAAATGGAGAAATCCAATCTGACGCTGATCAAGCCTTGGCTCCAGTTCGGAATGGGGTTCGTAGTCTAGGTTCAGAAGATCCATTGACACACATGGATATGGCACTTGATGGATTGGGTGTTGAATCAACGACACCTGTGGCTGCCGAACACCCCCAACCAATCGATATTCTGTTAGGTGCCGATGCTCCACCAGGTTTGGTCGATACAATTTGGGGTACACTTTTGAATCTCACAGATTATGTCATTTGGACAGAATATCAAGCACAGAACAATGGCCCTCACCATGAAAAATTCACTGTAGTTCCATTTTCTTCTTCATTGTTGAGTCTGTTTAGTCAAACCCCTTTGATGCATGAAATAGACATCGATGGCGATGACGATCCTAGTACAACTCAGGTTGAAAATCCCGATGTGCGTGTTGGCATTACCCTGGGTTTTGACCCATCTCCTGGACAAGGTTGGGGTTTACTTGGATCGCCCCCGACACAATTGTGGATTGAGCCAACCATTGAATTCAGGGTTGAGGTCATCGACCCATCGGATCAAATTTGGGTGAACATGGAATCATTTGAGGTCACTTTGCTGAAACCATTTGCCTATGGAATCAACCCTACAGAATCTGGTGAATCATACGTTTGGTTAATCGATTCTCACTTTACAATCGCACCAACAGATTGGGCATTGCAGGTTGGATTTGAGCGATTTTGGTTCGATTTAACCGCTGCTGGTACAGAAGTATTGGCGGCCTTGGCGCTATTGGCCTCAGGCTTCACTTCAGGTGTTCCAGGCAATTCATCAGATTCTGGCATCACCATCGCCGCTCTTTCAGCCCCAATTTCAATTCAAATTGACAATGGAGGTCAGACACAATGTCCATCACACTATCAACCAAATGCGAATCATCTCAATGAATCCTGGCAACATGATTGTCGAATTGGTGTTGGTTTCGGTTATGCACATTTTTCACCGGATAACAATGGACAACGAGAAGTCTGGGAATTGTCATATTTAGAAATGGGTGTCCACCCCAATTCAACAGACTATAATTTGCCATCAATTGTTGATTTGACGATTCGTACGGACAATGTTCTCCCATCCGGCTCAGGTACGGTTGGCGAAGATGGTTTGACTACGATTGAATATTATGCAGATGAACGGGCGGATCTCTGGCTGCATTTCCACGAAAATCGTAGCGCTTACAGAGAGAGCTCAAGTGATCCATATGGGAATAGTTCAGATACACTTGTTTGGCTTCGTGGCATGCCTTCTGGGACGATGAGCCCAACAGAAATTGAACGCTGTTTCCAAATGCTTGGAAGTGCCTCTCAACCAGAACTCCCCGGTCAAATTCCTACACAATTATCGTTGATACTAGGCATTAAAAATTTCACACGTGATTCAACCCCCAATGTAAACGATCCTAGCCTTCCAATCGATCCACAGAACCCACCAAATACCCTCGTTCTCCTTCGTTCAACACAATCGGTAACATCACTGGATTATGTTTCGTGGTTCCTACGAGAAGGTGCAGATACTGATTACAGAATGACACGATTGAATGTGGAATATTTGCCGACAGGCATGATTCTGTATGGGGACTTCTGGCTAGGTGGGAGTGATGAACAAGAAATCGGAACTCTCGACGACAGTCTGGACATTCTCTCGAAGATTCTTGATGTTACAATTTTGGCTGTGGTCGATATCTTCATCGATATCTCAAACATCATCAATAGCATACCAAATGCACTTGTCGACGTCATTAGTGGAAGTACGGGTAGTGCGACACAAGGCACAGCGATTCATCTGGAGATGATGGACCACTTCGAATTTGGTCGAGAACCTATGGCGGTAGACCTGCTTCAACTTGTGATGGGCTCAACCGACGTCCCTGTGGCCTATGGTCCCCATTTATTGTTGGCTGATGATCAAAGTACGACCTCTGTTAGACATCGCAATGGGTCTGATGTGAGCAAATTGGTTCCGATTGCCATTAGTTTGCATCATGAGGGTCTGCATTCATTACACATCGTCGATGATGTAGATACGCAGTCACAACAAATTTCTCTTGGTGCGGTGGGAGGTGACCCATTGCGCGTCATGTTCCTAGAGCACGAGGATGATGAATTTGGCAATATTGACCTTGACACAAGTGATTTCCAATATGTGTACATCTCAGACCACCCCGCATCACTTGATGTCAACGTATCCGCAACAGATCTCACATTCGTATCGGATCGAGACATTGGTGAAATCATCTATGCTGGGCGGGAGGGTCAACAACGGCAGGTCCTCGATATCGACGTTTTACCCGGGAACTTTACGATGGCCATTGGTGATGATATTTCTTGGATTTCTCAAACACCCATCGGTTCGATTTCTCTGATGATCTCCAATGCAACTGACCCGAAAACCATGGATGGCGACCATTTCTTGTTCATCCAAGATCAGGATGTCAATGAAGCCACTCTCTCTGTACGTGTACATGGAATTACTGAAGTTGGATATCTAGGTGCTGAGATGCCCGGTGTGCCTGGTGAAGCAGGTCGTGGGAAAGGTTTCCTTGTCGGTCCAGGTGATGCACCATTCCATGCAGTGATTGAAGATCATACGACCCATGACTCGCCAGCAGATGGCTTGAACGCACATGTACTGATTGACCCTCTCCCCTCAAACCTTGCAATGGAAATTCCCCAAGGAGGTGTCGGTGAAGCCAGTGCTCTTGATGTCCCAGAATTCACCACCGATGAAGGGCTGGCAGGGATTGCATTCTTCTTAGCAGGATTCACTGATTTCGGACAGAGTGTGAATGGAATGCTAGGAGAATTGGTGACCAGTGTGACCGGTGGTGCAATCGATGACCAACGTTCTGATTTCTCATTCGGAATTGAATTGGACGCTGATCAAGGATTTGATCTGGTCGTCGATGCCAAACAAGGTCGTATGGAATTGCCTGAACCAGAATGGATACATGGGATTTCTATGGAAGCAGACATGGCTGAAGACAATCACACTGCATTCCACTCTCGCATTTGGATGCCTGATGTTGCCCCTACAATCGATCTCTCAGTCGATTACCAAAATCTCTCGGTAACCGACCTGTGGAACATCGATATCGAATTGGTTGGATGGAAACCTGCAAATGAAGAATTTATGATTGAAGTAAACAATTACAACGGCCGTGATCTACATCTAATGTTACTCGGCTTCGAACCGGGCCAATCAACCGATTTGAAAGTTGAATCACAAATTACGACCGATTATCGCCCGGTGGTCCCTCAATTGTCTATTTTCAGTAATTATCAAATGAGTACATCACTAGATGCGATTCATGCAACATTACTCGATCGTTCCGAACAAACGCGTTACGAATTACTGTTACAAGGAATTCCCAAGCAATTGGACATGACCGCCTCATTGGGTGCAACAGTTTCTGTTGGGATGGAAGCAGAAAGTGCAGACCAAAATGGTTTGTCGATTGATTCTCTAATGCTACAGATGAACCGATTTAGTGCAGGAAAATGGTGGCCTGCGACCGTATTTTTGCATGAATTGCCAAGTCAAATGAATCTCACCACAGCTCCATCAACAGTCTTTGATATTACCAAACCATTGGGTTTCCAAGGGATGGCCACACTGATATTTTCATCATCTGGTCCCGGTATGGATTTGTTCATCTCAACAACTGGGCGTGCTGTTGAAGCCCGTGGCGACACGCTTCTTCTTGCTCAAAATCTAGCCAGTCACATGAGCATTGAACCAACGGCTGAATTCGGTTTACGTGTCACAAGTAGTGGCAATGGTATCGAACGCCTGTATCTACGACAGAATGATGTACCAGCTCAACCAGGTGTTTGGCTTGAGCAATTGGAAGCCGCAGGAGAGAATCTCAAGAGTGCAACCATTGAAGTCAACACGATTGGAGGCGCGTATCCAATCGTCAAAATCGAAGATGTTCGTGGAGGGAGAATCATTGCGAATGCTCGAGCAACAGTCGACGTTGGCGATACAACCTTCGACGGTCGAGCCGTTTTGATTGACGCCCAGGTTACCGGTGGAATTCCAACAGGTACAACCATCGGCATCAACGGTCTTGCATCCGATTTATCATTACTCAATTTGATGGGCTTTAATGGGCATACAACCCACTATCTATTGCCAGAACCATTGACCACTGCCATCGTGACGGGATTGGCGACATTGGCGGGGTGATATAATGGCTAAAGACGATGAAGAAATCGAGGGCATGTACACATTGGTTGGTGATCCCGATAACCCTGATTTGGAAGCTGCGAATGGTGACAAGTTGAGTCTAACCGATCGCATTCGAAGCATGAAGAAAAAAATCCTGAAGGATGATTTTGAAGTCACCGATGAGCAACGAGAAATTGCCGACCAAGCATTCGAACGGGCGCAAGATGTTGCCAGTCATGTTACACCCGCTAGAGTCGTACTTGCATCGGTGTTCATGGCCGCGTTAATGTTCAGTCTTTTTGCGATTGGTTTCTGGGTTGTTCCTCGAGATGCCGTCAATGTTGAAGTTGTGTACAAACAGGGCGGTCCTGGTCACGTTGTACTATTGCAAGTGCACAATTACGGAACCCGTGGAATTGCAAATGTTGAGGTCGATGCAACATTTTCCAATCAAGAAGGAGAGGTCCTTAATTCGACTAACTTTGGACCAATTTCATTGTTGGCTCACACTTCGATTGCGGGAGATGATCTTGAATTGATTATTACTGGGGAATCCATTTGGGAATTGTACATCATTGAAATCACTCTTGATTACGAATCTGAATGTTGCGGACCAGTTTCAAAGCAATCTTGGACCATTGAAGTTGGTGACTACACATTTGAGACACACACCCTCGATGCTGAGCGTCATTGGTTCTAAACGACACCTATGGTGTCGTCAAGAGCAGGGAAGATAGAAAGCGGACTCAGCAGCCCCCACCTTTGGGGAGTCACGTGCGGCATCGAATTGTGTACTGTATTCTTGGAGTACTACTGATGTCAAGTATGGCCCCTTTTACACTGACCTCAACCCCGGTTTATGATGAGCCAGAAGATGATTCATCGGGCATCGAACGGATTGTATTGACACCTGATCCCGATAGCATCAGTAGTGTATCTCCATCATCCAGTTGGGATGGTGAAGAGAATGTTCGCGACACCACAGCTGACACTCATTTGGGTCAATTTACAATTTCAGGTTTACAATCGGATGTCACGGTCCCCGAAGTATTGACCACAATTCGGACAGATATTGCATTGGTACTCATTGATGGAGATGTGGGTTTGTGGTCTGGACGCGTGGCTCTGACTGAATTACCCGGCGTTGAAGTTCGGGCACACATTCCCCCATCTGGCTTCTTGATTCAAGGTCACCCCGAAGCCCTCAATGCTGCAGCAAACCTACCCATGGTCGCAGCCATTCATGCCCTTCCATTGGCATTCATGGTCGATCAGCATGTCAGTGACCTACTCACCGAAGCTTCTGAACTTCCGTTACAATCTTCTCCATCCACAGCTGTGCAACTTTCAGGTTGGCGCCTAGCTGACATGGGTACTCCACAAGATCATGTTCGGTTGCCTGGATTAATGGGGAATTTAGACAGCACAGCAGAAAATTATCTCACAGATCACCGTCCAATCGACACAGGTCGACATCTTGGTCTTCTTTCACTATCCGACATCGCTACAGTAGCCGCAGAACCTGCCCTCTCTTGGCTTAGTCTTGAGCCCGTTTTCAGTATTGACAATAACGTTGCAATCGGCCATATGCGTGCTGATGATGTGGCGAATTACTTCGTTGTAGGTTTGAATGGAAGTGGCCATTCGGTGACGGTTGCCGATTCTGGAATCGATCAAGATCATGGTGATTTTAATGGACGAATTCAACACGTTGAATCGGTAATCTGGGGAGATTCATCCACCGAGGATCAACATTCAGGCCACGGTACTCACGTCGCTTGTACAGTATTGGGCAATGGCAGTCGTGGTGGGTATGCAGGTGTCGCACCACAGGCAACACTTCGCTTCCAAGCCATGGAAGATGACAGTTCAGGAAACTTTGGTGGCGTGAGCATGGACACCCTTGTCAGAAAAGGATACGAAGGCAATTCATACATCCATACCAATTCTTGGGGAACCGATGGATATTATGGTGAATACACAACCAGTAGTGAGGATGCGGACAGCCGCACAAGTCAGTATGACCAATTCTGGTCTTACAATGGAATGTTGGTCCTGGTCTCCGCTGGGAATGATGGTCCAGATTCTGATACGATTACACCACCCGCCACAGCGAAGAATGTCGTTGCAGTCGGCAATCATCACAATCGTGGTGGTGGCGCTCCGAGCACATTGGCAGATGGTAGCAGCCGCGGACCAACCGATGATGGACGCATCAAACCAGATGTAACCGCACCAGGCTCTTGGGTCAGATCTTGTCGCAGTCAAGATGCCGGAGACACAGCTGGTTCGTCTTGGGACAGCACATGGTATTTGGAATACAGTGGTACTTCGATGGCTGCTCCAAATGCTGCAGGTGCATCGGTATTGATTCGCGAATATCTGATGGAAGTCGCAGGTCGTCCATCACCTCAAGGCGCCCTCATCAAAGGCATGCTGATTCTTGGTGCAGAAGATACCGGTTCACGCGATATCCCCAATATGAATGAGGGATGGGGGCGTGTCAATCTCGCCAATTCACTCATCCCTGGGACTGATACAGGGGTTTGGGTTGATGATCGAAACACCATCCGAAGTGGACAAACACGCGAGTATCAATTCAACCTCAGTCGTGGAAATACTCCATTTAAGGCCGTATTGACTTGGTCTGACTATCCAGGGAGTACTTGGGCTTCAACTCAATTGCAAAACAATCTCGACATGGTCATTACCGCACCTGATGGGACCGTCTACAAAGGCAATGACTTCGCCAATGGCCGTTCGACGACTGGTGGAGATGCCGATGATGTCAACAATGTTGAAGTCGTTCTCATCGACCAAGCATCTTCGGGCGTTTGGACGGTTGAAATTACCGATGTAGCACATGGTGGACAACGCAGTGACCAACCCTTTGCCCTTGCAGTAAGAGGTGCAGGTGTCAATGATTTGCGAAGTGACCCTCTTCCCGTCCCGGCCTCATTTGTATTGTCAACATCCATCCCACAGGTGAACGAAGCGTGTGAAATTTCCATTCAAATTGAAAACCAAGGTGGTGGCGGTGCCGATAATCTTCGGATTGAAGCCATTGCAGGAACACAAAACCTCGGAGATTTAGAGATTGATTTGGGACCAGGCATGATTCGTTGGGTCACATGGGAATGGACTCCCCTCAATGAAGGAACTCAAGCCATTACCATTCGAATTGATCCTGACAATCAAGAAGAAGAGATTGATGAAGACAACAATCTCTTCGAAATCCCCATTGCTGTCAGTGCACCAGGTGTTCGCGTTTCAACAACAGAAACAGTGTTACAACTAGATGATGCCAGTCAAACAAGTACATCTTGGCAATTGCAAATTCGCAATACAGCATTGATTTCGACCAATGCGTCCATCAGTGCATCTACACCGATGAGAATCAACAATGGACAAACCATGAATGGATGGTTCACCTCTTTCACACAGACCAGTTTTGCACTCGATGGTTCTGAATCCGCAGCGGTTGATTTCACATTGGTTCACGATGAATCTCCAGCTCCAGGAATCTATCAATTGACCATCACGGCCAGAGATGATGACAATGACATTGATTTCCCACTTACATTGTCGCTCGATGTCCCCACATTGTCCGATGTTTCATTCCAAGCACCATTCTCAACATTGTATGTTGATCCAGTCAATCCAACCACTTTCGAAGTGGATGTGAAAAATGATGGAAACGGCCCTCAGGGATACAATTTGTTCCTTGAATCACCATTTGGTTGGCGGGTTGGCCTAGACAATCTTGGGTCATCTATCGGTGCATCCTCAGGATCCACTGGTGCCATCCCTCTCAATGGGGCACGAACGGTAGAGATGACGGTGACGCCACAAATCGGTACGCCTCCTCCTCCAGGTCAATCATTGGAAGCTTTGCTTCGTGTAACCTCCCAAGTCGACCCAACTCAATCATGGGCATTTAC
>JASLKO010000166.1 GCA_030747475.1 Candidatus Thalassarchaeaceae archaeon | reverse complement strand
AGATTCTCGCATATCTCGCATCAATCGTTCAAGCCGATCCTCTGCACCAAGGCCCTTGAACAATAGATAGACACCGACGAGTAGTGGCATCGCACCAATGAGAATACTTCCATTTGGAAGGATCATTCCAAGTCCTAGAATCATCATAAAGACAGATATTGGGACCAGTAGCTTAGCACGCCACCTTGGATCTTCAATCGCTTTTGCAATGTAGTAGTATGTACCTTCAATACCCTTTGATTGGCGAACAATGATTTTCTCAACATGGTCGATTGAAAGACGGCTTGTAAGAATCGGTAAAACCGATTCATCCTCCATGCCATCTGTAACCAAAACACCACGATCAGGCTGAAATTCTGAAATCACATCCTCAAATTGTTGAGCGATGTTTCGGTCGGATTTGATCCCAACTCGTTCATCACCGGTGAGAATTACAATTTCGACTTCATCCTTAGGTTCGGCACTTTCCGCCAATAGGTCGTGTTGATGCAAAGCCCCCAAGATTGCATTTGTGTCACTTTCTTCAGGGTCGGCGATTCCCAATCGTAGGGCCGCAGTGAGCACTTGTCTTCGGCCAACAACACTTCCACGAATGCCGGCTTTAACCCCTAAATCATTGTCTCGATCGACCGTGATAACCAAAGTTCGGACCATCTAGAGCACCTCCCGCACCCCTTAGGGGGGTGCGAGGGTGTTTTCAATTGTTGGATTATTTTCCACAATTATGACGTAAAAGTCGATTCTGTAAGACAACTGGGGCATTTTACCTTGATAGGACGTGTTGAGGGGATGCCCAAGGCTGAGTTGCAAAACGGGCACATCACCGCCTGTTCGATCTGTGATTGTCTCGCTCGACCCTCTCTACTAGGGTCATACGATGGTCGAAAGCGCGAAGCATCTTCGATATAGTTGGCCGTTTGTCCCGAAGGTGGACCAGTGGTTGGTTTTGCTGAAATGAATGATTCTGGAACCGAACCCCCACCCTTCCATGCATTATATTGCGCTTCGACATCAGCTGCACTCATCCGATTTTCATTGCCAATTCGGCCAAATGCGAGCATACGATCGTATTCATCCATGGCATCGAGTTTCGCCAAAACATCCGCAGATAGCATGTGCCTCAAACTGATTGTCACGTCTCTTTGACTTAGCGCTTGCCACCAATTGTTCTCATCTACTGGGAATTTGGAGAAAGATGATGGGTAAGTATTTCATAAATTTTCAAACTCAATTCTCCTCCATCAGCCTCGATACCCTTGGCAAACCGAATCGAAATCGAAGTCTTGGCTTCAGTTCCTGAATTTCGAATTGCGATTGAGATTGATTTCCCCTCAAGATGTCCGGACAATAGCAAAAGGTTTGGCTCACCATCGATGTTTTCTCTGATAAGCGATGAACCACACCATGCTTCAGCTGCTAGTTGAACTTCTTCAGCAATTTCATTGTCACCCGTCCATCTCTCCCTGACACTCGGTCGAACTGACACACGAGATTTCCAACCATTTTCGAATGACATACCTCCGCCCCCCTTCACGAGAACAGCTCTGGCCAGGAGCGAGGCAAGAAGTGTAGCAGCCCCATCTCCAACCAAACCCCATTTGTCCGAAGTGTTCGGGCACAATGCAGGCATGACCAAATGCCCTGAATCTTCAGTTCCAATTACATATGGGAAATTGGTTGATTTCAACCATCGTTCGGTTCCATTATTCCACAATGCAGCTGACAACCACCGGTCCCCAACCGCGGTTGTAATCGAATCGTGTTCACCCAATCTGTCCAAATCGGCTGTTAACCCAAGATCGCTTTCAATACTTGAGGCCATTTTCCATTTTCCTGAATTTGTAGATAGAGCGGCTCGCATGATATCATCACACATTCGATCACCATCGACAATTTGGAATCCATCCGACGTACCTTCAATGAGTAAACATCGGTCCCCATCTCCATCGAGTGCAGCTCCAATGATTTGCCCAGGTTTCCAAGATGGGACGCCTTCATTCTCCTCCAATCTTTTCGCAATAGTCCAAAGCAATCGATGCGAAGGAGTTTCAATGAGTAATTCAGAAGCCAGCCATTTTGCTGTTGGTGAAAAATCACCAGCGCCACATTCATGATTGATTGGGTCCAATCGACTACTCACTTCAATCGAAGGTATGTTGCGCTGAACGAGTTCTTCTGCGAACCAATCTGTTCCCGCCCCACCTGAACAATCGAGTAATAGTCCAGGTGATGCAATAATTTCTTGCCAATCAAAATCATTTGAGTTCATGTGACAATCGAAGAGCGATTCGAAAGATTCGATTCGTTGGTTGAGGAAATTTTTGTAGAGACCCAATCCATCAATTTCATCCAATATTTCGCCTTTTCCTTGTGGGGCGGCGATACTTCCATCGGCTAAATTCCAGGCCAGTTTAGAAATTTTATCTTCTGTCTCTGGCATTGACTTATATCCATCAGAATCAAACAATTTAACTCCGGAATCTGTTGCAGGGTTATGGCTTGCAGTAACCATCATTCCAGCATCTGCCGCACTTGCCAACACTGCGTGATGTAAACCAGGAGTGGGAACTTCACCAACTCGAATTGTTCGACATCCAGCGGCTCCAAGTCCGGATTCAAGGGCATCGACCAATCCATTGTTTGCCTTTCTGCGATCCCAACCAATCACGACCAATGGTGAGTCACCAACCGTATTCAGTAAATGCAAACCTGTGGCTTCTCCAATAATTCGCATCGCGCGATTGCATAGTACACGATGTTCAATCAGTGCATTGAGTGCCCCTTCATCATCCCATTCCAATGCTGCACCTAGTGTTTCATCGGCCCTGCCACGGATTCCATCTGTTCCATGCAATCTAGGTCGCGCCATTCGAGTCACTCCTTTAGCACGCTACCAGATGGATGCCCACCACTCACAGTAACATTGGGCCACACATTGCAATTTGGTCCCAAAACGGTTCCAGGGTTGCATACAGCATTACATCCGATCTGGACATTTTCTCCTAGTATTGCACCAAATTTTCTCAATCCGGTGTCCACATTTAGATTATGAATTCGGATATTTCTTCCATCATTGCGCAGATTGGAAAGTTTGCAACCGGCACCAAGGTTCACACCATTGCCCAAAATCGAGTCTCCTACGTAGTTGAAGTGTGGTGCCTTGGCCCCAGGCAACAAGAGGCTATGTTTGATTTCAGTCGCATGTCCAACAACCGCACCTCTACAAATCCATGAGTGGCTACGGACATAGGCACCATGTCGCACTTCACCTGCAATATATGACGGACCTTCGATATGCACACTCGGTCCAATCAATGAGCCATCTACAATGTGAACTGGCCCCTTTGTTTCATCCACTGTGACAGAATTATGCAAACCTCTTCGATTTGAGCCAAGCGCTTGTAAAAGGAATTCCAATTGATATGCAAGACCATCTGAACGAGATTTATCGAGCAAAACCCACGCTGGCTCATCCACAGGGACTCGTAACCCAGTTACTTTTCCACCCGGTTCCTGAAGGGAAGGAAACAGGTTGGCCACAGTGACGTCCATCAGAGGTCCCACTACCCCCCTCGTCTAAGGTTTTTCAGAAATCGCCACTCAAGAGAGTGGCTTTGGGGCTGCAGCGAGAACTTCCTGACTGGTTCC
>JASLKO010000165.1 GCA_030747475.1 Candidatus Thalassarchaeaceae archaeon | reverse complement strand
TTCCAGTTGGCCCCTGTTGGCGAAGGATGTTCTTCCTCTGGTGAATTCTGGGAGGCGATGAATTTCGCAGGCGCAAGAGGCTTGCCAATTGCATTCATGATTCAAAACAACCAAATTGCCCTAGACACATTTGTTGTGGGTCAATCAGCAGCCGAAACTTGGGGCGACAAAGGAGTGGCCATGGGTATACCTGCATGGACCATTGATGGATCTGAGCCGAGCAATTTCCATTCCAGTGTCGCTGTGGCCAGAGAATTCGCCCTAGAAGGAGGGGGACCTGTATTGATTCATGTTGAAACCATGCGCGGGTGTGGCCATGCTCACCATCACGACGATCTCTACTTGGGCTCACCGAGTGGGACACCACCTGGATATGTTGACAAGGATCTACTCGCATATTGGGAAGCAAAAGACCCAATCCCCAATCATCGTAAATTGCTTCGTTCAATGGGAATTGAGGAAGCCACACTTTCAGAAATGGAAGAAGAGGAGCAGGGCTACGTCGATGCTGGTAGGGCCGCAATGGAGGCAATGTCTTGGCCTGAGGGTGACAGTGTTCGTCACGGAGTTACTACCCTTCATGATGCGGATTCACATCGTATGCAACTCGACCGGCTGTCCAATCCTGCCAAAGAAATTGAGCCACCTGTTGAGGCGGGTCGGTTGTCATTGGAATTCTCTGATGAGGCCAATGCATGGTCATATTCTCGAGCTATCCAAAATGCGATGGTTGCCATTGCAGAGAGATATGGGGCATCTACCGTTTTCATGGGTGAAGACATGGAAGTCTCTGGTGCATTCGGAATGAATGTCCCACTCAAGAATCAAGGGCATTCTGATTTGTTGTTGGATATGCCATTGTCTGAGGCGGTGATTGTACACGCTGCAACCGGTGCGGCCCTTGGCGGAATGCGTCCGATGGCGGAAATTCAGTTTGGAGGGTTTGCCGCCCTTGCAATGAATGCCCTGATTAACAATGCTGCTCAACTACGCTGGCGATGGGGGGCAGATGTACCGATGGTGGTCCGTATTCCCCTTGGAGCAAAGACTCGAAGTGGTCCATTCCACGCCAATATGATTGAATCTTGGTTCATGAATGATCCCGGACTTGTCATCGTCTTCCCCTCCAATCCACAGGATGCCTACGACTTATTGGTTGAAGCTGCGGCGCTTCCAGATCCGGTCGTGTTCCTTGAACATCTAGGGATGTATGGGTTGCGTGGTGGAATGACTGGCTGGGGTGAACGGATTCACATGCAAGTCGATACTGAGAGTGTGGCCAATGCCGTCAAGTTAGGAGATACTTACAAACTAGGTTTGGCGAACATTGTCCGGGGTGGAAGTGATGCTACAATCGTCACTTGGGGCGCCATGGTGCATGTTGCACTGAAGGCAGCCACAACACTTGCAGCCGAAGGAAAGGAAATCGAAGTCATCGATCTACGAACACTCGCACCATTCGACTCAGAGACGTGTGTGAACAGTGTAGCGAGAACTGGACGGTTGCTGGTTCTACAGGAAGCGCAGTACACGGGAGGGATGGGGCACACTGTCAGTAGCCGCATTCAGGAGCAGTGCTTCTGGAGTCTAGAAGCCCCAGCTGTGGTGATTGGAGCGATTGATACACCTGTTCCTTTTGCACCAACACTTGAAGATTATACCATTCCAACCGCAGAATTGGTTGAAGAACATCTGCGAAATTTGTGTGAGTAAGGCTAAGAAAGAGAAACAGGTGGAAGGTACATGGTCGACTTCACATTGTCAGAAGAGCAGCAAATGCTGCAGGAACTTTCTCGTGAGTTTGCGATGGAAAATATTCGGCCCATGGCGGAGCACTGGGATGAAAATAGTGAGTTCCCAATGGCGGCGATCGAAGCCGCTCATGAACTTGGATTGATGAATCTCCACATCCCTGAAGAATACGGAGGAATGGGCATGGGGACCATGGATGAAGTTCTGGTCCAGGAAGAGTTTGCTTGGGGTGACCCGGGCTTCGCTACAGCGGCCTATAGCAACGGACTCACGGCAGCACCCATTATCACAGGCGGTACTGAAGAACAGAAGGCGAAGTATCTAGGTCGCCTAACCGAGGCCCCTCGAATTGCTGCATACGCCGTCACAGAGCCCGGTGCTGGTAGTGACGTCGCGAGCATCCAAACAACAGCGGTCAAGGATGGTGATGACTACATCCTCAACGGATCCAAAATGTGGATTACAGGTGCTGGAAAGGCGGATTGGTTCTTCGTTCTAGCCTATACCGACAAAACAGCTGGTTACAAAGGAATGAGCGCGTTCATTGTCGAAGCCGGTTCCGATGGACTTTCTTTGGGTAAAAAAGAAACGAACATGGGTCAGCGCGCGAGTGATACCCGCTCAATCAATTTCGAAGATGTTCGGGTGCCCGCAGCCAATTTGGTCGGTGGTGTCGAAGGAAAGGGTTGGTTCAATGCAATGACTGCATTTGATCTCAGCCGCCCAAACATCGCCGCTCATGCAACCGGAATCAGTCGTGCTGCATTCGAACATGCACTACAATATTCGGATGAGCGAGAAACATTCGGCAAGAAATTGCATCAGCATCAGGCCATTCAATTCATGCTCGCAGACATGAAGACCAAGATTGAGGCCAGCCGAGCGCTCACTTGGAAGACTGCATGGGAATCGGACAATGGCATTCGCAATACAGAGAGTGCTGCACACGCCAAACGGTTTGCAGCGGATACAGCGATGGAAGTCACGACAGATGCTGTGCAAATTTTCGGAGGTTACGGATACTCAGAAGAATATCCTGTTGCGCGTTTGATGCGAGCGGCCAAGGTCATGCAAATTTACGAGGGTTCATCTCAAGTACAGCGGATGATTATCGGTCGCGAAATAACGCGTAGACTCTGAGGTGAGGCTGTGCGGTGCATCGTTCTGGCCGCTGGGTCCAGTTCTAGACTTGGACAACCAAAAGCACTTGTTGAAGTCAATGGAAAACCTCTGATTCTACACCTTGTCGAACGCTTGGAAGGACAAGGGTTGGAACCTGTCATTGTGACCAATGCCGAAATTGGTGTCGATGTCCTGTTGGCTTTGCCAAACCGCACAATTGTCATCAATCCGAACCCAGATGCGGGTCGGACCGGTTCGTTACAGTGCGGAATCAAGCAAATTCTCAGTGATAAAGGGGGACAACGAGCATTCAAACTCCTTGTGGTACCTGTTGATCGCCCAGGGTTCTCTGATGCAACACTGGAATTGATGATGAGCAAGGATGTTTGTGCTTGTCCAGCCAAGGATGGACGAGGAGGTCACCCCTTGTTGCTGATGCCTGATGATGTTGCAGGAGTTCACCTAGCAGAACCAAATACCTCTCTTCGAGAATTGTGTCATCCTAAACGATTCGAAGTGGATGATTTACACCTACATTTGAATCTCGACACGCCAGATGATATCGAGGTCCTTAGGGACCTCGCAATTTGAAAACAGGTTTGACAATCGGATTCTGCGTTGGGTATCCCGCGATTGTGCTTAAGAGGAGTAGGAATACCGAGCAGACCAATGAGGAAGGTTGTTGCCGCTACATTTTGCGCTGCCTTGCTTCTCTTCATGGTTCTCTCAGCCTCCATCTCATCGGTCACCAATCTGGAACTGGAGTCGGATGATTCTGTAATTTCAGAAAGTTCGAGTCGCTCAACCTCAACGGAGGCACTTGCCTGGGAATGGGCGCACAAAGCTGGAGGGTCAAGTGGGGATGATCAGAGTAATGCAATCGCTGTCGATTCAAATGGTGACGTTTACGTCACCGGGGCCTTTGAGCAAACAGCCACATTTGGCAGTATCACTCTAACCAGTGCAGGGAACGATGACATCTTTGTCGCCAAAATGAACAGTACAGGTCATTGGTTGTGGGCCGTTCAAGCAGGAGGGGCGTCCAATGATGAAGGGACGGATATTGCAATCGATTCTGCGGGAAATGTATTCATCACTGGGAAATTTCAGAATACGGCCCAATTCGGTTCCGACAGTATGACTGCTGGCCCCACAACGAATGATGATTTCTTCATCGCAAAAATTGACACTTGGGGCAATTGGCAATGGGTCGAGGGCGTAGATTGTCACAACAATGGCAGATGCTACGGGACCTCGGTCGCTATGGACTCGGCTGGATATGCGTATGTGACTGGTTCATTCACGAGAGATGTTGATTTTGGTACAACGACATTGGCTTGGGCCGGTGTCGAAGACATCTTTGTTGCGAAAATTGACACATGGGGGAGTTGGCAATGGGCTACGATGGCCGGTGGTGCCCAAGGATATGATGTAGCCTATTCAATTGACATCGGGCCCAATGGGAATGCATTCATTGCAGGATACTTCCAATTCACCTCGGACTTTGGTAGCGATTCCATCACAGCCGATGGGGGTTCGGATATATTCATCGCGAAAATATCACAGCAAGGCGATTGGACATGGGTAGAAGCAGCAGGTGGGAGCAGTTCCAGTGAGGCATATGCGATTTCTGTCGATTCGCAGGGCGGGGTGTTTGTCGCCGGAGGATTCTATTCAGGTATTACATTTGGAAATATCAGTTATAGCTCCGGGGGATTCACCAATTCCTTCATCGCGAAAGCAATCGATCAAGGAAATTCAGCCGCCTGGGATTGGGCAGTAACCGTGAGCAGTAGTAGTAGTAATTATGCAGAAGATATGGCCTTTGATTCAAATGGAGATCTGGTCATCACTGGTTGGTTTCGGGGGACTGCCTCGTTTGGAAATACCGCAATGACCAGCAGTGGGAATCAGGATGTTTATGTCACAAAAATTCTGGCCAATGGCAATTCGGCATGGGCTCAAAAAGCAGGTAGCGGGAGTGACGATGTTGGACTTGGAATCGCAATGGACCCGCAAGGGAATCT
>JASLKO010000164.1 GCA_030747475.1 Candidatus Thalassarchaeaceae archaeon | reverse complement strand
AGTTCTTGGAAGATTGGGACTCCTCTGTTTAGCAAAATCCAGATGAGCAAGAAAGAGGCCCATAGTGTGATTAAATCAACAAGTAACATACATCACACCTCCTAATCCTCTAGGGCCTCCCCCATGACGGTCGCAACCATCATTCCAAATCCAACCATGATTCCAATCAAGAATATCCAGATACCACTATTGGCCAATCCACCGAGGAGCGTGACGACATCTCCCAAAGCAGGAATCTCTGAACCAGGGAACAAAACACCGTGCAAAATGAGTAGGGCGATTGCAACAACAATACTGACAACCAACATGATTCTAGCCATCGGTGGTTCATCATCGCCAAGCGTAACATCAGGTAGTATTGAATCATCAGGCATTTGAGACACTCACCAAGATTTGCCCTATGGGCAACCCGGCCACCAACAGGGCGCTCATAAGCGTTCGGCGTATCAATGGACCCCCAGAGGGGGTCCTGACTATGGAGATAGGAGTGCCTCAATTGGGTCAAGGCGACGATCGTGGCCACTGCCGAGTGGCATTGGAAGAGACGTGTCAAGTGTGATTTCTGTGTCCCATTGTGATTCACAAACGCAACTCAACCCCTCAAATTCGAGAAGCGAGCCTGAGACTGAATATCGCTCGATGGCGGCAGCGACTTCTTTGTCACATTCACCACAATTATGTGCACCGCGAACCGAACCTGCTGCCGTCGGGTGAACGATGAGCCGAGTGCTGGATTGACCATCTTCTGGATGAATGTCTGAATGGACATTTCGTATCATCTGAACCAATGACCACAGCCAAGGGGGTCGATACTCGCGATGTCTGAAAATTCGATCGACAATCGTTCGCTTCTGAATGTTCATTGGATTGACACTGATTTCATCACTGTCTTCAACGATTTCTCGAATCCATTTCGTGGTGTGATGTAGGGCATCTCCCTCCGACATGAATGGGGGTTTGAATAGGAGGTAAGATTTGGCTCTCAAACCATGCTTCTGTAGGGTGTCTACAGCCTTCTTCCATGTTTTGATTCTGAACCCTTTATTGCAATGGAATTTGAGTACCTCATCATCATGCGCTTCAAGCCCAATCGCAACCGTACACCCTGGATGTTTTTCAGCCACCCAAGCAATCTTTTCTTCATGGCAAAGATGGGCTTGAGCCTCGACGATTAGGTGCTTGCCCATTTCAGCGGTTTCAGTCAGGACTGTTTCCTGCCAATCGGCTGGATTTTCTTCGTCCTCAAAGAAGGTGCCTGAGGTGTAAACTTTGACCATGTCACAACCTTCAAAATTGTTCAATTGATCCTTTGCTGCCAACCATTGGGCATGCAAGTTAAGACTGGTTACATCGTCACGAACATCGTTGAAGTATCCACAAAATGTGCACCCTGATTTCCACCACCATTGACACCCTCGCGTACGTAAAATGACCGTTGCAGCAATGCAAGGGGTTCCATCTGGTAGGCGTTCAGGAGTGGTGTAAACTGTGGCCGGTTCGTCAGCGTTCCAAGATTCTCGAATGCGAATCGATTCAATGGCATTCTCAGGTGCTTTCACCAAGTGATGAAGCTTGACCGCCTTGCCTGGTAGGGCAAGTAAACCGGCAGTGACGTCCTCAGCCATGCCCCTTCGGGGCATCAATTCTGTTTTCAACCCCTCGATTGTGCTCAAATGGCCGGGTGTGTCGTTATAGACCGGAATGAATTCGCGAAGTACATGACTGCGCTCGCGGAGAAATTACCCTCACCCTATGTGGAAGGGTTATCTGAAGACGAAAAAAATTCATGGAA
>JASLKO010000163.1 GCA_030747475.1 Candidatus Thalassarchaeaceae archaeon | reverse complement strand
CGCTTATTCCAGTTGGCAGCAGGCCATCCGCAATCCCAACGACTGGGGTCGTAGGCATTCTGCTCAATCCAAGCACCACATCTGGTGAAATAGCATCGTGCTTTTTCTTCTTCACCTTCTACCCAGAATGTCAGCTCATCGCAAACTGGACAATTTCTCCGATCAAAAGATGAAAGCACGAAAGATCCTTCTTCTCCGACATAATCAATTTCCCATGTCACAATGCTACCTGTGACTACATCTGTTGCTCCGGCTTTGGACAAAAATGCACGCATAACATCCCAAGCATCCTCTTCCTTGGAGAATACACCCAGTTGGGTTTTTTCACCACCCGGTGTGGCGACGACGGGCACGAAAACCTGCTTGAGCCCTTCCTCCATACCAACTCGTCCTCTTTGAGGACGCATGAATCCATCGCTTACTCAGAGTTCTGAAAGCACTTCTTCAATCCGTTCGCGACTCGCCGCTCTGATGATCTCAATTCCTTTGCCATAGGAAAAAATCCCAGCGAATGGGAGTACATCTATGGCCGCTGCAAAAAGGGGGTATTTTTCGAGTATTTCTGAACCATCATTTCTGTTAGTCCAATGAAATGGCACCTCTAGTGATTTTTCAGAGAGTTGTGCTTGAAGTTCGATGCAATGTAGGCAATCAGGTCCTGAAATGATGATGACACCCAATTCGGCAGAGACCACCTGCTGCCACCCCATGTCATATGCCATGAGGCACATGTTCTTAGCGTGGTCGCTATCCGCGCAAGTTATGGTTGGCATAGGAGATACAGCACCCGATTTTACATTAACAGCACACGATAAAAGTGAGGTCACACTTTCCTCTTTCCAAGGTTCCAGGGTCGTCCTGTCCTTTTTCCCAGCGGCATTTACTGGTGTTTGTAAAAATCAAGTTTGTACAATAAACGATCAATTGCAATCTTCAGATATGGAGAATTGTGCCGTTTTGGGAATTTCAGTGGATTCGCCTTTTTCTAACAATGCATTTAGGGATGCGAATGGGATTGATTATCCGTTGCTTTCAGACGTTCATCGTCAAGTGATTTCGGCATATGGGGTGACTTACGATGATTTCGTAATCGGAGGTTATACTGTTGCACAGAGGTCCGTGTTTGTGGTTGAATCGGATGGAACAATTGGGTATTCATGGTATGCAGAAAACCCTGGCATTGAACCCGATTACGATGCACTATTTGCACATCTTAATTCATGATTGGAGCATCTCTCCTTCTGGCCAATAACGCTCAACAATAGCCAAACCGCCGTTGTGGGGCATTGGAGCATCAGGCTTCTCGATTCGAATTCTCACTGTAGCCACATTGAGATGACCTGAGACAATTTCGATTATTTTATCACACAATGTTTCCATCATATACACTGAATCTCCACGGGCAACAACATCGTGTATAGTTCTCTGCAAGAATCCATAGTCGACACTTGTTTCGATTTCATCATTTTTTGCAGGTTCCTTTAGCGTAACCCAAATGCTGACGATGAATGTTTGATCCTTTTCTCTCTCGAAATCAAAAACGCCATGTTTGCCCTTTAATTTGTAATTCTCTACAGCGACAATCGTACTCATATCGTCACCTCATTCTTCACGATCATGAACCCAAATCAAATGATATCCGAATTCTGTTTTTACAAATCGATCTACTTCTTTCAGCGGTTGGTCAAAACAAGCCGCACTGAATTCACGGACCATTTGTCTCTCGCCAAACCAACCGAGATCACCACCACGTTGGCCACTGGGGCATTTGCTATGTTTCTTGGCGGCCTTCTCAAAGACCTTGAGAGGTTTCTTTGCAGTTTGAATTTCAGATAGTATTCTAATTGCATCAGACTTTTGTCGCAATAGGATATGACTTGCGTGTGCCCTTCTTGCCATTCAATCATCCCCAGGCTAGCCAAGCAGCATACGAACCATAGATGATTCCGCTCACTGCCAGGGATTCCTCATTGAAACGATCCATCGTATCCTTGTAGGTGTGATATTCCCAAGAACCCGACCCATAGCAAACTACAGCTCGACCGCGGTCATCACCTTCTTCTTGCTGAATGTCGTATACAAATGGGCCATGATCCGAATTGTAGGGCATTCCATTGCTGGAACCTTTCTCACCATCGAGAGTATCCGTATTGATGACGTATTTACTTGCCAACCCTTGCGGATTTTCTTCCTCAAATTTGTCGACGATTTGGTTGATGTATTTCATGTCGCGAGCATCGTTGCCGAACAACCACAGCGCATTTCCACGATTTTCCAAATCAATGTCGACATGATTCATGTCGAGGTTGATGTACAATCTGAGATTTTCTTGCAATTGCCCAAGATAAGCGGCAACGAATGCCTTTGAGCCGTGAAGACCTTCCTCTTCGCCACCCCAAGTGCAGAATTTAATCGTGTAATATGGCTCTCCTTTGGATTCAGCCATGTTGGCAAATTGGCGGGCCAATTCCAACACGGTGGCGGTTCCTGATGTATCATCAACTGCGCCAGCGCCACTGTATACCGTATCATGATGGCCACCGAAAATAATCAATTCATCGGTTTTTCCAGGAAGGATGCCACAAGGCGCTTTGACATCCCTTTCACCTTGGTTGTCAACTTGCACATTCATTGAGATTCTACCTTC
>JASLKO010000162.1 GCA_030747475.1 Candidatus Thalassarchaeaceae archaeon | reverse complement strand
TCTACATGCGCCAAACATTGGCGGATGCCGAGACACTCAGCATGCTGCTAGATGCACGCGTGGCTGAAATGCGTGATAGAACGCAACCACATGAGGATCACACTGCTTAGGCAGATGCACCAACCAGGGGCGAGAGACGTGGCAACGTATGATGATGGGATGCACAACGCGGGGGGGCGTGAAAACCCCCCCGCAACTTCCCTTTCGTTTGGGCTAGCATCTCTACGCCTAAGAGCAAAATCCGCTTCAGATCACACCCCCCCTCGCTTCGGCGGGGGACCCCCTCCTTCGACGAATGCGTAGTACCACTCGTCACCCCCTCCCCGCCTTCGGGCGGGGACCCCCCAATCTGCAAACGATCCCGCACGTTTCGGCAACCCAATGTGTAATCTTCAAGGGGGGCCGAGTCGCAGGTCAAGTTCCATGCCGCCGGATAAGTCTGTGACTGCCGCGCGGTTTCTGGCCCATGATGTATTGCGCGATGGGCAAATCAGCATGATCAATGACGGATTGGAAGTCATGTCAAATGGGGGATTCCTACTTGCCAATGCCCCAACTGGAATCGGCAAAACTGCAGCGGCCCTGGCCGCAGCCCTAACAGTTGCAAGGACAGATGAAGGCAAACACGTAATTTTCATGACTGGACGGCAATCCCAACACAGGATTGTTGTCGATACAGTGCATAACATCAACAATAGATTAGGTGAAAATCAGTCAAAAGTAGCCCTTGTGGACATGATTGGACGAGAATCTATGTGTGAATATGTTGACAGAGGGACTGGCAAGTGTTCCTGTGAACAAGGAACACCTGAAAGCGAACGTGAGAATAGGCGTGCAGGATTGAGAAATCTTATCCTAAGTGAACCAAGACATGTTGACTTCACCATCAAAGAGGCCACCAATCGACGTGTTTGTGCCTGGGCAACCGCAAGGTCTGCGGCCTCAGATGCAGACATTTTGGTCTGTGATTACAACCATGTATTCATCGAAAGTGTGCGAAAAGCATCATTGCCATCCATGGGGATTGAGTTAGAGAATTGTATCATCATTGTTGATGAGGCCCACAATCTCCCCGATCGAATACGGCGAAGTTTGAGTCGGAATCTAAATGACAAAATATTGCGCGACGCCATCTTCAATTTGGAAGAACATTGCGAAACACTAGAGAAGAAAGCAACACAATCTGCCATCGACGCAGCCAATGCTACGCGCGCGAGAGCATGTGAAAAGGCATTGCGGCGATTCAAGAAGCGGTTGGCAACTTGGATTCGCGACCAACGAGATCAGCTCAGGAATCCAGGTGACGTCGGCGCTGAGATTGAGGTTCGTGTGGAAGGCGATTACATTCTTTCGATGCTGAGACAGGAACTTTCAGGTGACATTTCAGGAGAAAAAATAGATCTCGATGGATTGATTGCTCAATTATTTATGATACAAGTCGAAATGGATGAAGATGAAGATGAATTGCCTTCAGAACGCTTAGCCATCGTATTGTCAATCCTCAACCAATATGCACAATCTCCTGCCATGTGCGTTGTATTGACGTCAAGAGGTGATGAAAATCGGATTACAACACACCTACTAGATCCAGCCATCATGAGTGAAGAGGTGTTTCGCACAGTTCGTGGTGGAATCCTCATGTCTGGAACATTGACACCGCCCAAAATGTATGCTGATTCTCTAGGAATTTCTTCCGAACGCCCATTGATTACCCAATCTTACCCTTCACCGTTTCTGGCGGACAGAAGGCCGGTTTTGGTGGCATCAGATGTTACATCGAAATACACGGCTCGTGGGCCCGAAAATACACGAAAAATTAGACGGCATATCCATGCATTGCTGCAAAATACACCCGGCCATGTCGCAGTGTTTTGTCAATCCTATCGTATGCTTGAAGAAATTGTTGAAGAAGCGGATTGGCCTGGACGTATGCTGTTAATCGAATCTCGAACCTGGTCGAAGAAACGGGTTGATAATGCGATTCAACAACTACGTGAGGCACGTCATAGGGGGACAAAGGTGCTGATAGCCGGTGTCTTTGGGGGCCGACTATCAGAAGGTGTGGATTACTCAGGCAATATTCTCGATGCCGTTGTCTGTGTCGGAATTCCAATTGCACCCAAATCAGTCCCGCAAGACGCACTTCGAGAATACATCGACGGGAAACATCAGGGAATGGGTTGGATGTATGGTGCACTCCAACCTGCTGTAAACAGTGTATTGCAAGGCATGGGCAGGGCGATTCGCAAATCCGAAGATCGAGCATTCATCCTACTTTTGGACAACCGATTGTTGACGGGACAATATCGAATGTGCTTGCCATCGACATTGCATACGTTTACCGCGAATGATTCAAAGCGAACCGGACGCATGGTGAAGCGATTTTTCGAACACCTCCCTGAACCAGCCAAGGGTGATTAGGAATATGGATGGGTTCAAGGACGCCCACTGATGCGAGATGGCAGAGGGAGACCATGGATTGGACGTCCGTTGAACTAGATTCAATGTCAGAAAGTGGCGAAAGAGAGGCTCCCGAGCCCATCCTCGCTGGACTTTCAGCAGCACCCTCTGATTTGCACAATGCATTTCTCTCCGACTTGCCACACCTTGCAGAAGCACAATCAGCTCATGCGAGTATTTTGCAGACTGCGAGTGAGGGGGTTGAATCACACTTTTCAGCAGTCCAACAAATGCAATCTGTAGATACGGCTGTTGCAAACCTGGGGGGTTTTCGTGAGGGAGATGCCCTTGTACTCCCCTTGGAAGGAGCCATTCACGACCGAGTCCAATTGGAAATCGGAAATCAAGGTGAATTCGAGGCATTGCGTCTGAATATTGAAGGACAGAATGGAGAGGTCCTCAGTAGAACGTTTGCACTGCCCCCTGGCACCGAACTCGCACGCGCAGGATGGCGCGGTAACGAGTTAATCCTAGATTTAATACGGGACTAAATCAGACTGGTGGCGGTCCTGCTGCTGGCATCTGTGATGCGTTTTGAATTTCACTGATGGCTCGTTGGAGAGCAGTAGATGCTTGGCTTCGATGGGCATCACCAAGTTCATGACGACTATATCGTGCAATCTCAAACATGTTGTCGAGTGCTGTCAACGCCTCATCACTGAGGGCTGGCATCGCCTTTCGAATGGCCATTTCGAATTCGCGAACGGTTTCGAAATCACGGCGAAGGTGGCCGTGCGCCATGAGAACGCCGCAAAGCTCCTCATAACAATGGAAAATCGACTCACGTATCGCATCTCCAGCTGCCAATAATTCAGCAGTATAGGAGAAAATCTCTGCCAATTCATCAATCGATTCTCGTCGGCGAGAGTACAGAACCCAAGCACCAGCTCCAGCGGCGGCGATAATCGCAATGACCAGCCCATATACCCAAGTTGAAAGGCCATCAGAAACAGCCTTCTCTGCCTCATAATCCAATGTGTATGGGTCGCGAGAGAGATCCTGTGTACTCTCTTCAGTCAAAACATCCGATGTGCTGTTGAATTTCAGATACAAGGAACCCCAGTGATCTCGATCTGAGAACGGAGGCAAACTTTCAGGGATGCTGATTTCAAAATCCCAAATTCCACCGTTGTTTGTGTATGCGGACATCGTATCTGGCAGTGTTCGATTCTCGGGCAATTCATCCTGGGAAAGCAATGTGACCCCGATGGCAACATCTGGAATGGCTTGGCTCGTGAAATAATCACGTACAGTTACACTACCTGTGATGCTGTGTGAATTAAGCTCAACCATATCGATTTCAATACCGAAGGTGGCCCGAACACGTAGGAACAAATCAGCGGTTGCATTGGCTGAGTTTAGGTATCTTGAAGTGTCTTCTTCACTACTCAAAACAAACTCTAAGTCACCAGGCAGTAGGTTTGAACTGGCCATGAATTCAAGAACGAAGGTGTCTGTTTCGTTGTCCCAAACAAGGCTATCAGTAGGCAATGTCGAGACATTGCCATCTGGATGGTTCCAAACCAATGTAAGTGTCAGGTTTGTGATTGCATTGCCATCCCCACCAATTTCATCAACACGACCTTCAATTCGAATTTGGTGATTTGGATCCATACGAATGGTGTTGTCAGACACATAGGTGATTTGGATATTAACATCAGCCCAAGTTGTCACTGTAACATCACTCTGACTTCCAAGCCATGACGTGTCACCTGTATAGAGGAAAGTCACGACGTGGTCGCCTCTCACACTCGACATGTTTACTGGGATGGTGACACTGAAGTTTCCATTTGCATCAGTGGTTGTTGTTCCAATCGAGGCCCCATCAAGTGCAATCTGAATTTGCGCACCTGATATGCCAGGCCAACCGACTACATCGCTGTCATACAAATTGCCTGTGATTGTCCAATCAAAGCCACGAGTGGAATCGCCACCATTAGCATTCAATGAAATTGCAGAATGATGTGCGACCCAAATTGTCCCGTTGCTCTCACCACCACGATACCAACCTTGCGCGGGCGCGTATACATCGATGACATGACTACCCAATTCAGTGGATTGAGGGATGGTCCAATTCAATGTCCAAACACCTTCTGAATCAGTGGATGCATTGCCAATCAATACCCCATCAAAGCGGATGTCGACATTGTGTCCAGCGACCCATCCAGCAGGGAGGTTGTCACGGACTGTTCCAGAAATCATCACCGTATCTCCAATTGCAGCAGCCTCAAGTGGCAAAACGTCGATATTGACTGGGCTGTAAACTTCCCAACCCACTGTTGCACTTGAGCCAAGATAGAATGGGGCACCATTGAATTGTACATCCATTGTGACTGGACCTAATGTCATGTCTGCTGGAACAGGATAGAACACTTCGAACGTTCCATCTTCACTTGAAGTCACATCCGTCAGGAATACATTGTCAAGATAGATTCCAATTGTCATATTGCCAACTGGTCTGTCAACCGAATCAAGCAAAATGCCGCTCATCGAAATCAATTCCTCACGATCGATTTGTCCACCACCTGCAACAATGTCGATGTGAGTCGGTTGTGTTGCATTGAAGACATCGGATGCGAATGATGACAAGTAGAATTCTGGATTCACTGAATCCCCTGCACCAACTGGATCAACCCAAAGGTATCCTCCAAGGAAGCGAACTTCCAATCCATGCCCGCCAGCAGTTGTACTCTGAGGCAACGTGTAGGTGAGTGAATAAGCACCAGTAGAGCCATTGGAAAGTGTCGACCATGTCGTACCCACATCATTGCCATCAATGTACAGGTGAATCACTCCACCAGAGGCATTTCCATCCGTATCTAGCAGTGGAAGGCCCCATTCGTCAAGCAATGTGCCGTTAATGATGAGCGTTTCACCTGCAATGAGTGTGCCCTCAATTGTATCCACGGTCAGGACGGTTGGTGCCAGAATGACAATCCTGGTGGATGTCGAATCGCCGATGACCCCCGTTGTACCAGGTTCTCCAGCAAAGTCTGCATTAATCGCATGTGGACCTGGCGAGGTTGTATTCAATACGGTAATATCAACAGATGCAAAGCCGTTTTCATCTGTTGTCACAAATACAGGTGCATTCATCCCAACCGGATCGATTGAGACCAATGAATTGTTGATCGGATCACCTGCATTGTCGACAAGAGATATGTTGACTGTGAAATTATCACCACGAACTGTGCGATCATCTAAATTCAAATCTAATGGGTTTGTAATGGTCAATACAGAATATCCACGACTGTCAAATGTATTGTTTGCCGTACTGAATTGATAGAAATTCACCGTAGGTGTATATTCTGCAGTAATGGTGTGAGTCCCTCTTGGGAAGTCTGCATTCAGTGTGACCCATGCCCACCATGTTCCATCGCCTTGGGCCGTGCCATTGGCGACAGTGAACGTATTCGTCCAACCGTCAATATCGAAGGTGAGTGTGGGCAACATCGGAGTGCCGTCACGGAGAATGATTGCAGAATTGTTGTCGGATAGTAGTGTACCCGATACGTTGAATCCACCACCGGCAATTGGGTTGTCAACAATTGTATCTACCACGAGAATCGTAACTGAACGAACTGTGACGGTGTTGATTGGACTGGCATCCGGAAGCATGTGCCAAGTTCCATTGTAGTACAGTGTGATTGTAATTGGACCCAATGGCTGTGTTAATGGTATGGTATATGCGAATTCAACATGGCCAGTTTCATTCGTCGCACCCCCTGGCATCCAAGTATCGTGGAATTGCGCCCCGACAGATGTGAAGTTAATCACGCGCGGAGCACCAGATTCTTGAATGTCTGTTGTTTCGACCAACACCCCACCAAAAGTGACAGTGTCAAGACGATTGACAACGATGCCAGACAACGGAGTTGTTTGCTCAAAGTCTGTAACACCCATAATGAGGATGTCTTTCGAACCTGTAGCTGTAAGATAGAATGGATTTGAACCATCGATCACGGAGATGATCAGTGTGTGGTTCCCACTCACAATTCCATCTGAATTGGGGTCTGTATCCACGGTCAGATTGAATGTACCATTCACTGCTGTTGTGTGGCCGGCAGCCATCAATTCCTCAGTATCGTCAAGCCAGAACACATCGATGTCGACCGGTCCTGAGAATGGACGTGAAGAGTTGATGGAATCTTGCACCGCTCCCGAAAGTTGGAAACTGGTTCCGGCCACAATTGTAGCCGGGACACTTTGGTCAATTACGACTGAACTCAGCACTTGTACTGTGACATTTGCCATGGTATGATTGCCGAGATATCTCGCACCATTGTTGGTTGACAGTGTATCAGATACATCATCATACATGATTGCAAAGACATCGTAGTAACCTGGATCCTGATCAAGAGGGACTGTCCAAGAAAGCGTTACGCGCCCATTGACACCACTTGCAAATGTACCCAATGTCGTATTGACACCATTGGCATCCCAGAAGAATTCAACAGCAGCATTTGTGATGTTACGGGCCTCTTCTTGTCCAGCGGGTGGAGCAGAATAGAAGGCTGCAACATCTTTGACATCGATCTCAATGATCAATTGATTGTTGACCTCAACAAGAATATCCGATGCATTCAGTAGTAAGGCGGCTTCGGATTCCGTGCCGATGTCGAATTGGTGAGGTGCCTCAAGCTCGTAATAGGAGCCACCAACAGGTGCGCCTGTCGCGAAATCAGCAGAGACACTGATGCCCCACACACCACCTGGGAAAT
>JASLKO010000161.1 GCA_030747475.1 Candidatus Thalassarchaeaceae archaeon | reverse complement strand
CGCTCGCCCCCACCCATTTGCATCATCAGTTGACTGAGGATACAACAACCGACTACAAGAAAAACCCCGATTTGTATGGCTCTTTTGAAACCATGATCGTCGAAAATTTGCCTCATTCTAATAACCTCAATGCTTCCACATCGAACAAACTTGCGGCACGCGAAAGTGCATCCTCAACTGAAAACCACCGCGCTTCTTCAATCTCATCCGCTTTCGGTTTGAAATCAAGTTCGGCATTGACATCACATTTGTATGTGAACGAAAGGAATTGAATCCCTTCACTTGTGAAGATTCTTTCAGAGATTTGCAAGATATCTTTTTCATCGATTTGGACGGATACGCCAAGTTCCTCCAACACTTCTCGAATGGCTCCCTCGCGCGGGTGTTCAGCATAGTCGACGAAACCACCTGGGAGTGTCCAATGTCCGGTGAAAAATCCGCGTTTCACTTTTGCCATCACCACACCATTTTTCGGGTGATGGAGGATGACTTTTGCGACGACACGGTGCATGCTTCGATAGACTGCTTCACGTGCCAATGGGTCAACACATCCATCTGAAATCAGTTTGTCTTTCCAGGTCCAATTTTCGGGCCAATCTATTTCGGGCAGGGCATACACAACTTCGTGTGTTTCATTGCCAAATTTGATTCGATTTGTTCGACGCTCAGTCCATGTGATTCCCATTGTTTCGACTTCTTTTTCGGTTGGCAATCTGAGCGAAACCTCACCAACCCGTCCCATGACCGCTTTTTGTGGACCGCTGCCAATCAAATCCACAAGCAAGACTTTCCCATCATGCTCAAGGTAGAGCGATCGATTCATTTTCCCTCACTAACCCAAAAGTTCGCTAACCGCATCTCGCTCTTCCAAAAGAGCAGCGATATTTTCATCAATTTTTGATTGTGCAAATGAGTCAACTTGTAGGTCCTCAACCACAATCACCTCACCATTTTCACATCGACAGGGGAAACTAAACACAAGTCCCTCGGGGACTCCATACCAACCTTCCGAGGGGAGGGCCATAGAAACGATGCGTCCATTCGAACCTTGCCACCAGTCACGCATATGGTCGGTGGCCGCGGAGGCAGCGGAAGCTGCGGAGGATGCTCCTCGTGCTTCGATAATGGCCTTGCCCCGCGTTGCTACAGTATCGAGGAAAGTGCCTTGAAACCATTCATTATCGAATAATTCAGTTGCCATTTCCCCATCGACAGTCGCGAATCGTGGGTCAGGGTACATGGTGTTGGCGTGGTTGCCCCAGATGAATAAATCATGAATCTTTGAAGCAGGTACTCCTGCACGTTCTGCCATTTGACCCACCGCTCGATTTTGGTCGAGGCGGGTCATGGCGGTAAATTGCCGGGAGGGAATATTCGGTGCGTTTGCACAGGCAATGAGTGCATTGGTGTTGCAAGGGTTGCCCACAGTAATGACCTTGACATTCGGTGAGGCTACCGCATCGATTGCCTTGCCTTGGTCAACAAAAATTGGACCATTTGCAGCCACCAAATCAGATCGATCCATGTCTTTTGTCCTTGGTCGTGAACCAACCAGAAAAATCGCGTCCGCCTCTTTGAATGCAACATTGGGGTCATCTGTGCCGACAATGCCGTGCACCAACGGGAATGCAGAATCCTTCAATTCCATGATGACTCCATCTAAACGTTGCATGCCAGGTGGGATCTCTAGTAACTGAAGGGTGACCGGCTGATTTGTTCCAAAACAATCACCGCTCGCGATTCTCCACAACAGTGCATATCCAATGTTTCCAGCGGCTCCTGTAACAGCAACGCGAATTGATTTTTTCATTCCATTTCCTTCACTCATACAAGCGCCTCGTTAGTGGGTGCGCAGTGACAGACGCCCATATTGATTGCCTTGCAGGGTAATCCTTCAAGAAGGGTGGCCAACGAACAGATTGTGTGGAAGAACGTCAACGAGCAATTCTCGCCCTTTTGCTCGTAGGGCTGGCTCCGACAGCATCGATATTCATTTCATTTGCAACGGATGGAGGGCTTGTTTCACAAATTGCATTTGTGTTATCCAAAATCTGGCTACTCGCCCTCCCATTGTATTGGTATCTTAAAATTGACAATGGGACAATTTCATGGTCAAAACCTGAACAAGGTGGCTATGCGATGGGCATCGGTCTTGGATTTGGAATGAGTGCGTTGATGATTGGAGCGTGGTTGCTGTTAGGTGACCGAATCGATGGTGATTTACTCCGAGATGCAGTCGAACCAGTGGGTTTACTTGACGCACGATTGTATATTGGTGCAGCAATATATTGGATTGTTGTCAATTCATTGTTGGAGGAATATGTATTCAGATGGTTTTTGGTTGTCAAATCCGAAGTGATTGTTGGCACGGGCAATCCAGCCATTTTTTTATCTGCTTTCATTTTCGTGATACACCATACATTCGCACTCCATTTTTTTGGATTCCCATGGTGGGCGAATGTCTTGGCCAGTCTCGGGTTATTCGTTGGTGGTGCGATTTTCTCTTGGTTATACGTTCGTTATCGTAGTGTTTGGATCCCATATATTGCTCATGCAATTTGCGATGTAGCCGTCTTTGGCGTGGGTGCAATCATATTGTTTTGAATCACAACCACTGCCCCTGTTTTCCCATCCGCATGGTTCAATAACCGATTGAGGGTCGATACGCCCATACAACCCCATAGGGGTTGCAACAACCCCATTTGGAGTCGATAAAATGAAGTTAGGTGTACTGGTTGAGAGTGACGATGAGACACGAGTTGCGGTGGTACCGAATTCAGTCCCTAAGTTGAAAAAATTGGGCTTTGAAGTCATGGTTGAATCCGGTGCAGGTATATCTGCCCACCATGTTGATTCAGAATATGAGGCCAAGGGCGCGACGATTTCATCCCGCGAAGATGCGATGGGTTGTGACATCTTAATCTGTATCGGTGCTCCTGATTTCTCGTCTCTATCCGCTGGCCAGATTGTGGCCTGTGTCTCCGATCCTTTCCGCCACCCTGAGCGCATCCGCCAAGCGATGGAGGCCAAGGTCACTTTGATGAGCATGGATATGATTCCAAGGCGCCTATCTCGGGCACAAGCGATGGATGTCAATTCTAGTCAGGACAATCTCGCTGGTTACAAGGCCGTACTGATGGGAGCTGCACAGGTTCCCAAGGGAATCCCGATGATGACGACTTCAGCGGGTACTGTACGTCCGGCAAAATTTGTCATTATGGGCAGTGGTGTCGCAGGTCTCCAGGCGATTGCAACGGCCAAGCGATTGGGCGCAATTGTTCAC
>JASLKO010000160.1 GCA_030747475.1 Candidatus Thalassarchaeaceae archaeon | reverse complement strand
TCGATGACTTGCTCCAATGGCCGACTTCCGTTGGCAGCCAACCACGCATTGATCATACCCATTCGAGACGTTTCATTCATCATGTAGGAATCATGGATCCAAACATTTGCAGATGAATTCTCATCATAATCGATGAGGTTGGCAAGATTGGGCCGACCCCATCCTTGCTCAGCATCTGGAGCAACACCCGCGGGCAATGAATCAGCAGAGAGCGCCAGTAATGCGCGTAGTTGAGGTCCCGATGGCACAAACCCTTCCTCGGTGAACCAACCATCCTGGACCATCTGTTGGATTACAGCTGTGATGGAAGCACCCAATGGAGTCGACATACTCGTGCCCGAACTTGACCGCATATTGTCGTTGAAGGATGAAATGTCCCCGTCTGCTGCAGCAGACATAATTCCAACCGCCGGCGTGACAATGAAATTCCCACGCAAACCTTCCTCTGTCGGCCCTTGTGATGCTGATGAATAGAGTGAACTGGAGTTATCACTCATCGTACCTCCAACAGAGACCACGTTCCGTGCATTTGCAGGTTCGTAGAACTTCGAAGGATTATTTCCTGGCGCAATGAAGGCGAGTGACCACGGCATCTCTCGATGCCACAGATCAAATTCAGCACTGCGCAATGTGTAGGCTTCAGTCGCATCACCCCAACTGTCAGAGTGAATGACAGCACCATTGGCCACGGCTTCAGCGAGCAACCAATCCACAGTGGGCTCTGACCACCCCGACTCGTTGACAACATCTTGGAACAAGACACGGGCACCGTGTGAAGGACTTGTCCCTTCATTCACAGAACCATTCCACATGTCACAGACCAATGATCCGGCAATGTGCGTACCATGTCTGTAATCGGCGTGTCCCGAATGATCACCGTCATCAATCGTTGTATTCACAAGGACAACTTTGCGATGTTCTAAACCGACATCACCGAGTTCAGTTGCATTTTCTCGAAAGCACCCATGATCCAATTCAATACCAGAATCAGCCACACCAATGATGACACCCGAACCATTCAATCCCAAATCCCAACCAGGATGATTTTCCATTGAACCATTCTCCATGATGCTTGAGGACAATTCATTTCGAGCTTCGGTTTGAAGCAACGGCTCAACCCACCAAATGCCGGGAATAGAATCAAAGAGACCTGGATTTACCCCCTGGATTTCAAATGAAGTCGGCAATGAACTGCCAAAACCAGCGATTTGCAATGCTTCGAAATCAAACAAGGATAGAATATCCCATTGCGCATACGAAGGCAGACGTGGTTCCAACACCACCCGATAACCTTCAGCCAACTGCCCTCGCAATACAGATTGATCCTCTAATTGGTAGTCGCCATGATCGCCCCACACGAGAATTTCAATTTCTGATATTTGCCGCAATGGCTCCAACCCCTCATCACGAAGAGCAACCCAGTCTGCATGGGTCCAACCATCCTCATTGACGACAACCCACTCCCCCTCAATTTCAGGAATTTCAGGCAAAGACCAGGCCCCTGAAATTGGGGTGAGCAGTAAAATGCAGAGCACTACAATCACACGCCGCATGGCACCCGATATGGCCACTAATCATCAAACATCGCCCGCCTTGACAAACGGTGCGCTTAAACGAGAAAGGCGGGTGGGCCGCCTCGATGCACGCTTTCAGAGCAACCGGAACATTCCCCAATGGACGCATTGTCCAACAATTCTCCAAGGACCTTGTCGCGGCCGACGAAGTCGACGCACGCCACCGAATCTACTCCTTTTTCGGCAGTCGCCACGGCGTCAATCGACGCTTCGTAAACATCGAGAACGTCTCGAAGATCGACCCGACCGAATCAACCGAACCCGTCGTTATTTCCGCATTCCGCGATACACACGACTTTTCATCGGTTGATGTAACTGAAGAAGAGTGACTACTCTTGGTCACCAACGACCTTCCGAATCGCCTCTAGCGTTTCTGGCGTTTTTATCCCCATCATTTCAATTTCATCAGCAATTGGAACCCCATCTACACCTAACCCGGCTGCCAAACAACCACGAACCATTTCATTCGGAAAACCAAGTTCACCAGACCCGGTCGAATATCGATTTTCATCCTCTGTAAACAATTCCTGGTGCAATTCGCGAAGCACCCCATCCAATGCGATTCGACTGGCCCAATACGCTCCAATATTGGTTTCTCCACGATCCGGCATTTCGGCCCCCTCCAGATGCGTTTCCACAGAACCACTCACTCGTCCAGCAGCATCTCTCAATAGTGGGGCATACGGATTGTCCATCACCACGGTTGCCAACGTGAATCCCAACTCTTGTTCAAGATGAACCTTCAATGAACCCTCTATGGTTTCAGAGCGCACCAATGGTTGTGTCCCAAACGACACGTAGACGTGTCCGATTGGCGATAGTAAATGATCGAGAGATTCGTAAACAGCATTTCCAGTGCCCAGCGCCTTCTCCTGAGCGATAATCTTGCAACCCAACCCGTTCAATGCCGTATCGTATTCAACTTCACGTCCCGGTGGAACTACAATGATAATCTGTGAAAACTCAAGGTTACCGCCCAACAACCCTTCGACCACAAAACGTGTTGCCGGCATCCCCCCGACTTCGAGAAGTGGTTTGTGCGTAGTAACGCCACCTTGCAACATCCGACTGCCTTTTCCGCCACACAGAAGGACAGCAGCAAGGGCGACCATACCCTTGCGCTGACACATCAGGTCCTTCAGGATGGCGCGAGAACCCCATCGACGGCTTGATGATACACGAGCGGGTCGACCGGCCCGGAGGGCCGGTGATGGACCAGCAAGAATTACAGCGAATTGCACAACTTGTCGAGATGAATCGCCAGAAGATGGCACGTATCGAAGAGCAGGTTACCAAGCTCACCGAAATTAGATTGGAACAGCTTGGTGTCGTCGCATCCCTCAAAGTTCTCGCAACCAACCAATCGACAATGATTCCTCTAGGGGCAGGCGTCCAGCTACCCGCTTCACCCAATGGAGATACAGTTGTGATTGACATCGGATCGGGTGTACAAGCAGAAAAACCCCGAAAAGAAGCTATTGAAATTCTTGAATCCCGGCTAAGCGAAGTCGACGAAGTACTGACAACTCTTCAAAATGAATTCGCAGACACCGAGAAAGTGGTCACGGAGCTTGCCTCAACATTCACAGAAGCCGCAAAGAATATCCAGGCGCAAGCGGAAGAAAATCCAGACGAACCCGCCGCCCCTAGCAAACCCGCTCGCCGGAGGCGCAAGCATGGCACAGAACTCACATTGGATGATTAGGTGGTGACATGGGATTCTTTGATCGCTTCCGAAAACGCGTTCAAGAAGTCGCTGACGACACCGATTTGGACGCCCTCACAGCTGAAGAAAGCAGTGAGGAAATGGAAAGTTCAGCCCCTGTAGAAGAACCCATTCAGGTCGATGAGGAATGGGACACCATCGAAGAGATCGAAGCACCCGAAGAGCAACCAGAACTAGAATCGGATGACGATTGGGACGATTGGGACGACGAACCTGCACCCATGCCAGCAACATCACTATCCAAGAAGGAAAGAAAACTTCTCGAGCGTGAAAAGAAACGCAAGCAGAAGGAAAAGCGCAAACTCGCAAAGAAAGGTTACGACGTTGATCAGGTCACAAGACCAGATGGTTCACGCGTTGACCTCCACGTCATGCGTTCGACCACTGGCCGAAAACTGGTCGAAGTTGAACAAGCACCAAGAATGTCTTCCGGTCAGAAAACCGTTGAAACAGAGAAGGGTGTTGAATTTGAAATCGACTTGGGCGGGGGCGTCGTCGACAAGGGGGGCCGCATCATCAAAGAAGGACCCGTATTCGATGAATTACTCGAAGAACTCGAACTTGTTTTACTGGAAGCAGATATGGGCAGCCGTGCTCTAGAAACTGTATTGACCGCTCTTCGCAATGAGTTAATCGGCAGCCGTTTACGCAAAGGTGCTGACCTCACCAAAGTCATAGAGGCCAGTCTCAAACGTGCACTTCGCAGCCTATTGGCGGCAGGATATTGGGATTTTAATTCAACAGTCGATGGGATGATTGAGGCTGGCGACACCCCAGTGATCATCATGATGGTGGGCGTCAATGGCACGGGTAAAACAACCACCACGGCCAAAATTGCCCATCGATTGAAGGGGGAAGGACGATCGGTTGTTCTCGCCGCAGCCGACACCTTCCGTGCAGGCGCAATCGACCAATTAGAAACTCATGCAGAACGAATCGGAGTTCGTTGCGTATCTAGCGAAAGAGGTGGAGATTCTGCTGCGATTGCAAGAGACGCGGTCGAGAGTGCAAAAGCACGAGGCGCAGATGTTGTGATCGTGGATACAGCAGGTCGAATGACGAACAAAATCAACCTCATGAATGAATTACAAAAGGTCCACCGGGTTGCCCAACCCCACCTGGTGTTATTTGTTGGCGACGCGCTTGCCGGCAACGATGCAGTTGAGCAGGCGATTGAATTCCAACGCATGCTCAAATTCGATGGCGCGGTTCTTTGCAAATTGGATACAGATGCCAAAGGCGGTGCCGCACTTTCGATTGCTCATGCCACCGGTCGACCGATTGTTTTGGCGGGCGTCGGCCAAGAATATGGGGATTTGAAACAGTTTGATCCAGATTGGTTACTCCAGATGATGTTTGAGTGAGGGGATTTGATGGAAGACATACTCCAAAACGAAGAAAGCCAGCGTTTTTTCTCACTGATTCACATGCTACAACGCAGTGCGATGCTACATCTTGGGATGATACCTGATGAGGAGGGTATGATACATTTCAATCTTGGAGAGGCAAAAGCAGCAATCGATCTATTGGATACCATGGAAAAGAGAACAAAAGGGAACCTTGCTGAAATCGAAGAGACACTTCTTAGAGGAATTATTTCTGAACTTAAGATGAATTTCGTTCGTGCACCTGAACGACAGAAAGAAATTGAGGCGGAAATGAAACGGCAAGAAGAATTGAAGGAAACATTCACTTCTCCTGAATCCGCAAAATCAGACACACTCATCAACGATGAGGAGGAATAATTGCGACCCGTGCCATTGATGATGACATAGGGTGTCGGAGGGGTGAGTGACATGGTACGTGTGAGCCAAATCGATGACCCCGATGCACAACTCGTGCTCATTGTCGATAACAACCCAATGGGGACCATGCGAATCAGTCAAGTGTTCACTCAAAAGGGCTGGAGAATTGAAATTTGCGAGGATGGCGATTTGGCCGTAGACACCTACGTCCAACTCAGACCCGACCTTGTTCTCTTGGCACTCGACATCCCCACCATGGATGGACATACAGCGGCGTTGGAGATGAGGGAATCAGATCCATCAGCACGCATTGCATTCATGGCTCCACGCCACCAGCGCGAACTCGCTGCAGATGCAACACATTCTGCTGGTGCAGTGGCCTGGTTGGAAAAGCCACTAACCAAGACAATCATTGATGATAATTGGGACATGGTGATGGGCGATATTCCAGATGCTCCCGGGCTTGAAGATCTTGATAATCTCTATCCTGAAGATGTCGATGAAATGCGAGCAAAGCGAGACGACGAGGAAGTCGTTGAAGTCAGTGCAGCAATGCCTTTACCCGCACCAGCTCCATTGCCCGCACCAGCACCAGAAGTGAGCAAACCCAAGAAAAAAGGTAGCAAACTCAAGGTATTATTGACCATCATCATCCTTGGTGCAATCGGCGCAATTGCCTATCATTTTACCATGGGACCAATCGTTTAGTGCTCTTTGACCATTCGCACCGGTGCAGGTTGTATCACCGTCTGTTGGATAGGGACCATAGTCGCCGCAACATATGGGACAACTACACTTCCAGCCGGGGCATCAAGCACCTTCTCAATCCGAGTTCCAGCACTGTCCAGCAATGAGGGGTCCATTGAATCAATTCTACGATCAAGTGTCGCATATGATTTCCATTGCCACCATCCGATGGCACAAATTAATCCTGTGAACAAGATGACAAACATCCAACCCACAATAGAGGCCATACTACCCACTCCTTTCGAGTAGAGTGTCCCATGAAAGTTTGGCATAGGCCTCTGCTACATCCCCAGGAGTCTCAGATTTGTATATTCCAGACCCTACGATAATTCCATCACTACCTGCTAGAATTGCATCCCTCGGATGTCCGTATCTTTGACCCATTTCTCCATCACCAACGGCCAAGTTCACACCAGGCGTCCAGATTAATTTCCGATCACCAACCTTTGTTCGCAATTCGGTCAACTCATCAGCCCGACTTCCATTGCCGATGAATCCGAACACACCAGGATTGGCAATACCAGCACTGACCATGGAGTCTGTATAACCCTCTAATCCGAGAAGATTGCCGCGACTTGACATTTGGGCGAGCAACAACACCCCACCTTCATTCCCAACATCATTCCAGCCGGCACACAATCCATCGACAATATCTGGCCCAGAGATTCCGTGTGCTGTGACAACATTCGCCCATGTGCGAATATCATACGCACCCGCCATCTGACCCCTAGAAATCGGCCCAATATCTGCAAATTTCCTATCTTCAAAGATAAGTAAATCATGCGCGCTTGCTTTTTCACAAAGCAACCCCCAACTTTCAGCAGTCCAATCATCCACCAGATCAACATGGGTCTTGAGCGCAGCAATGTGAGGGCCCACATTGTCAATGAGGTCGTTTAGACCCGCCATCGTTCTCAAATCAGCAGCGAGGATGACCAGAGATTGCTTACGACAGACCCCTTCCATATACCTGCGAACCATTGGATTGTCACACGCATCCCAGCGCGCACCCCAAACTTCAGCGGGTTCCATCAACCCTTCCGGTTGTGCACCTACCTCTCAATCCTTCGCCTAATACAATTCAGCGCCAACCCGCTTCAATAGCAGATTTGACACCATCGACAACAGAATCCTCAACCGGCAACCAATTCATTCCCAAGTCATCCATTGCGGGGCGAACATCATAGCTGCAAGTTGTTCCAATGTTTTTCTTCACCCATGCGAATGAAAGCTGAGGGTGGAATACAGACAGAACATAAGTCAATGATTTTGGCAACACGATCTTGGCCCACTTTCTTTCAGGCATTTTCTTTCGCAAAAGTTTGGCAATCTGCGGCATCCACAACGAGTCATTGTAAACGATGTAACGCCCACCATCGGGACCATCAGAGAGCGCTTTCACATGTGCTTTAGCAACATCCCGCACATCGACAATATTGACATGCATTTTGACTAGAAATGGATACTTCCGCTTGAGCAAGTGATCTAGAATGGTCATCGAACCTTCCAAGTGTCGTTCAGACATTACCGGACCGAATACCACACACGGGTTGATGGACACATATCGTGGCTTTTCACTTTCTGATTTCGAAGCGACCCACCCCCTGGCCAACATCTCCGCCCCCGCTTTTGCAAAACCGTAGGCGTTAGAATTCACCGAAGCATCATCGCACCAATCGTCGTAATTGAAAACACGACCACTCTTGAAATTGGTTTTTCGAACAGCGGCCACCGATGAGGTGTGAACCATTCTCTTAATCCCACCAACGGCATCGATGGCATCGAGCAGATTCTGCGTCCCTTGAACCGATGGATCGACCACCTGGGTTTGCGCATCATCAACACCGACATACAGGGCCGCTGCACAATGCACAACATCCACGCACCCCCGAACCGCCTCAATCACAGAATCACTTTGTAACAAATCCATTTGCACAATCTCCAACCGATCTGCTCCGGGCAAATCCATCAAGAATTCAGCATTGGCAGGATTGCGAACAGTTCCACGTACGGTGTGACCTTGTTCCAACAATTCCCGAACAACATGTGAGCCGATGAACCCGGCAGCCCCGGTTACCAACACACGGTCCGACATAACAGCACCTCGAATCTATCTGACATCAATCAATCGATACAACGCGTTCTTCCCGCATTGCAACATCGGCTGCGTAGGCGATGAGATGACTGTTTATCGAGTCAGAAAGAGAAGTGGTTGAAATCGAACCCCCATCTCCACGTACAACACTCAAGAAATCTGCAACAAGGCGCAAATCCCCGCCGCCATGCAAATCTCCAGACAAATCGATGTGAATGTCCTCAACAATTGTTTCCTCACCCGTGACAGCACCAGGCTTAGAGAGTACAATTGACCCCTCAATCATATCCCCATAGATTTCGCCCTTTGTTCCCGTAATCTGGATTCGCCGCACCCCTTTGGCAGAATTCGTAACCATGTCATGTGTAGCCACACACCCATCTTCAAATTCGACAATTACTGATTGTCGATCAACGACATTGTTGTCACAATGCCATACACATCGACCGTATTCAGATTGGCCCACATGGATTCGTTTTTCTTCATCACTATTCTCAACTCCAGATTCATAATTCACATCTCCCGCGAGCGCATAGAATGGCCACCATCCATTGTCCACATGGTGGCGTAGGGCAGAGTAATCACACCCTCTTTCTATTTCACAATCAATACAGTGAGACGATGCTCCTTCCGGAGCATTATCGGAAGTGAAAAAATGGCGGCCGCCAAATGAAGCCACCTTCTTCGGTTGTATTCCAGATTTCATCCAACAAATGAGATCCAAATCATGGCAACATTTTGCCAACAGCATCGGATTGATTTCTTCACGGTTCCACTTGCCTCGGATGAAAGCAACAGCCATGTGGTGATAGGACACATTTTCAGTTGTATGGATGTGCATAATGTCACCAATTTCTCCATTGGCGACCCTCTCTTTGATGGCCACATAAAATGGAGCATAGCGTAAGACGTGGCAGATGACAACTTTCCGACCCGTTCGTTGAACAGCATCTTCCAAGATCGCCAACTGTTCTTTACTTGGGGCGATGGGCTTCTCGAGCAGCACATCATATCCAGCATCGAGCAACGGTACAGTGGTCTCAACGTGAATTTCATCCATCGTCCCATTAATGGCCACGTCGGCCAGTTTACCTGCAGC
>JASLKO010000159.1 GCA_030747475.1 Candidatus Thalassarchaeaceae archaeon | reverse complement strand
GACCATAGCGGAGGTGTCTACCCGGTCCCATTCCGAACCCGGCAGTCAAGACCTCCTGCGTCACTGTTTGTACTGTGGTACGAGAGTCCACGGGAACGCGTGTCGTTGTGTCTCCTTCACTCCTCTTTCCGGATCTCGGCCAACTTTCGAGTTGGCCGAGGTCCACTTTTTCAAACCCCCGCATTTTTTCTCCTATGGCCGTAAGGCTAGACAGACATTCACTCCATCGGCACGGCTAAGAGAGTCAGACACTGGCGCACACACAACGAGGTATCACCATGGGCCTGAAAGCGACTGATTTACTCGGCACAAGCCAAGTTGGCGTGCATCTTGCTATGGTTGGTCGTGTTCTTTTCGCACCTTTGCAACTTTCAAAAAAAGAAGTTGCAGGTTTGGAGGATTGTTTGGGACTAGAAGTGGCACAAATGTCCATTGGAGGCAGTGCACTGGCAGGTTCTCTGATTGCCGGGAATTCAAATGGAATCGCGGTTGCGGACATTGCCACTAGTGATGAAATTGACAAATTGACATCGTTTGGAGACGTTGTCGTGATGGAAAGTGGTGTCAACGCTGCTGGAAATTTATTGATTGTCAATGAAAATGGTGCCGTTGCCAGCCCAGTTCTACCACAAGATGGATTAGATATTCTTTCTGAAACTTTGAAGGTTGATTGTAAGGCCATCAGTATTGCAGGAAATGACACGCCGGGCAGTGTTGCAGTTTGCAATAATCGGGGAGTACTCCTCCACCCTGATGTTGCTGAAATTGAGGTCGAGATGATTGAGAAAATTCTAGATGTCCCTGCAATGGTTGGCACAGTAAACTTCGGATCCCCATATGTTGGTTCTGGATGTATTGCGACCGACAAGGGTGCCTGGGCTGGTTCACAAACTACAGGTCCTGAATTGAACCGAATTGAGGATGCTTTGGGCCTTATCTGAGGATTCGTTCGACTGCCAATGTTCAAAGACGGATTCGGTAGGCATTGAATTCATGGCAGAGCTACTATACTCTGGAAAAGTCAAGCAAGTTTGGAGTACCGACGATCCTGATGTGATTGAATTCAGATATACAAATCAGATTTCAGTTTTCGATCAGATTATTCCTTCCTTGATTCCACGGAAGGGAGAGAGCCTGAACCGCACATCTTGCCATTGGTTCAAATTAATCGAGGAGGCTGGCATTTGCGATACCCACGTTATTGAGATGAATGCACCCGATCGTGTACTCGCTCGTCGATTTGAAGTCATCCGTGAACCAGGGGCAATCCCTCGCGATATGGAGAACGTTTTCGTACCACTCGAAGTCATTTGCCGTCACCATTTGGCTGGTGGTGGATGGCGTAGATACAAGCGTGGTGATGTCGGTGCTGAGGAATTTGGTTTCGAGCCTGGAACTGTTTTAGAAGAGGGTGTCAAGTTGCCGAAACCCTACCTTGAAGTGTCGACAAAGTTTGAAAAATTTGATCGCCTCCTTGATCGTGAAGAGGCGCTTCAGATATCTAACATCACAGATGAAGAGTTTGATTCAATTTTGGACATCGTTGTTCAGGTTGATGAAATCATTCATACCGAAGCTGCAAAGCGTGGCCTTATCCATGTTGATGGTAAGAAAGAGTTCGCTCTAGGGCCTGGACGAAAACCAGTTTTGGTTGATTCATTTGGTACATTAGATGAAGACCGATGGTGGGCTGCTGATGATTATGAAAATGGAGAAATTGTTTCACTATCCAAGGAATTTGTCAGGGAGCATTACCTCGGGACGGGACACCATACCGACTTGTATGCAGCCAGAGAAGCAGGCACAGAAGAACCCCCAATCCCTGCACTCCCACAATCAGTCATCGATCAAACCGCAACCCTCTATGCGAGTATGTATGAACGACTGACTGGTGAAAAATTTTGATTTAATGTGCACGCATTAGGATGCCCATATTGCGTTTTTCAGCGGACTTTAGAATGATTAGCAAGTGGCGAACGATTTCTCTAACGCCACCATCAAGAGGCTCACTTTTGGCCACCTTCCAGATAGACTTCTCCAAATAATTTCTCAATTGTGGAACTTCATCACTTGTCAACCAACCGTGTAAAATCAGTCCACCAAAACCAATACTCAATTCGTCATGCCCTCGAACTTCATGTCGCAATCCCGCATCGAGTTGAGTGAGAAGTTGAACTCCAGGATCTCCATCATTTTCTGGAATAAGGAATTCGCGTAGATATCCAATTGCATTTCCATTCGATGTGGGGAATCTCCCGAGTCGTTCCATTGAGATTCCTCGCTCAAGAGGTTCAGCAGGCCCTCCATCCGTCTCGATAGCCCGTCCTGCGACGAACAAAAGTGTCGCATCATCCCAAGATATCCCCTTCCTCCCATCGGAAAGTGAAACTCCCTCGGCCTGAAGTTTTGTTTCTAAATCTAAATCCTTGTTTGATAGCTTTGCCAATTGGTCATCGCCTCCACTGCGAATTTCTTCCAATTGTTCAACCAGGGCTACAATCGACATCCCCTGAAGTGGATCGAATGTGTGGAAGGGGGTTACAACCCCCGTATCTAGGGATTCCAATCAATCCCCTCCTAACTTATCTCGTCTTTCCCGTAAGCGCTCCAATCTTGCTTCAAAATCATCCAATGGCCTTTGGGATTGAATCGGTTGAGTTTCAGTTTCATCAATCTCATTGTCGAATTCTATGAATTCGCTTTCGAGATTCTCTTCTTCATTCTCTTCTTCGAGATGAATGTCTTCATCTTCTTCATAATCAGTTTCGTTTGAGACCATTTTATTTGGTTTTGCTTTCTTTCGGATACGTTGTCTTTTTTCGATCCTTTTCGGGCCAGTATCTGGGCGAATCATGCCAAGCAACCCCATCATCCCGAATACAATGATTAGGCTTCCAAGTAGCATTGGGTAATCCAAACTTTCACTTTGTGCAACGATTTTTGCAGGTAGCACGACCAAGTTTGTATTGTCATTCTCATTACGATCATTGTCCCATGGAGGGTCACATTTCAGTTCGACATCTACAGTTGAACCCTCAGGTAAGTCTGGTCGTTGAACTCGTATCTGTGGGGCCAGATTCCCTCCAACATCGATCCTATGAATTGATTCCCATGTCCCTGAGTTTAGATGGATATAGCATATCGAATCTACCAATTTGGATGGATTTTCTCTAGAGATTGAGACTACAATTTCTTGCATATTGTCGTTTGACAACAACTCTACAGAAGTAATGCCTAGGTTCCAGTCTGTATCACGGATGATGATTGTGCGCGATTTTTCTGCGATTAATCCACCATTCGCATCGTAAAGTGATGCCTTGATGACATGTTTCCCTGGCGCAGGGTCCCAATTTTCCCCAGAGAGATTGATACTCGCAAGTGTTGTATTTGCTTGTAAGAACCCAGACGTGTGGTCGATGACAATGCCATTTCCATCTCGCAAAATCGATGTCCATTGTATTCCAGTAGTTCCATCTTGGATTGAGCAAGTCGCCAGAGGTGAGGTCGAATCGACCACCGGCTCGTTTACTATACAACTGCCCATTCTGGTCGGTGCGTCGCGCACACGTGCCCAATAGTTCAATGACACGCCATCCACAACCAACTCACCATTGGAATCCATGATTGGTACAGTCATCAACCATTCACCATCATCGGTTTGTGGGAGTGTCGCACCACTCTGTTGGACATCGATTACATCGAACCCGGGGTTAAATTGTAATTCAAGAGAATCGCCTGATGTGCCGAAAAGAATTGGACTTGTAGCCCATGATCTTTCACTATATGTCAAATCGAGTGTCACTTCACGTTGTGTATTGGCCTCATCCAAAGTGCGCAATGTGACACTTGTATTGTAATTGGTTTGCGAAGATGGTGGTTGGGCAGAAATTGGGATGCCAGAACTTTCCCCTACTCCGAGACTCACTTGGCTCGGGCCGGAGAGTGTCCACCCCTCGGGCAACCCTAGTACCTCTACGCTGATTGTTGTCGGTGCATTGCCTAAATTGGTCAGCATTGCAAGTGGCAATCCTCCGGCAGATGAAATCATCCATTCTTCCTCGTGTTCCAATGAATAGTCATGCCATGCAGCAACACGTAAGGGGAGTGTCGTTTGTCCTGAACCTGATCCATCACCATTTTTTGCACGAAGTGTTAATTCAACAGTGTACCCTGAAATCGCGCCACTTGGCGGAATTATTTCACATGAGAAATTGGCACTTTGACCCGGCTCTAAGGTGGAAACGTTGCTGTTTACGTTGATGGTCCACCCACTTGCATCCACCCATCCGTTGATGAATGGGGCAGCTGGATCATTCCCCCTCTGTTCCACAACCAATGTTACATTGGCACCATTCCGATCAATGTCTAAATCAGCACCTCCGGCTAAGATCCACCAACCAGGGACATGGTTTGTATTGATGTGAATCACAAATGGGGCAATATTCGTATCGTCGCTCATGCCGTTAAATGAAATGGTGGCAATGGACCCTTTCCAGGCCGATGATGAAACATTGACTCCGATCGTTAGTATCTCTGAATTGTTGACCAAAATATTGCTGCTAGAATCTCCCCATGCACTCCAGCCAATACCGGAGTCATTCCCATTTGCTTGGAGTGAGATTTCAGGGGTGATTTCAATTTGATCGTTCAGATTGCCAATATTTCCAACTTCTAATTCGAAGTTGAGTAGCGCCCCTGGGTCAGCATTGATTGTCCCCCCGTTTTCGATTTCTAGGCCGAGATATGTGAAATTCATATCCCATCGATGATCTTGACGAGCTTCGATGAGGATGTCGGCGAATGAATGGACCGCTTCGTCCCCTTGTGAATGCATTTCAAATCGGAGTTGCAATGCAATTGCTGCAGACATTTCTTCCGGTAGCGTGAGTGTCACAGGTACACTGCGCAATTCACCTGCACCCAATGGAAACTGTGTCCAGGGAATTTGGATTTGGAGGCCGGGGTCCACTGTGAAATTCGAATTTTCAACGATTGACCAGCTCATGTCGAACACATCTGGTCCATTCCCAGGGTTGGTTAGTCGCAACATCAAGGTCTCTTGAATGCCCACATCCATTCGATGTGGTTGATTCACTGGTGATGTGACCTCTACAATTGCGCGATGAATCTGCAATACCTGTAATGACAGAGAAAGAATACAACCACTATTATTCGCTTCTTCAGAAGTCCATGTGTGAAGCATTGGTGGGGCGGCATAAGGCATGTCGAGCATCAATGTGCCCGATACACTTGCGCCTGTATTTCCAGATGCACGTAATGTAGTACCATCGATAGACAATGCGCCTGATGTGGTCCATGTCCAACCCGGCATAATCATTCCAGCAGAGGCCATGTCCCATTCGATCGCATTCTGCCCTGATGGAAGTTTGATGTCCACATCCCATGTTCGGTTATCGGCAGGGACTGAACGGATGTGTGGGGGCAGAACTTGCACCAAGTTTGCCGTAAATGTCAGGTCAATTGGCCGACAATCTTCATTCTCCCCTGCACCAATGCACATGGTCAATTGTGTTGATACGTTTTCTCCTAGCATGGCCGCAATGGGCACATCAATTCGAGCCGTCAATTCCTGAATTTCACTAGGTCCAAGGATCAATGGGATGACTTCTTGTCCAGTGGAATCATGCAACGTCAGGTCATTGCCCCACGTGGTTGAGTTCCATTGCAAAGAAATGGTTTCAGGTGCATTTCCGAGATTTTCAACGAGCAACCATGCCGCGGCCGAGTCCCCTGGTATCCCGACGCCATTAGACACAGCGGTTCCATCAGGCCCCCGTACAGACAACCCTCTTGTTCGCTCCGCCTCAATCGCCAATATTGCCGATTGTGTCACAGCACCATCTTCTGAATCCAGTGTCATTGTAATGACCACGAACCCTGAATCAGTGCCCAATGCCTCTGGGGGAGCGGTAACTCGTAGTGTGGGTGTCCATGTCGCTCCAACTCCAATTTCTACATCGATAGAAGCCGACGGATTTTGGTCAGTGATGGTCCAATTTTCGGGGAGCCCAGAATCATCAATTGTCATTGTCCAAGTGCCTGCCAATCTGCCTGTCGATGTAATCAATGGCTGCACATCTTGCTGACCCCCTGGCAATACTCTGACCGGGTCAGTGGGGACTCCAATACTGACATTATATGGGGCGATGATGTTGAGCACAGTGCTTGTCACATCATTATCTGTTCTTGTTTGAGTGACATTCTGATGTTCATCCAATTTCAATTCAAACATGTGCTCCCCGAGTCCACCCACCCAATCGAAGGAAAATGATGCAAAATTGCCATTCCCGGTCGGTGACACTGGATCGAGAACACCTTCCCTGTGTGTGTATTCCAATTCACCATCGACATACATCCTAGCAAAGGTATCGACTGCCGTGGAATCTGTGCCTGCATTTTCAAAATATGCTGTGACTGTAACATTCTCGCCCGGGTCGGGCGTACTTGGATTGAAGGTGATGGCCAATCCGTCTTCAAACGGGCGAATGTCTGCTCCTGCTTGAGAAATCAGCATGTCGCCTACGAGCAAATCAAGCGCGCCATCATTGTCTAAATCTGCCAAGGCATGTCCTGCCCAAGTGCGGTGATCCAATTCGATTCCTGAAACCCATTCTGAATTAATCGATGAACGCGAGCCTGTTTCCCCATCGTGCGCGTATAGGGTGCGGCCGAAGGTGACGATGATTTCATCAAATCCAGTACCATCAATATCCATTGGTGTAGGGGCAGATACAGCGATTTCATCATTGGGATTCCCAGATGTACCTTCGACAATTTGATTCCAATCAATCATCGTGTTTTGTGTCTGTTCGTTGTAATTGTGGCATCCGACCATTCCGTGCCAAGAAAACCCGTCTCTATACCATGTGTTCCAGCATATTCGGTCGGTAATGCCATTTCCATCTGAATCGATTATCGCAGGTGGTGCATCCGCATATCCATTTGAGGAAGAAAATGAGAAAATGACTGATGCATCAATTACATTCATTCCGACAAATGCGGCCCCATCACTCGTCCCAGCTCCATCTACGTCCGTCGGGATTGTGACAATCATTTCGGGTGCAGGGTCGGAATCTAGTTGTGTAATGACTGGGCCAGGTAGTCTAACATGAGGCGAAGATGTATCGCCATCTAAGTTGTTGAGCGTGTCGTCATATTGCACCTGTCCATTGGCCGCATTCAGTCTCCAAATCCACATGTTGCCATTATTTTCATTGATTGTCGTCAACAATATGGCTGAAGAAACAGCATCAATTTGGACCCATGCAGGATCTGATGGGTGTGTGCCTTTATCCAATGTCACCTCCCAAATTGGGCTAGGTGTGCCCGTTGTGGGGAGGGGCAGAGCCACGATGTTCGGCTCATCGTTTGAATCATCTATCATTGCGAGAATGAGTTCTGGACTCCCATCTAGGAACAAGTCTGCCAAGAGGGGTTGGGCGACCGGTCGATGACATGTTTGGCACGTTCGATCGGCTGCCATTTCAAATGTAGAATGACTCCACCTCCAGAGGCGTTCAGTTTCGTGGCTTCCGCTTGCCTTCCATCCAGTCACATCACATTCGATATATGGGGACCAGAGTTCGACGGTGGCTTGTCCATTTGAATCGTAAACAACAATCACTTCAAGGGCGCCATCATCATCAACATCTAACAAAACTGGTGATGCCTTAACTTCCAAATCAATCGTCCCAATATCAACTTCCCACATAATTTGACTTGAATCTCCATCGACAATGCGCATGATGGCATGTGGGTTTCCACCAACTGTTTCTTGGTGGATGAATACAGGAGACAGACTATCTCTAGCACAAGAATCCAGAACAAGGCCTCCGGTATCGATATTTTGGCTAAAGTTGCCTAGGGGTACAGCCAATGTTTCGACGCCGACATCACCTTCTGGATAATGTCGCCAGTTCAGCACAGGGTCTGTGATACTCAGTAATTCGTTGCCCGTTGGTTCGGATGGTGAATGTGGCGGCACAGTCGATTGGTGGCCAGGTGTCCGTCCAAATTGTGGCCATTCAATGTCGCCATCAATCCACACATCTCCATTTTTCGTTGAAACTAGTTCGGCCCCGTTATCGCTAGTCAATGCGATTGGCGAAAGGATCTGCCCCAAAAGAAGCAAAATAAGCCCCAATATTGGAATTGGTGCATACTGTGCAGCACGCCCCCCGCTCGCCATCAGTAGTTATGCCCACAGAACACCTCTTGAACGTTCGTGCGCTGAGGGTGTTCATGGGTTACATAGTAACCCAGAACGGCATATTCCGAAACGACCAATTTGCGAAGCGTTCATAGAGGGGTCTTCGGTCGCGGAATCGTCTTGGACGACCTCTCCTCTGGAGGCGGCAGCCGATGAGGGACGGGGGGCTTACGGGTCTCCCGTCTTTGGCAGCCTCTTCCGCTGAGAGCGAATCTGGGTGGAGGCAACAAAAATGTACAGTCTTGAAATGGTTGAAGATACCATTCGTATTCCAGCGGAGTATATCGAAAAGGGCAAATCCCTATCAGAGCATGTCGACCGTCTTGCAGCAACTGCATTTGAGGGGAAATTCGACGATGATGGCAACTATATCTTGCTGACATTAGATCATGAATTGATCGGTCGAGGCCGCATCATTCACGGTGACGGCGCAATTTACCAGAAAGTCAGCTTCAAGGCACTATTGTTCACCATGGACGGAAATGAAATCGTCGATGGGGCAGTGAGTGAAGTCCATGAATTCGGCGCATTCGTTCGAATCGGGCCAATGGAGGCACTTCTGCACAAGAGTCAAATTTTGGATGAGCAAATCGACATCAACGTCGGCTTGCGTAGAATCGAAGGGCGCCAATCTGGAAAATATCTCGCTGAGGGTACCGCAGTTCGCGCACGAATCGTGTCCCTAGCACTCAACCCACACGATCCACGATCCAGTAAGATTGGATTGACATGCAAGCAAACTGCACTTGGAGCACATGACTGGCTCAATGAGGAGGATTGATTCAAATGCCAATCAAATCCCTCGCATGTACTGAATGTCACATGATTATCGATGTCAATGAAGGCAATCCTGGTTGGTGGCTCATATCCAACAATGAAATCAAGGCAAAGACCAAGAAAGACTTGGCAATTCTAGCTTATACAACTGCAAACGGAAAAGCACCCACTGACGCAGAACGTAAAGCGTGGGACAAAGAGAACAAAGGAGACATCGGAAAGGTCAAGGTGCCTGAACCCAGATGCCCCCGATGCCCAGATGCACAACTAAGTTCTGATTGGCAAGGTTTGACCATATTGCTAGACACCAATCGCAGTGATGTTGCTCGTGCTCTAAGCATTGATGCCCCAGGAAGTTATGCCCTGAAGGTAAGACACAATTAAACAGGGAGGAAATGATATGGAAATTACAGACCGAAAAGAAAATCCAATTCTAAATAGAGTAGAAATTTCATGGCAATGGCGTCACGTTGGTGCACCGACACCAACCCGTGGTGAGATCATCGCTGCTGTGGTCAAGATGGAACCCGGTGCAACAAAAGATCGCGTACTGGTGAAGTCCGTCAACACCCGTTTTGGGCAACCATTGACCACAGGTTCAGCATTCATCTATGGTGACCGTGCCGATCTTGAAAAGGAACCCAAGTACATTCTAAATCGACACAGCCAGGCTGAGTCCGAAGCCGCACCTGCTCCTGAAACCGCACCTGCGGAAGATAGTGATGCAGAAGCTGCCGAAATCGCTGGAGGTGAGGAGTGATGGGAGACAATCCTAGTGCTTCGGCAAAGTGGTCGAAATACGCGGTAGAAGATGGGAAACTTACGCGGAAACAAGAGTTCTGTCCAAAGTGTGGTCCTGGTGTATTCATGGGTGTCCATTCGGATCGCAAAACATGTGGTCGATGTGGATACTCCGAGAAAACCGAGTGATTATTCAAAATCAATTGTTCGGCCAACTGGAACATCCAGTTCCGATAGCAATCGTTTGATGACCCTACGTTGCCATCCTTTGAACGATTTCCGATCTAGATGGACCATTACCTTCCCGTCAGGAAATGCCCTGCGTGTACTTTC
>JASLKO010000158.1 GCA_030747475.1 Candidatus Thalassarchaeaceae archaeon | reverse complement strand
GATTTCATTGATGGCTTTTGCAACCTCGTAGACTTCAGTTTTGTAGAGGTCGCCAAGTGGTGCATAACCTCCATTCATGTCACCATATAGTGTGCAATAACCCATGGCCAATTCGCTCTTGTTTCCAGTGGCGATTGCCATTGCACCACGCGCATTGGCCGCTCCCATCACCAATGTCCCACGGATTCTTGATTGCAGGTTTTCTTTGGCGACTGGATGGCCTGAATCCAGTTCATCCTGCAATGTGTCATCCACACTTGCATGGATGTCATTGATGGGCATCACTTGCAATTCCATGCCCAGTGCTTCAGCAGTTGCTTTTGCATCATCAATCGAATGATCAGAAGAGTGCTTCGATGGCATGGCCAAACCCAACACATTGTCCGCTCCTACAGCATCACAGGCAATGGCCGCGCACACGGCTGAATCGATGCCGCCACTCATGCCAAGCACAATTTTACCAATTCCAGATTTTCGACAGTAGTCCGCCAAGCCAAGAGTTACTGCTGCACGCAAATCTTCACCCTTTGATGGCATAGATGGATTCGCATCAGGGGCCACAATTTCTGGTGATGCGTGTGCATCATCCAATGCAATCCACTCGGCCACATTCGGATTGTCAAGAGAAATCATCAGAATTCCACTACACCATGCGGGACCTTGAACGACAGTTCCATCAGGCCAACCAACAATGCTTCGTCCATCAAACAAGAGATCGTCATTTCCACCAATTTGATTACACAACAAGAATGGATGACCCAGTGTCTTTGCTGCTTTTCGAACCAAACGCGATCGCACGCCTTCCTTGGCCAAATGGTATGGTGATGAAGAAAGATTCACACTTGCCGCGAGGGGTTCACCTTGGTGTTGCCAAGTCGCCAATTGCTCGATAGGATCTGCAGGATAATCTGCAGGCACTTCACCGATATGCTGCCAAGCATCTTCGCAGATGGTAATCCCAATCGATGCATTGGGCAAACTTCGATCGATGCCAGGCCCATCATCAGCTTGGAAATAGCGTCCCTCATCAAATACATCGTAGGTTGGCAGTAGTTGCTTTCGACAGACCACCTTTCCATTGCCCGAATTCGTGACTCGAATGGCGCCATTGAATGGTTTTTGACGATCTTTTCCAGAAGATAATGGTGTGCCGATAAGAAGTGGAATCGGACTATTGACTGACATCGAAGCCCTTTCGCAGGCGGTCACAAATGCCGCATCCATCAGCATGTCCCGTGGCGGATATCCAGAGATGACCAACTCACTTGCAATCGCCATGTCGGCACCGGCTTCAGCAGCCTTTGAAACGGCAGCCTCGATCAATTCGACATTGCCAGCAATATCGCCGACCGTCGGGTCCAACTGCAACAACGCGATGACTGTCACGAACCGTCCTTACGCTGCGCCCCATTCAAGGTTACGTCGATGGCCTGAAGGACTGTCTAGGGCACCCGAAGGGTATGGGTGAAACTCTCTCGATGCAAGATTGGCTTGATGGGTATGGCGAAAGCCATCAAAATTCTTTGAACAAAAAAATCCATTGGATCGCGGTTCCATTGATTTTTCTGACCATTGTCGGATTGCTTTGGAGCATCCCAGTTCCCGAGGCGATGGCGATCAACCAATGGGTAAATTTCGCCACATTAATGCTCATTCCTGTGTTCATATTCTATGCCCGTTTGTCCATGTCTCTCACCGTTGGAATGACGATTTGGTGTCTATTTTGTTACGGGGTCTGTTACATGTACGAATCTTCAGTTGAATCTTCAGCACTTCCTCTATGGCAAACCAGCATCATTGTCTTTGTATTGGCCTGGATTGGCCAATTCTATGGTCACAAAGTCGAAGGCCAGAAACCTTCTTTCTTCGAGGATTTGCAAGACCTGATGATTGGCCCTGCATGGTTGATGTCGTTCATTTACGACAAACTCGGAATCAAGTATTGATTAGCAACAGGCCTTGTTGAACTTCTTCAAGCGCCAATAATTGTATGGCCAAGGTGTGAGGAATCCTGCAATCAACATTGGCGGAATCGTATACAGCGTCAACATCGCTCCGCCAGTCATCAAAACATCGACAACATTCATT
>JASLKO010000157.1 GCA_030747475.1 Candidatus Thalassarchaeaceae archaeon | reverse complement strand
TTCTGTTGCAAGGGGAGGTCTTTAATCGTCGGTGTAATTTGATCGAATTCAAGTTGATTTTGTGCTTGTCGAACATGATTAATTCCCACAACAGCAGTTTCATTTTGTTCAGCTTGTTGAACTGAAATCCGAAGAAGGTCTAGTGCTCTTCTAGCATCTCCATCCTCTTTTGCTGCCAAAGCGGCACATAGAGGAATCACTGCGTCGTCCAATACATCCGGTTTCACACCTCGAATGGCCCTTGGCCTCAACACATCTTCTAGTTGAGAAGCATTGTATGGTGAGAACACAACGTCGATTGGAGCGAGCCTTGATTGAACGCGTGGGTCAAGCATTTCTGTAAATGCCAAATCATTGCTAATTCCAATCACGCAACAAAAGGCACCTTGGAGTAGACCAATATTCAAACTGGTTAGGCTGTATAGTAAATCGTCACCTTCCTTTCCTTTCCGGACCAAATGATCAATCTCATCGAGTACAACAACATGTACGCCCCCGCGCGCCTCCATGCGCGCACGTACGCGAGCCAATACTTTGTCAGCTGGCCAACCCGTGAATGGAATCTTTTCATCACCATCACCAGCCAGTTTGTTTCCAATTTCAGCCAAGACGCGATATTTTGTATCGACGTTTCGACAATTGATTTCAACGGTTTGAATATTGCATCCTTCAGCAGCTCCTTTGGATTCCAAGTCTTGACATACAAACCGAGTCACAGCCGTCTTCCCTGAACCCGGTCGGCCATACAGATTCATGTTGGATGGAGCATGTCCCCTCAACGCTTCTACGAGGTTATTGACAAGCGCAGTTATTTCATCTCGACGATGGGGTAATGTTTCTGGTTTGAACGCGTGACCGAGTGCTCTCCGGTCCCTGAAAAGGCTCTCGACACTGAGTAGATTATCGAAAAGATTTCTACTCATTTTATAACACTTCCACGCATCCCTTGGCTTTGACTACTGTGTGCAAACACTCAGACTCTACAACTCAACAGGGAACTTCGCGAGTCCGTGTGGGGTAATTAAGGATGATTGCAAGTCCTGCACGATGTTCGAGATTCCTTGGCAAATTCAGCACGAGTTGAGACCATCAATTTTTGGCTATAATATCCCGATATTAACATTTTATTGCCATCCATACACCCGATTCCGGAATTAGAATACAATTGACAATTGTCTTGATGTAATTGATAAAATCAAATTCACCTATGTTCACATTTTCAAATCAAAACCAGCCGAGATTTTTGCAGGATATGATCTGGCTTTGGAAATTGTTGTAATGGTGAATCTTCAATTGCAATCTGGGCATAATGTGAGATTATGTACCTATTTTTATCTCAAAATTTAGATATTTTTCATCCGATAATAATTTCAATTAAACGAGTATGTATCTCCATCTGATGCCTCAATAACATTTCCAGGCAATTCAGAAGTAACTCCCATTTCTGAAAAGTTATGTGTGGCTAAGAACGTAGTTTTTGGATTTTCCAGGGCCAATTTTCTCAGTCGTGAAGGAGTGTAGTGATACGGGCTTTCAACATAATCGGGTATACCGAGTTCGACAATCATTACATCAGCTTCATCCGCAAGCCGTTCAATATTTTCACAAGGTCCAGAATCTCCACAATGAACGAGAATAAAATTGTCCTTTTCAAATCGATAACCGTGGGGTTCTGTAGCAGGGTCATGACACACTTCAAAGCGCTCAAAATTCCAACCATTCACAATACCTGATTGATTGTTATACGTCACCCAATTCAATTCATTGAGGGATCCGGGATAGGCCAAATCACACAGTTGAGTAATTCTTTCTTCTCCTCCAGTATGGGAATGAATGGTCAATTTTTTTTCACCACTGCGATCGGATATCCATTTTCGTTCAAGCAACAGAAAAGGCAACCCAAATGTGTGGTCCCCATGCCAATGTGTGACAAAAAGATCTGTAATTTCGGCTGGAGAAATCCCATGCTGGCGCAATTGTGGGATTACGGTTGGTGGTGCATCCACCAGCATGTTACCATCGATGAGAACAAGGGAATGCAATCTACCACTGGGGCAAAATGCATTGCCGGTTCCAAGGAAGGTTATCTCGACCATTGTTCCGCCTCAGTAAAGCGCAGCATTCAATACAAGTCAAGTTTATCCTACAACTTTCCGAATAGAAATATTGTCTGGTGCCCGACCCCTTTGGTTGAAATATGAAAGACGAAGCGCCGTCAACATCCCCTGCCGTAGGGGTGCGATGGCGATTGTATGGCAGATTGGAGTGCAAAAAACCCCTATGATTCAACGGTCACTGTGAATTTCGTTCTCAATGGGGAAGGTTCGAAAAAAGAAACTCGCCATATTGTCTTTGATTTAGGTGATTCTGGATTAGAATACAAAGCTGGAGACGCACTTGGTGTGATTCCGATCACCTCACCAGAATTGGTTGATGATGTAATCGCTGCACTTGGTGCAAACCCGGATGAATCTGTTGAAACACATGCCGGTGAGATGAGTCTCAAGGATGCGCTATCAAATCATTACGAAATACACCAATTAAATCGGAAATTTGTCGTCAGTATTGGTGAGAAATTTGATCGAGCAGACACCACTGAAATTCGAATTGTCAAACGTGTGCGAAATCACGTTGATTCTGGTGAGTCGACAGAGGATTGGGCATGGTCAGGTGAAGGGGGCGACTTTCCCACTGGATACAGCCCAAGCTCAACAAGTACTGATCCCGCTGAGGAATTATGGGGCACCTTGACGTCCGATGATAAAGAAATGGAAAATTACCTATGGGGCAGAGATTACATCGATGTTCTGGATGATTTCGGACATCTTGGCATTACAGGCCAGGAATTCGTTGATCAAATTGACCGGTTAAAACCACGCCTTTACTCGATTGCATCCTCGCCTGATTTTGAACCAGGAACCGTTCATCTGACAGTTGGTATTGTTCGATACGAAGGGCAGGGTCGAGCAAAAACAGGATTGACCACAGGGTATCTTGCCGACCGAGTTCCAGAAGGAACAAATAATGTCCGAGTCTTCATGTCTCCAACCCGATCATTCATTCTTCCAGAAGATGGAAACTGTGACATGATTATGGTTGGACCGGGTACGGGAATTGCTCCATTCAGAGCGTTTCTACAACAGCGTAAAGCCGATGGTGCAAAGGGACGGAATTGGCTTTTCTTTGGAGACTGGACTGAAGCTGGCGAATATCTCTATCGCGATGAGATGACAGCATATGTTGACGAGGGGACAATCGATAAACTCGATTTGGCTTGGTCGCGAGAAGGTCCAGAGAAAGTTTACGTCCAGCATTTGATGGCCAATCATGGTGCTGAAATCTGGGAATGGATTGACAATGGTGGTTACTTCTATGTTTGTGGTGACAAGAATTACATGGCCAAAGATGTTCACACCACACTCATCAATATCTGTGTTGAACACGGGGGCCTTTCCGATGACGATGCAAAAGAGTTCGTTGAGCAGACCCTAATGCGCGAAGAGAAGCGATACTTGCGAGATGTATACTGAATCCGCCCTAAGGGCGGATGCGGCACGCCTTTGAACCGCACGCGAATGGCAACATCCATGTTCAAGCGTGTGTTGATTGCGAATCGCGGTGAAATCGCTCTTCGAATCAGTCGTGCACTCCGTGAACTTGGGATTGAAGTTTGCATCATCCACGGTCGAGAAGATCGCCTCTCTCTGCCGGTCCGGTTTTCTGATTATGCGATTCCAAATTATCGTTCGAATCCTCTCGAATCTTACCTTGATTATGAAGCGGTCATTCAGGCTGCAAAGGATGTTGGTGCCGAGGCCATTCACCCTGGGTATGGATTCCTCGCAGAAAATGCTGCTTTCGTGCGAAGGTGTGAGGAAGAAGACATCGTTTTCATTGGACCTGATGCAGATGTAATCACATTATTGGGAGATAAAATCGAAGCTAGAAAAGCCATGGAAGCCGCTGGTTTACCAGTGGCAAAAGGCAGTGATGAAGCCATAGATGATGCCAATGTGGCAAGGGAGCTTGCGAGTCAAATTGGTTATCCAGTGATTATCAAAGCAGCCGCGGGTGGCGGTGGAATCGGTATGCAAATTGTCCACGATTCTACCGAATTTGAGTCCGCCTTGAATCTCTGTCAATCCCGTGCTAAATCCGCATTCGGAGACAATCGCGTATTTGTTGAGAAATACATCGAAGGCGCGCAGCACGTGGAATTTCAAGTACTGGCAGACGGTGAAAATGCGATTCATTTCGGGGAGCGATTTTGTTCAATCCAGCGCCGCCATCAGAAGTTACTGGAAGAGGGTCCTTGGCTTTCAGACGAAGTTCGCTCTGAAATTGGAGCGCGAGTTTGTGAAGGTGCGCGTTCAGTAGGTTACCGCGGGCTGGCAACATTTGAATTCCTTCGAGATAAAAATGGAGATTTTTACTTCCTAGAAGTCAACCCTCGGGTTCAGGTTGAACATACAATTACAGAGATGATTACAGGGGTTGACTTGGTCAAAATGGGGATACGCGTAGCCGCTGGTGAATCACTCTCAATGACCCAATCAGAAATTGAGTTCACAGGCCATTCCATACAATGTCGATTGAATGCCGAAGATCCAGTAAATTTCGTCCCATCTCCTGGTAAATTGTGGGACTGCCATTTTCCGGGAGGGCGTGGCATCCGAGTTGACACCCATGCGCACATCGGATACGATATGCCCGGCTGTTTTGATTCGTTATTGGCGAAACTAATTGTTTGGGGCCATGATCGTGAGGAAGCGATTGCAAAAATGAAATCTGCACTAAAGGAAACCACAATTATTGGTGTCGAAACCGTGATTCCTTTGCACAAAGCGATTCTAAACGAACCCGATTTTATTGCACGGGACGTTACAATTCAATATCTTGAAGACCATCCCAATTTGCTAGGGTGATACCATGGACATCGTTATCGTTGGTAGTTTGGCTTACGATGAACTTGAAACCGAAGCTGGAAAAGTGGCCAATTCATTGGGTGGTTCAGGTACTTTTGCCGGTCTTGCCGCAGCATTTCATGCCAAGCGTAGACTTGACAGCAGTGGTTCACTTCCACTCGGCTTGGTGTGTGCAATTGGAGATGATTTTGCCCAAAGCGATTCCGATACTCTTCGACAATCAGGTCTGAATCTAGATGGGATTGAAACGATTGAAGGAGGTCGGACATTCCGTTGGCACGGGCGTTATGAGGGTGACATGGATCAAGCGATAACCATCGAAACACAACAAAATGTATTGGAAGGGTATGAACCTAAAGTACCCGTATCTTGGTGGGCCCCAAGGGTTCTATTTCTCGCAAACAATCACCCCTCAATTCAATCACATGTCCTAGATCAATGTGAAGGGGCTAAGTTTACGGCAATGGATTCGATGAATCTTTGGATTACCACAGCATTCCCAGAACTGTCAAGTGTGTTGAGGCGTGTCGACTTGGCTATTTTGAATGAGAATGAAGTTCGAATGATTGCAAAAGATGAGAATTTGATTCGAGCCGGCGAATCAATTCGTGAAGGTAGTGCACTTACAGGTGGCTCTGAGTCTGGGCCTGGTCCATCAATATTGATAATCAAAAAAGGCGAACATGGAAGCATTGTCCTCACAGATATGGGCATGCTTACATTGCCCGCATTCCCAACCGCACAAATCGTCGACCCAACGGGTTGTGGAGATTCATTTGCAGGCACAATTCTGACATTCTTATCGGAATCAACAAACACCATTCCATCTCTTGATGAATTGCACAATGCAGTCGTTCATGCGACAGTGACAGCTTCATTCACAATTGCTGATTTTGGCATCGCTGGTTTGGTGGAATTGGATCGAGGTGAATATCATGCCCGCCTCGACACCTATCGACGAATGGTGGGTTTGAATTGATTAACCAATCCTAGAGATACCATGGTGCCCAGGTTCTTGCTTTGGCGGGGATGTGCTCGCAAGTTTCCCAAATGACAACTGCTTTGATTCTGCGGCCTTGAGTAAACTGACAATGGGTCCAATATTCTCGCCATCAGAGAGCTGTTCGATTAATGCCTCTGCTTCACTATCAGCCAATGTTCCTCCAGATGATTTTGATAGACTCTTGATACGCTCGGCAATTTCAGATTGATGATCTTGATCAGCTCTCAAACGAAGAATTTGACCTGAACGCAGTGACAATTCACGGTATTCTCCGTCGGAGAATCCATCTTCATCGCCATAAATTTCAGCATAGTTGTCGCCTTGAATTTTAACAGGTCTTGCCATTTTACGAGCAGGTTTGTTGGCATTTGTTCGAGTCAAAGCATTCATGCCCCGTTTTGCCAACCTTGCCAATCGGCTCTCCTTTGGTGCTGTGACATTTCGCAATCTCTTCTGGGGTGTTTTTCTCAACAGGGCGCCTAAGGCAGGGAATTCATCTAGGCTATGGTTCTCAGTTGGTGCTGGCACTGGTTCAGGCTTAGGGGCACTGATTCGAGCTGCTGCAACAACTCCTGGCATGCATTCTTCACGAAGTGCATGTGGTGTTGGATCCGGTAGTGTGGTCGCTAGTGCGTTAGCCGTTGGCCTTGCTTCGCGTATGGCTTGGCCTGACCAAGTTGGTGCGGGTTCAGGAGTTGAAATTGGTTGAATTGCAGTGGTTGGTTCAGATGGTGTATCAAACATGTTCCCGAAAATCCCTGAATCTGTAGTTTGTGAAGGGCTCGGATCATCAAACATTGAACCTGAAAAGAACATTCCACCTTCTTCTTTCGCTTCCGAAATTGCGGATTGGATCCTCGTTTCAGTTGTTTGCTTATCTTTTTCACAGTACCATTGTGGTTTGTCTCGTCCCCAAGCGCGCTCA
>JASLKO010000156.1 GCA_030747475.1 Candidatus Thalassarchaeaceae archaeon | reverse complement strand
GCGGTTTCATGACAAAAGCGATTCACATGCTTGGATTGATGATAAGGGCAAATTCCATGCCAATCGCACAAACGACGCAGATCTCGCAAAACAGGCCTATGACGCTGCAAACAGTGGTTTATCATTAACATCGGTCGAGCCGAGCGAATACAAGAGCAACCCATCCCCTCCGTTCACAACAGACACGCTTCTAATGAAGGCTGGATCGGACATGAATTGGAATCCGGGTCGCACAATGAAAATCGCTTCTGAACTGTATCAAGCAGGCCATATCACTTACATCAGAACGGATTCCACACGTACCAATCAGGGTGCTAGAGATGAAATCAAGTCATTCATCCGTGAAAATTGGGGCGAGGATCATATTGGCAAAGGTGTCGTTGGACCTGATGTCAAAGGTGATTCAGCCAATGTTCAAGATGCTCACGAAGCCATTCGTCCGACTCGGCCCCAAGTTGGTTCGCCGGACGGGCTTTCGGCTGAACAAGAGCGCCTTTACCGCCTGGTTTGGGCTCGCTTTGCAGGTAGTCAAATGAGCCCAAGTCGCTACAATCGCCTTTCAATGATAGCTGAAGCAACTGGCTTTGATCGACCTTTTTCCGGCACAGCATCTTGGAGAATACACAGTGGATGGGAAGCTGCATTCAAAGGGATTCGAAAAGAACCTGCGACAGCCCCACCCTCATTTGATGCAGAAATTGGGACTTCATTGGATTTGGATAGTACAGATGGAGAAGAGGAAAACCCATGCCTCCGCGAAGACGAAACAAAGCCCCCTGCTCGCTATAAACAACATTCAATCGTTCAGAAGATGAAGGCTGAAGGTATTGGTCGCCCCTCGACTTATGCAACCACCATTAGTAAACTCTTGAGCCGTAAATATGTACAGGAAGAAAATGGTTCACTACAACCTTCCGACAATGGTCGTACACTTTGGCTAGACGTCGCCCCTTACTACGATCGTAGTAGCCATGGCGTTGATGGGCATTTGTTTGGCACAGATTTCACTGCAGAAATGGAAGGTAATTTAGATGCGATCGAAAAAGGAAACACTTCTGCGCCTAAAGAATGGCACACTTTTTCTGAGCATTTCCAAGCTTTGCATTTGACAGCACTTGAGAAGAAAAAGCAAACTCCAACCCCAAAACAGTTGGATTATTTCAATCGAATTACGAAGAATCTTTCCGAAGAAGAAGTGACAACATTTACCGGGGGTAAATCGCCGAATGATATGACTGGTGGGGAAATCCGAGAAATTCTAGATGTCATCACAAAGGCCCATCCGGCTGACAAGCAACCGGCCAGTGAAAAACAAACCAATTGGATTGTAGCGCTCGCAGAAAGTGCCAGTTTGTCAGAAGAGGAAGCCTGTTCGAAGGTTGGTCTGAAAACATTCAGTGAGCTAACTGGAGGCCGAAATGGTAGTGCGAGCAAATTGATTGAACAGTTGCTCAAAGTAGCCCAATCTACACCACGGGAAGCGTCGGAAAAGCAACTGAATTGGATTGCGAAATTGGTCGAAAGAGCTGAGTTGAACGAATCCGATGCATGTGCATTGGTCGAAGCAAAAAGCTATTCTGAGTTACAAGGTGGTGTCGGTGGAACAGCGAGTAAATTGATTACGATACTCAAGAAGCGCACTGGCAGCTCTCGGAAAAAGTCAAAATCAAAAAAGAAATGAGTAAAGTGGGCGAATCCTGATAGGTCACCTACGGTGGCTTGAGTTCATGGGGGGCCACGATTTTGATGTCATCATCGTCGGGGCCGGCCCTGTTGGTGGCCATCTTGGGCACAAACTCGCTGAAAATGGATTGAAGGTCCTGATGCTTGAAGAGCACCGGGAAATTGGTAAACCGTTCCAGTGTGCTGGTTTGGTCACACCATCTGCAATGGACAAGGTAAATTTGCATCATACCATTTTGTCTGATGTTTTTGGTGCTCGAATTCACAGCCCACAAGGTAGGCCTGTAGAAATTGGCGAACCATCGATCATTCGGACACACGTCGTTTGTCGGAAATTGTTTGACGAAGGCTGTGTAAGGCAAGCCATTGAGTCTGGAGCGACATTGTGGGTGGATAGCAAACCCACAGATGCAGAAGTAGGAACAAGCGGCGTCAAGGTCACCGTGAATCGAGAAGGTGAGATTATTACACTGAATGCCAAGTTACTTTGTGGCGCAGATGGTGTACATTCTTGGACACGGCGTCACTTTCGCTTTGGCCGACCCAAAGAATTCATGATTGGTTTTCAGGCAGAGGTGTCGGGTTACCAGGGAATCCCGGGCCGTCTTGAGATGTTCTCTGGTGAGGATGTTGCCCCAGGCTTATTTGCATGGGCGATACCCAATGGGGAAACACATCGCATCGGCGTCTGGGTCCACCCTGATCGCTTAGGGGGCCGGTCATGCGAGATGCTCTATGACACTCTCCTTGCCCACCCATTGTGGCGTGAGAAATTTGCCAACATACATGAAACTGCACGATTTTGTGGGCCGCTAGCAAGTGGTATGGTCAAACGCATTTACAAGAATCGAGTCCTGTTATTTGGTGACGCTGCCGGACTGTGCAAACCGACGACAGGCGGCGGTATAGGTCCGGGTTTTGATCAAGTTCATCTGTTGGTTCCAGAATTAACGAAATTGATTCAGTCGAATAAATTGACGGAATCAAATCTCAAACGTCTGTCCAAACCCATGGAGAAAATGCGCAAGGAGCATGAGCGTGCACGAATTTTGAGAGACCTTTTTGTTTCATCTTGCAATGACGAGGAACTTGAATCCACATTCGAAATTTTCGCAAGGCCCGATGTTGTTTCCCTGATCAATAAGGTCGGTGACATCGAAAAACCTGTTCCACTTGGCATCCGTCTTCTCAAAGACGTTCCCGAATTCCGTGGCATGGCCGTTCGGGCTACATGGGCGCTATTGACAGGTTAGGTGCGTCTATGGGAGATTCTGATTCGGGTAGGGCAGTGGAGATTAAACTCCGGTGGCCACCATTTGACTCTCACGCAGTCATCGCATCGGAGTTGCCCATCGCTAAGGCGTATTTCCGGCTTAAAGAATCATCAGAAACACCGTGTAATGCTGAGATTGGAAATGAATCCGGATTCCATGTCCACCGCAATGTGGTGGAACTGTCCCAAGGACTCTCTGATTCACGTGAATGGCATACGCTCTCCAGTAGAATTCCGGGGCGAGTCGAACGAGAAAGGAAAGGTTGGTTTCTACTGCCAAGCAAAATGCATCGAACCTCCCGTAAACTCATTCCATATGCGGTGGTTGGTATCATTGCGTCTTTGGCGATACATGCGTTTGAGCCTGCCTTGGTCAATTGGGGCATTATCGATCAATCGTTTGCAGGCAGTGTCAGATTGGGCATGCTAGATTATCCGTTACTACTCTTGATTTTCTTGCCTATATTTTTCGTTCCCATGATGATGCGTTTGTTGGCAAGTGTTTGGGATTTTAGACGCACACGGAAATTCCGTGCAGATTTACCATCTGCCCCAATTATCACCTTGGAAATCAATGATTGCACCCTCGATGAAATCCCAGTATCGATTGAATTTCCTGAAACTCGGGGTGACTGGACATCTGCTTCTGCATATTTTCAAGTTGGAATGTTGAATCCACGTCGGCCGATGCTGTTGCATGCATTGGGTCGAAAAGAGGGCCAGCAAAATCCACCAGGGATATCTACACCTCTCACCATCAGACAACATGCAATATCTGAGCTTGGGGCAGGTTATGGGGAATCGACACCTCTCGAAGGGCCAGATGCAAAGCGACTATTTCTCTCACCTCTCCCAGTACAACAACGAGGTATTGCAAAAACAGTTGATCTAGATGGTGGAAAAGAATCGCTTTCGTTACCAGATGGAAATTGGACAGGGAGTGAATATCATCCACTTTTTGCAACACACTGGGAGATTATAGTACGAATCGAAAAGAAGCACTCTCCACCACTTCTTTTCGTGCAACCAATCATCATGAAACATGATGGTAGTGATTGCAATATTGCCGAAATGCCTACAAAATCGGGTCGTAGCGAATTGGCGGACAATTGATGTCCTGCTTCATCTTCGCGGTGGTATGAGGCGAAGTTTCCTAGCACTCCTTCTCACAATTTTGATGCTATCATCTGGATGTCTAGGGGTTTTTGGTGGGGATGAATCATCTGATGACTCCGATGATGATTTAGGAAATTATCCCTCATTGAATGTGGATACACCCCAGATGTTTCAACACGATGAAAACGTCATTATAACTGGTGATTTTGACGATGAAACCACTTCAACAGTCAAGATACAAGGGTCAATTTCCAACGGTGTGATATTGCGTCAAGCATCTATTGATTCGTCTAATTTTTTGCTAGAATTTGGGACGTTGCCATCTGGTGAGCATCGGATTACAGTCACAGCGACAGATGAAAATGGACTTGTCAACTCAACCACCGTATCTGTTCAGGTACTCACTATCCCCGATGATCCAGTGACCATCTCTGCATTCCCGCCTACATTGTATGTCGAGGGTGGAGAATCAACCGTTGCTCGCGTTAAAATTGTGCACACCGCATTGGACACATGCTCTGGCATCTGGGAGGACGAACTTGAGCGGGTGCAGGTCGTGACGATCACCGGCGAATATGGTGCCGTTGCTTTAGGGGCGGTCACAGGCTCGTTTAATGGCACTTTTACAATCACTTGTGGCAGTCTGGATGTCACAACCGATAGTGCAACGGTTTTTGTTTCCGTATTTACTGATGAAAATCCTGACCTGGATGGAGACGGCGTGCCAGATCATTCTGATCGTTGTGTAGAAAGTAGTGTTGTCTTTACTTCAAACCCTTCAACAGATATTGATGGCGATGGCTGTCATGATATGACCGAAGATTCGGACGATGATGATGATGGCCGTCTAGATTCATCTGACAGATGTGGCCGGGGGTTGATTGGCTGGGATTCAAGCAATACGAGCCTTGACCACGATTCTGATGGCTGTCATGACGCCTCAGAGGATGATGACGATGATGATGACACCGTTCTGGACTCATTCGACAATTGCCCCATGGGGCCTCCTGGTTGGCAATCTACGGGGGCATCTGACTATGATCGAGATGGCTGCCGTGATGCCACCAATGATTTGGATGACGATAACGATGGCGTTCCCGATACACAGGATGGTTGCCCCTACGGCGTCATTGGTTGGGTCCAGTCCAGTGACAATGACTACGACCAAGATGGATGCTTGGATGCTAGCGAAGATGGCGATGATGATGCGGACGGAATCATTGATTTCGACGATTGGTGTAACCGTACCCTATTGGATGCCATTGTCAATGCCTATGGGTGCGCCGCATACGAATGGGATGGCGATGGAGATGGAGTCATGGATGATACTGACCAGTGTGCAGGAACCCCCTCCGGTCTAGAAGTCAATGAGGTCGGTTGCGCAGATCTTGATGATGATGGAGTTTTTGCCAATGTCGACCAATGTCCCGATTCTGAGGTCCGATGGACATCCAATGCTGATGGTTGTACAGTTCTTCAAGTCCCAGTTGCATGGGATAGTGGACCATATTCCACAGAACGATTCGGCAAAGTTGGTGATTTTACAGTTCAAACCAAATCTGGAAATTGGAAAATGTCTCGAGATTGGGATGGTGAAAGCACATATCTGTTTATTTTCAATCAAGATTCAAACTCATACATGTCCAGCCTTTGGAGCCAAAATGTTGGTCGCTTAATTGGAACGATGCCCGAAAACGGACACATCTTCTTCGGCTCATTTGACAGTGATTATCGCAATGATATCGATGCGATGAACAATCGAGTGAATTCCTATCGAAACACACTCAGTGCCGATGACCAGGCATGGATTGATTCACACGTTCACTATATCGATCAGCAGGCAGGTGCCATCGGTGGTGCACTGGGTGGTGTCATTGGAGATTGGAGCACATTCTACTATGGAATAGACAGATTCCAGCAATGGCGTGAAATTGGCTCGTTGTCCAACTGGGCGGGGACGCACAATGTCAATTATCGATTTGATTATATCGCCAAAATGCAATTGCAATTTAATTCAGAATTCCCCACCGAAATGCGACGGCACGACCCAAGCGTCACCGTTGTCGACATCATGGTCAATCAACGTCACAGCGGTGGTTGGAGTGGTGGTCATAATTCCTTGGCCAACGGTTCATTCCCGAATGCATCTGTGATGTCTTCATTCAACACGATGGAACTCTACATGCATCATGGTTGTAGTGAACACCGCGACCGATATCAGAAAGACGACGGTTCTTATGGTGGGTGTCATGAATGGGACTACAGTCAGTATATGCAAATCTGTGATGAAGTCGGCAATGCTTCGACATGTGGTACTGAATTTGGATATTGGATTACGACCTATGGTCGTGAAGGTCGATGGTTAACCGATATTTCTCCACGATTGTTTGAATTGACGGATGGTGGCGACCACATGTTCCGGTATCGCGGTGCCAACGGTGGTTGGCTCAATGTCAGTGTCTATCTATCCAATTGGGAAGACGATGGTTTACGCCCGACCAGTGCGGAATTGGCATTCAGTGGTGGTTCTTTCCGAGGCCAATACAACAACGAATCACAATACAAGCGTGTTCACGATTTACAAATTCCGGATGGCACTGAAAGAATCGAAATCTATGCTGTGATTACAGGTCATGGCTTTGGTAAAGACAGTGCCAATTGCGCAGAATTTTGTAATCATGAGCATCGTTACAGCATGAATGGATTCGTGACACAGGAAGATCACCCCATGGCTGGCAACAGTACAGTGAATAGCGACAATGAGGGGTGTGCCAAAGAAATGCACAATGGTGCCCAAGCCAACCAACTTGGTTCTTGGCCATATGGTCGCGCGGGATGGTGTGCAGGCCAGGACGTCAAACCATGGACATATGACATCACACATTGGATAGATTTGGCAGGTGGCCAAAACCTGTTGCAGTATCAAGGTCTGTATGACGGACAAAATTACGTTCCACAAAACGAACAGTCTGGAGCAAACCAGAACATTCATGCCAATATTTGGATTGTATATTACACAAACATGAGCTCAAACATTGGCGCACAAATGGACAATTCACAACCTTCACCTTATGTGGACAATGATGAATCTTCATCGTACCAAATCGTCGAAATATTGCGTGAAGAAGAATGCGCGGCCCGCGATGAATAACCTGGTGCGCCGGTTACTAACATCAATTCACTGATGGTTGAAGTGGTGGTGGTGAAGGGAATGCTTGCGGGTCGATTGAAACATCTGGTGTTTCAAGTAAATTGTAATCGGAATCACGACGCAAGCCAATGAATCCTGCTCTTCGGACCGTTTCTTGGAGTTCTATCTCAAGCGCACAGGTCTTCTCAGTGCCTGATGCCGAAACAACATTTTCTTCCATCATGGTTGATCCAATATCATCCGCCCCACCGAATAATGCCATTTGAGCAACATCTAAGCCCATTGTGGGCCAAGAACCCTGTATGTGGGGTATATTGTCAAAAAACAATCTAGAAATGGCTACATGACGCAAATATTCAGATGGCCCCGCCCCCAATTCAATTCGATTGGTTCCTTTGTTTCTTTTTCCAAACACATTTGTTTCGAGTTGCACGGGCCATGCCACGAAGGATGTAAATCCAGTCCAACCTTTTTCCAATGCTTGGTCTTGCAATTCACGAATTCGATCCATGTGCTTTACACGATGCAAAGCGGTTTCGCCAAATCCGAACACATTGGTGGCCGAAGTCGTGAGTCCGAGTGATTGCGCCTCATGCATGACACGCAGCCAATTATCTGCACTGCCTTTTTTGGGTGAAATATCCAATCGGACATCATCGACAAGCATTTCAGCACCCCCACCCGGAAGTCCATGCATCCCCGCATCTTTGAGGGCTTGAAGCACTTCGAGGGTTGAAAGTCCACAAACCTCTGCAATACCTTCGATTTCAATGGGCGAAAAGCAATCCAATTCGATGGAAGGGTGTTCCTTACGAAGGAATTTGATGAGGTCGGTGTACCATTCCAAATCTAGTTCAGGATTCACGCCACCTTGCATCAATACTCGCACACCCTCTACTTCTTCCAATTCCGCAAATCGAGCCGAAATTTGCTCATAGGTTTGCGTGTATGTTTCAGGGTGGTCAGGTGGTCGATAAAACGAGCAAAATTGACAATTTATTGTACACACATTTGTGTAATTCACATTTCGATCAATCATGTATGTGACATGGTTGCCGGGATTCATGATTTTACGTCGCTCATATGCTACACTGCGCAGTAAATTGAAGTCGGCATCACGGTACAAAATTGCTGCATCTTCGACACTCAATCTTGGCGCAGATGGGCTACGCTGTATCTCAAGAATATCTCGCCACACAGTGCCCCCTCATTTGGAGCCGACAAGCGCCTCAATTTCAGTGATTTCCTTCGGACATTTTGCCGTGAGTACAACAGGTCCATTTTCAGCAATGAGGACATCATCTTCAATTCGGATTCCAATACCGGCCCACTTTGGATCTATTTCGATATCTTCTCTCCACGCACCGAAGTAAAGACCAGGCTCGATGGTCACGACCATGCCGGGTGTGAGAATTCGTTCAGGTTCACCATCCCCTTGTCGTCCACCACCGACGTCATGTACATCCAATCCTAGGAAATGCCCAGTACCATGCATGAAGAAATTCCGATAAAGGCCGTTGTAATTGTCACCCAATGCTTCTTCGTATGTGCAATCAAGAATGCCTAAATCAATGAGTCCTTGAGCGAGGACGTGCGAAGTCGCATGATGCATCGCACTCCAAGGTGAACCAACTTTACAGGCTTCAATTCCAGCGATTTGAGATTGAAGAACAAGTTCATAAATTTGCTTTTGAGGGGCCGTGAATTTTCCATTGACGGGGAATGAGCGGGTGATGTCACTTGCATACCCGTCAATTTCACATCCAGCATCGATGAGAACAACATCACCATCATGCAGTGAATCTGAATTTTCATTGTAATGTAGAATGGTTGCATTGTCACCACTGCCGACAATACTTGGGTAGGCCCACTCCGATTGATGGTAAAGGAAACAACCTTCGATAATGGATTGGAGGTGCCATTCACCCATGCCTTGCCCACATTCTCGCATTGCTTCGACATGTGCTAGTGCAGCCAAGTCTGCAGCATATTGCATCAATGCGATTTCAGCATCAGACTTAATCACGCGCATATTGTCCAAGATTTTTCTAGGGTCTCTGATCTCCTTCGCTGACGTATTTACGACATCATCGACGATTTCATCTAGGTTTTCAATATGATAAATTACTGCTGCGGATTCAACCATCTTTGTCAAATCATTGACAATATTCTCTCTGTCAACCGATTGATCAATTGGCCAATTTGCAAGTGCACCTTCTAGTCCTGGTCTCCGACCAGTCCAAGTTTCTTTTTCGACATCTCTTGGCTGAACATAGAGGTGGCATTTCCAATCATCTCCATCGAAATAGAATGCAGCCACACCTTCTTCACCATGCCAACCGGTCAGGTAGTGTAAATAGGAATTAAATCGGTGGCGGTGATGTGTATCACGGCTGCGAATCGCAGTCGGGTTGTTCGCAATAATTGCAACACAATCGGTTGGCAATTCACTACAGAAGTCAAGCTGTCTTTGCCTCATCTCCGCGTGCCCGATGGCCGGTGGACGTTCGCCCAATGCAGCCGTCACCCTCTCATACATCATCATCGCCGACTCATTGGCCCTTCATGAGGCATTCGGAAGCATTCCGGTTCCATCATTCTGGTTTCCATTTTGGGATGGTTGTACTGTGTTTATTGTAACGGGTATACAGGAATAGTCCTCCAATGATTATCGCAAGGGAAATGGCTGCAAAGATTAGCAACATCTTCCATTCCAATGAATCATCACTATACATTGGGTCGGAAGGCGTCCCTTGGACTCCGAAAGTGACGGTTATGGTATCATTTGCATCATCATCATCGGTGACCACAAGCATCAACGTATGTGGTTTTGAGAGGTCCTCTGGTTTCTGCAATTGGCGTACCCAACCGGTCATCACTGCTTCTCCATCGATGTGCCATGTACATGTCAAGCCATTTTGATCATTTGCTGTATCTGTCGAATCACCACATTCGATATTCCAAAAATCACTATCCACAAGTGTGATTGAATCTCCATCGGTAAGTGGTTGGCCACCGATACTGAGGGCAGCCACAGGTTCTTGGTTGGCGATGTTGAATTGATGAACAACGGTATCGGAAAATCCAGCCCCATCAGCCACGGTTAGTGTGAGTGAATAATCACCTGATTGCGACGTGTCCATGTCAAAAGTTCGCATGTCAGTCCCACTTTCAATTGTTTTTGAACCAAATTCGTCCTCTAAGACCCATAGGAAAAACAAATCCTCTCGGCCCCAATATTGATCACTGCTTCCACTTCCATCAAATTCAATGCCAATCAGAGCCTCATCAATACTGCTCAGCCCCGAAATCATGGCTGTTGGGGGGGTGTTATCTATCGATATTTGTCTGCAGAATCCGGCAGATGATTGTCCAGAACTATCAACACCTCGCAGTACCAATTGGTAAGAGCCATCTTCAATATCTGAAGTATCGATTGTCATACTGAATGTCGCAGAATATTGGGACAAGTTTAGGCCATTTTCCGCACCAGTCCATGAATCCACATTGAGGACATCCAATGTCATATTCATCCATTGGAAATTGATTCCTTGCACTCTTGTCCAAGTGCTGCAACTCGCATCTACTTGGGGGCTGTTGGTCAGCATCCATTGTACACTGGGTGGAGGATGTGTGACATGGGAAACATTGTCTCTGTCCAGCACAAGGCCTTCAATCGAGATGTGTCCAGATACAGCATTCAAAGACAGATCTTGTTCGACTATTAGCAAGGGTGCTGGGTCGATGGGGTCTTCAGCAAACCCACCTGCATAAAATATGGACCAATCTGTATCAACATCGCCGGAATTATCTGTGGCCAAAACTTCAAGATAACAATTACACGGATACTGATTTGACAGTTCGTCAGTCGTGGTACTTTCAAATTGCCAATTCCAGGTTGAACGTGTCGCCTCCAGTGTTTGATTGTCCAGAGTGATGTAGTGGATGGATCCCTGGCCAATCAAATCCCATCCATCAAACAGTTTCCATGTCAATGTTTGAGGTGGTTGCTCGTCAACATAAATACCGGTGAATATTGCAACATATGTATCGTCGGTTTGGGATGTTTCGATTTCTTGAATCACTACAATCGGGGGGTCATCTGTAGACTCTGCGGCACTGGTTGGAATCAACAACAACGCGAAGCAAAAAATCAACGCGACGGAGACCCCAAATCGGACCATACAGGTAGATGATGTCAGCCCTGCTTTCAAGGGTTTGTCAATTTGAGCGCCCTAAAGGGCGCTTTCTATTGCAAATCGTCATTCGAAGTTATCACAATGCTGACCTTGGCCAGGGAAGCTGGTCGGTTCACGTGGATTCGTGTACCATTTTTCTTCACACTTGTTTGAGTAACCATCTTGGTCAACATCGATGATTGCGTCTGCAGCATCGAATGGATCGAACTGGAAGTAATATTCCCAACCGGAGGCCATGCCATCGTCGTCATGGTCTTGGTAGTAC
>JASLKO010000155.1 GCA_030747475.1 Candidatus Thalassarchaeaceae archaeon | reverse complement strand
TTCAATGCTCAATGAAATGGATTTACAGCAATCCAATGTAGTGATGATTTCGTTCAAGCGAAGGTTCCGTCACGCGTGCGCGCGCGCGAACGTCAGGTGGCCTGTCGCTCAATTGCAACCTGCCATTCCAGAGATCGGTGGCCGACGAATGAAGCGAATTCTGACCTTACCCTCATTCATGTGGCTGTCTCTGGCATTCCACCTCAAGCATCAGAAAATGGTCGGTGCACCGATGCTACCATGCGCATTAGAATACATCCATGGAGCCACGCGACACCTAACCCTTGGCCGAACATTTGGTTTGAAAGGATACACTGGTCGCCGATTGAATCGATTGCGAAAAGGATACCAAGCCTATGTTTGGCCCACACCAATCGGTGTTGAAAAATCACTGCAGGAATTGGGATTGACTGGAATGACCGATGATACTTCACCCGATTCAGTGACTCTTCCAGAGGGAGGTGCACGATGGACTCGATGGGCCTCCCAACCATTGGAACCAGAACGAGCCGCATTGTTACGTGATGCCGATCCGAGCGATCATTCCGCTCTGATTGAAGAAGCAACTCGTGAAGTCACCCCTTGGCATGAATTGTCAGGGATTGAACGTCGAGGATTCCTGTCATCTTGGAGAAAGAAATGGAATTGGGACCGAGATATTGATGAATTGGTCGCTGACTCTAGTCCGAAAACAATGCCTTGGGAAGTGAGTCGCTTATTGGGCCACAGAGGTAGTGGCAAAGATTTCCGTTGATCAATCCAGTCTTCGAATGGTGGAATCTGCAGCGTAATACTTGGGCCTGTAAATTGGAGTTCCTCGGCCACCACGTGCATTTCTTTCATCGAGAATTTGAGCGGAAATCCCCGCGACTCGCGCCCATCCAAAGAATGTCGTGTAATATTCGGGCTTGTGGAATCCAACCGCATTCAGCAATGTACCAGATGCAATGTCGACATTTGCATTTGGATTGCTAATCTTTGGATTCTCACTGAGAACACGTGGAGCAACGACGCGGAGTGTTTTGACCGTCTTGAAATTCTGATCATCCGGGCAAATTTCCTCTCCGAGTTTGAACTGAGCAGCTGCCCGAGGATCTTCAGCACGCAATACCGCGTGACCAAATCCGTAGATGGGGCGTCGTGCAGCCAATTCCTTTCGAACGAAAGCTTCGACTTCAGCTTCATCAGCGGTTCCGATACGTTGTACGAATTCCAAGCAAGATTGGTTGGCTCGACCATGCAGTGGACCAGAAAGGGCATTCATTGCACTTGAGATTGAGGCGTATAGACTGGCCCACCCACTGGCTACGGCTTTCCCTGTAAAGGTAGAAAGGTTCCCACCACCATGGTCCATGTGCAGGACCAAGAACACACGAAGTGTACGAATCATACGTTCGCCATCAGCACCATCTAGACCGAGCAGATGGACGAAATTCTCGACCATCCCACGCTCAGGCTCACTGGCAACTTCAGGCAATCCTCGGCCGCCTCGCAAACGGAAGATGGTCGCCATGAGCTCGGGCATTCTAGAGACCAGATTGAGTCCATCCGCACGAATGTCACCTGTGGTCTCTGCCACGCCCAATGCTTGGATTCCAATGCTCAACCAATCCATAGGGTGACCTGAGCCTGGAGTCAGGGATTCGAGAACCCGCAGTGCACCCGTTGGCAATCGCTCGGCTCTTTGGACCAATTCATGTCGAAAATCTTGTGATTCCTGTCGATTGGGAAGGCGCTTTTCAAACAAAAGGAAAATGACGTCTTCTGGACTCATGTCGGCCAAATCGCCCACAGGGTAACCGCAGTAGTGAACGCCTTTCTTGGGGTCTACAAAGGATGTTCGACAAGTGCCAACTGGGATGCCACGCAGCCCAGTGTCTAGGTGATCCTCTGTGACTTCAAAGAGAACTTCCTTGCCGTTTTCGTCACTCATGATGACTCCTCAACCCACGCGAACCGAAGGTTCGGTATAAGGGCAAGGGTTGGGTGTATAACACCCAGAATAAAGAAAACAGAACGCAAAGTCGGCACATCATGGTCGGCAAAGAACCCTGGTATTCCCATGGTGTTAGATTTGAGTGCCAACCAGATTGTGGCAAATGCTGTGATCAACCGGACGGAGTGGTATTCTTAGCGCCCCACGATGCAAAACGCCTTGCCAAATATCACGAAATGGATGTGCAAGACTGGTTGGATCGCGATTGTAGACGTAGTCAAAATGGACGCTATGTCCTTCGTTCTCGTCCAGAAGATGGAGTTTGTATCTATCTCAATGACGACAAAGGTTGCAGTGTGTATGGTGTCAAACCCGACCAATGCTCAGCATTCCCTTGGTGGAATGAGAATATGGCATCCAACCGGTCTTGGCACAAAACTGTGCAACTTTGCCCGGGATTACGGCAACCAGATTCCAAAGTGGTTTCATTGCCGATGATTCAAGAACATCTGGACAAAGATGCTGTGGCCGAGAAAGGATTCCGAACATGGGAATAGAACAACACAAGGACTGAATAGACCGCCACATTTCCATTTCCATGAGGTTGTCCCAATCGCGATTCACCAGATTTGGAATTGTGATGCTCATTGTAAGTGTAATCGCCATAATTTTGGGAGTCTCAATGGATGGTTTCGACGATGGTGAAGTGGTCTATAGTGGTGAGGCACCAGCTACATGGAATCACGAACTTGTCTGGACATCGTCATACTACATCTATGTCGAAGATGGGAGTAATGTTACTGTCGAATTGTTTGAAGAAAATGGAATGAAACCATCAGGGGAAAATCGATTCATCACTTGTCAAGAGTGGGGGGATTGTCTCATCGAGAATACCCAAGAAGGGTTCGACTACGTTGGGCACGTGTATATCATCGACGATGACACTTACAATGTTAATTTCAAAGGTGAAGGAAGTGTGTTGATTATCGAAATGGATGATACTGCTTCGGCCATCGGTGGCGGTGGG
>JASLKO010000154.1 GCA_030747475.1 Candidatus Thalassarchaeaceae archaeon | reverse complement strand
CCAACCGGTTCGCCACCCGTTCCCATGTGGAACAATCTACGCTGCCAACCATTGTCGATAATCAGTCTGGCAACCGGTTCTGGCATGTTGATGCTGAGGGCTGCAATCGCAGCCTCTTCCTCCACGACGGTAGACAGCATTTGCATGGTCGCTCGAATCCGCCAACCTTGCCAATCTTCACGGTTGACTAAATCACTACTTACAACACTCCAATCTGCTGCTCTATAGAGTTCAGATGTGGACTCATCTGTGGTGAATATGGCCCCAGGGGGACCATGGAATTTCTCAGCATGCCGGACATAATTTGGAGGGTCTCCGAGGTCTGGAACTTGAACAATTTCCACGTCTCTTCCATCCAACCAAGCTCGAATCATTTGTTCCCTTTCTTGGGCCGTCCAAGGGTTGTCTAATGATTGCTCGGCCTGTGAGGAACCGATACAAATTCGCAATGGAAGGTCCGAATCTCCGACGCCCAAGAAAGACATTGCAGCATTGACCATCGAAGCGTGACCATTGTGGAATGGTTGGAATCGGCCGAGAACAATGAGTGCAGGTTCCATCATCAGGCCTCCGGCAACCCATTCACAAGTATTTGACCGAGGTTCCATTTCCCCTGACCCCAACTTGTCGCTTCAGTCCAATCTCGACCCACCATCAAAAACAACTCAGGCAATTGAGCTGTCTGTAATGTACGGTGCAAGATATCTGCTGTCGTTTGATGTGATTCCATGGTTGGCAATATTCGAGGATCTTGTTTGGAATCCAAAGTTTCTCCCATATCTTCTCTTTGTGACATCCACGAAATGACGACAGAATCGGCATATTCTGAGGGTGTACTCTTGGAAACAGACTCCATGGCATCAATCCATGTTGAATCTGAATAAAGATCCCCCACGTCCGCAATCGTTCGACTAAGAAGTACATCGAGATACAACATGGCTCGGCCCTCCCAACATCTGAATGAGCCTGGACTGGCCAATTCTGAAAGGAGTCTAAGCCCATCAGCAGCATCTTCTTGATTCAATTGCGATAAATCTGCCAAAAATCCGGCATCACTCCAGTCCACTGGTTGGGCATCATACCAATCAAGAAATTCTGCCTCAGCATCAATGTCAAACTCCCGTTCTAATGAAGGAATTTCATCCGGACGTCGATCGCGAAATTCAGCCTTTGAAATGGCTGCAGCCAATTGATGGCCGGGCACGCTACACAGCCCACGAAACACGGCGACATCAACCAGTCGCGCCACGAGGTCAACAGAGGCCATGTGGTGCCCTTACGCTCTCCATCCATCAATGCTCGCCCGAGTGTATTCTTGCAATTGGTTTGAAGAACCCATGCCCGACCCATAGGGTCGGGCGAGAGGCCAGGGGGTGAGGTGTTGGCGACAATCAAGGAGCAGATTGCAGAAATTCAAGCGGAGATTGACAAGACGCAGAAGAATAAAGCAACAATGCATCACATCGGTAAACTCAAGGCCAAAATCGCAGCGCTTAAACGCAAGATTGAGTCGCAGGAAGCCCATTCGAAAAGCAGTGGTCCTGCCTCGGGTTTTGAAGTTAAAAAATCAGGTGATGCGAGTGTTGCATTGGTCGGTTTCCCCTCTGTAGGAAAGTCAACATTGATCGCAAGATTGACCGGGCAAGATTCTGAAACCGGTGCTTACGAATTTACCACACTCACTTGCATCCCTGGATTGATGGAACACAGAGGTGCGAAAATTCAGATTCTGGATTTACCAGGATTGATTCCTGGAGCTGCAGAAGGCAAGGGGCGTGGCAAGGAAATCCTCGGGGTCATCCGTTCCTGTGACATGGTCCTCTATGTGGTAGACCCATTCCAAGAATCGCATTTCAATGTCCTCAATCGTGAATTGGAAATTAGTGGGATGCGACTCAATGAAGACAGGCCTCCCGTATTTGTCAAGCGAACCGATAGAGGTGGAATTGTTGTGAGGTCGACTTGTGAACAAACTCATCTTGAGCCCGAAGAAGTTAGAGACATCGTTCGCTCATTTGGCATTGTCAGCGCACACGTGACGATGCGAATAGATGCCACCGCAGATCACCTGGTTGACACCATGGCTGCAAACCGAGTTTACTCAAAGGCCGTCGTGGTCGTCAACAAGATGGATATCGCAAGTGAGAAAGACCTTACTCGGACCACTAATATGCTACCAAAGGGTTGGCCCGTGATGCCAATCTCCGCGTATACCGGCATGGGTGTCGAGGAAATGAAGGACTTCCTTTACGACAATTTAGGATTCATGTCAGTCTATCTAAAACCACAGGGGCAGGAAGCCGATCTAGTCGAACCACTGATTGTCAAAGACACATCCACTGTCGAAGATGTGTGCAACTCATTGCATCGAGATTTCGTTCGAAAGTTCCGGTTTGCTCGCGTCAAAGGTCCTTCGGCCAAATTTGACTGGCAGCGCGTTGGGTTGGCCCACCAACTCAAGGATGGAGATTTACTGACGATTATCATCAAACGCTGATTGAGGCGTTCATCTCCGAAGGAGATGTTGATAGGGGCGAGCACCATCGGAGGTTCCCCGGTGACCATATGGAACGCTATCATCCTAGAGCAGGCCTCTGGTGTTTGGTTGTCGCCTTGCCCACTTGGGTCGTGTTTCTCTTCAATGGAATGTTGGGTTTCTTCCCTGCTGTCATTTTCGCCGAGGGTGGAGTTGGTCAGAAATTCCATTTCTGGCTCTTTATTCGAGACAAGCTTGGATTGTTTGGAGGTTCACCTGATCCGGTTTGGTCCGAAGCGGGCACCATGACATCACAAGAGTGGTTTCTTCTGATATTGGCGTTGGGGGCCTCGATTGGTGCAGTGTATTGTTTGCGAAAGCGACCTGAATTTGGTGCGATACAAAAACACGATGAGTTTAGCGAAAGAGAATCACTTGAGATGGGTGCTGTGAGCATCGTCTCATCGGGTGGTGGAGATGCGCATACAAAATCGATTGTTGAATCGGTTATCGGTGAAATCGAAACACTAGACCAAGATGTTGTCTCGGCTGCACTTGGAGAAATGGGTGTGATTGCAGCAGCCAATGCCGCAGAAGAAAAACAAGACGAAGAGGATACGAATGACGATGAAGAACCCATCATGGACAGTCGATTTACAACGACCGTGCCCGATGATGAAACCCTCGAAATGGTCTCAAAATACACTGAAGATGATGAGGGTGAAGAGAATACAATTGAGGACGAAGATGACATTGGCTGGGGCGTTTGGGATCCAGATGCCGAACTGGAAGAGGAAGTTGAGGAAGAAACCGAAACCGTAATCGAAGTCACATCAAAACGTGAATTGCCAGAAATCCCAATGCTATTCCAAGAACCTAAAATTGAACCATCGGCACCTGTTGTCGAAGTGGTGGAACCGGAGGTGCCGGCAATTGTTGCATCAACACCTGTTGTCGAACTGGCGACCCCAGAACGTCCGACCATTGAGATACCCACACCAAACATTGTCGAGGATGTCCCACAAAGGAGTGTCCGAAAATCGAGCAAGGGTGTCATGCCTGTACGCCCCACTGGTCTACCCGCAATGGCTGAATGGGATCCTTATCAGGGAACTTGGACGATCATGGGTCGCCCGGTTAAAGTCGCAGATAAACCTGAGGAAGAACCCGATGCACCATCGTGGACCCAAGAATCGGTTGAGATTGATTTGGCACCTGTCGCACAACCTACTTCGGTTGATGAATCAACCACACCTGTGCGCAAAACACCTTTCATTCCTGAATTGCCCTGAGTGAGGTCAAATCCATGTCTGAACGCATTGATATTGACGAACTGATGAATGCCCCTAGAATGCGAATGTTTCGTCGGTTGGGCAATCATCTCCGCAATCGAGTCC
>JASLKO010000153.1 GCA_030747475.1 Candidatus Thalassarchaeaceae archaeon | reverse complement strand
TTCACCTCAAAGGTCTCCATGATACCTCCGAGCGGCAACCCGTCGTTAAGTGTCGCGGCCGGCGACCATGTCGAGAAGGGTGATAATCGGGGGAACTGTCGGCCACACGATGGCGACTGTGAAGCGAGTGGCGTGTGCCCTCCTTGCCCTACTCATTGTTTCGTGCCTTCCTCCAACCGTTGTCGCGGCAAGTGCGGTTGAATTGGACAACCCGATTTGGTTGGCTGAATCCGACTTGGGATTGGAGGTGCTCGCCGTGGGTGGTGAAAGTTCTCAGAAAGTTCTCATCGCAGGTGCAGATGGATATGCTCGTCTTTTGGATGGCACAGATCCAAATGTGCAAATCGGATTGACAACAACGACCACTGAAACCCTTCGTGCCATCGATTGGCATCCTCGAGGCAAGACCGCCCTACTGGTTGGCGACAATGGTGCAATGCTGCGATATGCTGCAGAGGACCATTCGGTCACAACCGTATCTGGCAGTGGGGCTCTAAATGGCGTAGATCTTGCTGCAGTCGCTTGGAACGCAGCCGGAAGTGTCGCCTATGTTGGTGGTGAAGGTGGATGGATTTGGGCTTACCATGAAGGCGAAGATGGCATTGGTGTGTTTGAACCGATTGTCAATGAATCTGGAAGTCGTGTGACTGGAATTGCGTGCCTCGACGAGGAGTATTTTTGTGCGGTCACCACCGAAAGTGATGGTATATTCATCATTGATTCAAATTCAAATCATGCAATGTATTTTCTCGGTAAAGAAGACACTCGATGGTTGGGCATCAATTGTGCTGACTCCGTGGGCGAAACTTGTGTTGCCATTGGTGAAGGTCGAGCCATTGCACAAGTAGACATCGATACCAATCAACCAGATCGTTCAGGCGTACCTTTTGTGCAAACGGTCTGGAGCCTGAGCGGCGAATTCACCCATGTGCATACACGGAGTCCAAGACAAACACTGGTCACCATGTCCCCCTTCCAAATCATGGCATGGGACATGGCAGAGGTTGAGGCCTACGAATGGGTCGAATATTCTGATATTTCAGAACGAAGTGATGCACTGGCAGGAGAACGGCTCATTGGATCATGGGCCACGGTTGACAATGCAAACATCGGATTCGTCATCACATCCTATGGGGCCGTCATTGGATTCCACCCCGCTCCAGTCACCAGTGTGTGGACGGACAGTTTGATTTCCTATATTCTTGGAGCAGTTGTTTTGATTGTTGTCCCTGGCGTTGTCCTGGGTTTGATTTTCATGAACAGTGAAACGTTACAGAGGAAGTATTACGACCGACGAAATGCAAAGCGTGAAGCGGCTGAAAAAGCCCGGGTTGCGAAGGAAAAGGCGCAGAAAAAAGCAGCGCGTAAAGGAAAGAAGTCCTGAACCGCCCCCTAATGGGGGCGTTGGCAATGTTCAAAGGGGGCCCACTCGGGGCAGCCCACATGGCATACGAGGCACTCGACTTCTACGATGTCGACGCACTTCTCACTGAAGAAGAACTGATGGTTCGCGATATGGTTCGCGACTGGGTCGATGAAAAGGTCATCCCAAATATCGAACAGCATTACCTCGATGGGACATTCCCACGCGAATGGATTCAGGACATGGGTGAAATGGGCATTCTTGGAATGGTCATTCCCGAAGAATACGGATGTGCAGGCATGTCCTACACAGCCTACGGTGTCGTCTGCAGAGAATTGGAGCGAGGCGACAGTGGCTTGCGATCATTTGCCAGTGTCCAAGGTTCTCTTTCCATGCACCCGATTCACAAGTGGGGTACTGAAGAACAGAAACACAAGTATCTCCCTGGGATGGCTACAGGTGAACTCATCGGTTGTTTTGGATTGACTGAACCAGACTACGGATCCAACCCCGGTGGCATGATTACCAAAGCCGAGGACATGGGCGACCATTACCTTCTGAATGGTGCCAAGATGTGGATTACCAACGGCACCATCTGTGATTTGGCAATCGTATGGGCGAAATTGGACGGAGATATTCGTGGATTCATTGTTGAAATGGGGGATGAAGGATTTAGCGCCCCTGAGCAGAAAGGAAAGCATTCTCTACGTGCTTCGGTCACCAGTGAACTAGTATTCCAAGATTGTAAGATTCCTAAGGACAGGCTATTGCCGAAGGCCAAGGGACTTTCCGGGCCATTCTCATGCTTGAACAGAGCCCGATATGGAATTGCATGGGGCAGTCTTGGTTCAGCACAAGCTTGCTTTGATGCAGCCAAGAAATATTCACTAGAGAGAATACAGTTCAACCATCCTATTGCGGCATTCCAACTGATTCAAATGAAGTTGGCCACAATGCTACGAGAGATTACGAAGGGTCAACTCCTAGCCTATCATCTAGGTAGAAAAATCGATGAAGACAATTGGATACCAGAATATGTCAGCCTGGCCAAAATGAACAATGTTGACATCGCATTGGACATTGCTCGTGTCGCCCGCGACATCCATGGTGCAAATGGGGTCACCAGTGAATACCCAATCATGCGCCACATGAACAATCTTGAATCGGTCAAGACTTACGAGGGTACACACGACATACACAACTTGATTTTGGCACGTCACATTACCGGCATCCAATCCTTCACTCGAAATCTCAAGTGAGGTGTTCGTCTGCGCGACAAATTCCTGGATGTTTGGCCGATTTGGAATTTCGCACTGGCACGTGAATCTAGGCTAGGGTTCCTTTTCTCAATGGCCTTGCTTGACGTCTGTATTGGTGCACCGGCTTATCTGATTACCAATCATTTGATGAATTGGCGAGGGACGACTGTTTTTGATCCGGTGACCTCGATTGATTTGGCCATCCCGTTCATGGCATGGACGATTGTGATTTACCAATCATTGTTCTATTTCTTCTACCCACTGCCATTGATTTCGTTGCCCAATGAAAAGAAAATGCGGTATGAAGCCCTATTGTTGAGTCAGGGTTTACTGGTCATCATCATTTCTTCCAACATTTGGTTTGTCCTTTTCCCGGCAGAAGTTCATTTGCGAGAATCGATCGATATCAACAACATGCACCCAATTTTTGCCAGTATGTTTGAAACGCTTTGGTTCTTGGATTCACCTTACAATTCCTGGCCCAGTCTGCATGTAAGTAGCGCAGGTATATTCACGCTATTTGCGATACGTTGGTGGAAGGGAAGGCCGATTTTACAGTGGGCTGTTGGCATATGGTGGGTGTTGATGACACTCTCAATCTTGACCACAAAACAGCACTTCATCTTGGATCTCGTCACGGGACTGATGATTCTAGGCATCGTATGGAGATGGCAAGTACAACCTGGACTTGACAGATTGGAAATGAAGCCCGAAAAAGAAGTAACATCATAAAGCGCTGCGCTTGGTTTTGGTTCATGGATGAGAAAATCGGTTGGACCGCAGCACTCTTTGTCGGGATGCTAGTGCTTGTAGGGGCACTTGGATTCATGGGTGGAATGGTGGCCAATGAAGCCCCTGAAAATTCAGATGATGAGGTAGATTCTCAAGAGATCAACCAAACCGATGATGCCCCATTGCTCACGATGGATGATGCCATACACGCGTATGGGGTCACTGCATTCACCATCGAAGGTGGAGTCCATGATGAAAACCCATCCACCACAGTTGTTCATGTTGAACTCATCAATCCCATCGATGATGCCGATCGGCAAGGACCTTGGATGTTTAATGCCGGTTCAGATGGACGATGGAGTGGAGTCCTGCCGATTACCATGCCCGGCGAGTGGGTGGCAAGTGCCTATGCTGAGGATGCCGGTGGACAAACATCTGGAACAATCTATTCGACGGTGATGATGCCGCTTCCTGATGAGCCTGCGGCAGAATTCACAACATCATTTGCATTGAATTCTGCGAACAACGACTGGGCCGACATTACAGGCACCATTACGCATGCATTCCCCAGTACTTGTCAAATGTTCTACCAACCGCAAGGACAGGAGTCCTTGGCAGGCCAAGTCACAGGTCCAGCATTCTCAATTCCCCTCGATTACAATGCGACAAATCACGCGGGTGAAATCGTTGCAGACTGTGGATTGTTTACTGAAACTCGAACCATTGTCCAATATGCAGTGCCTGAACTTTACACCGAAGAACCCGATGCAGATCAGGATGGCATCCCCGACGATGAGGATGATTGTGATAACACACCTCAGGGCGAACCCGTCTATTCAGACGGATGCAGTGACAGCGAGATTGACAGTGATGGAGACGGTGTGTCCGATGCGGAGGACCAATGTGAAGGGCATGATGACAATATCGATGTAGACAATGATGGTATTGTCGATGGTTGCGATCCACTCATAGATTCAGATGGTGATGGAGTCGCTGATGCAGACGATGTTTGCGAAGGGGGCGATGACAACCAAGATGCGGATACGGATGGAACCCCCGATGCGTGTGACAATGATGATGACAACGATGGTGTGGCAGATGGGCCAGACCAATGTCCAAACACACCCGCTGGTACTGAAGTCGATGCAACAGGCTGCCCTGTGGTCACATGGGAACCTCAGGATTCGTGGCTCTGCCAAGATGGGCAGGGGCCTTGGGTCAAGGACTACAATTCAGAAAATGGTTACTCATCCAATAATAATGGGGTGAATTCTGCCGGAGGAGGTGGATCTGGACCTTGGTTCCAATGTCAATTATCCGTATCAATCCAAAACGGGGAAATGGTCGTGGACAGCAATGGAATTCCCAATCACGACTTCCTATCTACAATGGGTTGCTGTGCAGACGAAGTTGACCTAGAATGGCACATTACTCTGAATCCAGTGAACGATACCACCGGTGGACATAATTCGGCCAATTGCCCTGCCGCTCAAACTCAATGGGAGTGCGCACCTCAGCGTGGTGCGGTTGCAGTCGCTGTCAATGGCGTGCCAATGTATGGGCCCGAGGAAGGCCCCGGTGGAGATGCTGTCGCACTTCACTTCGATTATTTCGACGAGGATCGTCAACCCATTTTCCTCGGCTGGTGCACAAGCCATTCAGCAGGCAACAACTTCCACTACCACTATGATGCACAATGTCAGTTCTGGGAAGCTGCAACTGGGGAAGACATGAGCGATTATGAAATTGCGAAGTTGCAGGCTGGATATCACAGCCCGATTATCGGTTGGGCGTTTGATGGATACCCCATCTACGGTATGTATGGCTATGATGACGATGGAAGCATTCGCGCCATGACTTCATCCTATGCAGTCGAAAGAACCCAAGATGGTGGAGATCAAGGCTACAACGGAATCGATGATTGGAACTATATTGATGGCCTAGGTGACCTAGATCAATGCAATGGTCGATTTGGCCCAACCCCTGAATTTCCGGAAGGGATCTATCACTATGTTAGCACCCCATTGTCTGGTTCACCTCAACTGGTGACAGACACGAACAACAACCAAGTCGCCATGATTGGATTCCCCTATTTCCTCATGTGCTACCATGGAGTTGCCGACCTAGATAGTCAACCCTCTAATGGACAGGGTGGTGGACCACCGGGTGGTGGTGGAGGTGGACCTGGCCCCGGTCAATCCGATACAACATACGGATACGGATTCATGCCTGAGAACATTGACTGGAAGCCACCTGCAGCTGGAATTGGGATCCTGCCATCGATAATGGAATTGGCCCAAGGCATTCTATTCATGGCCATCATTATTGCATCATCACTGAAAATGAAAATCAATCACAAGACCGAAATCACCCTAGTGCCTCAATGATGTAGATGGCACTAGGACCATTTCTTACATTGTTTCAATTCCAAGTGAACTCAATTGTAAACAAGTGGCAGGAAGGCATTCGCTGCCTTCTCACTTGCATTGGCCACGTCATCAAGTCGTTGCAATACACGATACATGTGCATGGCAGCAAGCGGACTATCATCTCCTTCACTGAATACATGAGTTGCTGCGGCAACCTCTGCTTCATCGGCCTGATGCTCAAGTAGATTCACATCACGGATGAGTTCACTTAGAGCACCGCTCTTCTTCTTCGCAAATCCTGAACGCGCATAGTCGTGCAAGACCTCAACTGTATTTTCATACTTGGAAACGGTTTCAGATACTTTTTCCGCCAGAGCCAACAAATGATTGCGGGCCTCTTCGTTTTCGTACAAAGGTCGGAAAGAGAGTTGCTCTGCAACATTCTGGGCATAATCTGCAATTCGATCTTGGCGGGCAATCATGTGAAGGAAAGCTGTCTTGTTCACAGGGAGTCGGACGCCAGTACCCAACATGTCACGGATTTCTGCCTTGATTTCATCAGCGGCAAGTTCGGCCTGTTGAGTTGCTTTGATTGAGTCAGATGGATCATCATCATTCACAGCTTTAAGCATGTGACTGACAGTTTTTTCAACAGCAGTTGCATGCTCATGGAACACTTGGAATACTGATCTCGCAGCACCAGGGTCAGACTCACCCATGGGCATCTCAGAGACGACGATTGGAACAGATGAATCCTGAACATCTTCTTGATCTCGAGTCATTACATAGATGACCATTCCAACCGCTATGATAGACACAATCAGAACATTGGTCGGATTCAATCCAAAGAGAATGTAGAATATTACTGCTCCAGCTCCAGCGACCGGCAAACTAGCGACCCAGGATGCAGCAATCTTAGCAAATACGCGGAAATCAACCGCTGATGCACCACCAGCAAGGCCGACACCGACCACCGCACCCACCAATGTGTGGGTTGTAGAAATGGGCACTGCAAGGAAAGGCATGGAAAATATGAGCACAGTAGTCGCCGCACCGAATTCAGCAGCAAATCCACGAGAGGGAGTGATGTGAGTGATTTTCTTTCCAATCGTATCCATCACTTTGTAACCCCAAGTGGCTACACCAACGGTGATACCTGCACCACCTAGAAGCAAGAGACCCATCGGAACAGTTGCCTCTGCAGCAATGTAACCGTCGTTCGCAATTTGATAAATCGCAGCCATCGGACCAATGGCATTTGCAACATCGTTTGCACCGTGTGCGAAGGCTACGTAACATGCAGTGATAATCTGCAGCCAAATGAAAACTCGCTCAACACCTGCGTACCCCTCTTCTTTGAATTCATATTTCCGAAGAACAAAGTACAGGCCTAAACTTGCAAGAGCACCAATCGCCAAGGCAACCAAAAGGGCATTGGCTGGGATCCATGCCCCTTCAGCCAATGGATTGAATGTGGTTCCTTCCTTGGCTGGGAGCCAATTTGTCTTGTTGATGTAACCAGATGCATCGAGATTACTGTAAAATCCCTTAAGGCCCTTGAATTGCAAAGCCAAACCAAGGACAAAGAACGTAGGGAGTGCCAAGATTGGGGCAACTCTGCGTGTTTGCTCCACTGGGTTTTCATGCTCCATGATGACTTTCTTTATCACCCAGAATGATAGGAATGCAAGAATGGCGCCGAGCAGTGGTGATGCAACCCATGAGATCGCAATTGTGCCCACAACATCCCATTGTACTGCACTGGGGTAAATGTAGAGACCCATGCCGATAACACCACCCACAATGGAATGGGTGGTCGAGACTGGCAAGCCCCACTTGGTCGCAACAGTCAACCAAATTGCAGCGGCCAGTAGAGCCGCCATGAATCCATACATCAATTCGTTTGAATATTCTCGAAGAGTTTCTTCACTTCCAAAGTCAAGAACACCCTTTCGAATTGTGTCTGTAACGTGACTGCCGAATAAAACGGCCCCAAGGAATTCAAAGACTGCTGCAACAATGATTGCGCGGCGCAAAGTTAGAGCCCCTGAGCCCACACTTGTGCCCATGGCATTGGCCACATCATTGGCACCGATATTCCACGCCATGTAAGCGGCGATGAGGATGGCAAGTACGAGAATTAGATCAATCATTGCATAAGGGCAACGAATTGCAGTATATCATAGAGAACCAATGTAATCTATATAGTTATATTTAGAGTAG
>JASLKO010000152.1 GCA_030747475.1 Candidatus Thalassarchaeaceae archaeon | reverse complement strand
CCGAATATGATGCCACCATCGTCATCACACTCTATCCTGATGCGGCTCCTAAGACCGTAGATTCTTTCAAGGCACATGCGATTGAAGGTCGATATGATGGCATTGTATTCCATCGAGTCATTGACGGTTTCATGTTACAAGGCGGCGATGTCGAGAATGGAAATTTTGCTTCTGATTGGTCCAATGCTGGAACGGGTGGGTACTCTTCGTATTACCACGGCCAGGGTCAAGAATCCAACCCGAATACTTGGACACTCCCTGATGAATTCCACCCAAATTACCGCCATGCGCCAGGAATTCTAGCCATGGCAAACTCGGGTCCCAATACAGGTGGAAGTCAATTCTACCTTGTCGATAAGGACAGCACACCATCTTGGCTTGATGGTCCAAACGAGGATGTCAATAATGACGGTGTGAATGATCAAGGTGGGCACGCGGTATTCGGCCTCGCAGTCTCAGGGCAGTGGAAGGGTGAGAACATGAGTGGAATCGATGTGATTGATCAGATTAGTCAAATCTCTACAGATACGAATGACAGACCTACTTCAGAAGTTCCAGTCATTCAGAAGATTGAGATCAATGGGAACACGGCTACAATGCACATCGATTTGTTGGATCCATCCGATGGCAGTTCACTATCCAGTTCATCCATGATGGCTTCATCCAACCTCTCAATGATTGCAAGCGCCTCGGTGTTGCTAGCCTCTAGCGTCGCAATTCGACAAGAGTGACGTTCAAGGATGGCCATCAGGTCGCCCAACCATGGCGAGTGAAGACACCTTCAATGCGGCCGCGACATTTGAGATGTCAAATGGTGACATGGGTCACTTTGCAAATCTGCATTCATTGGAGGCCGCGGGTCTTTGTCAACTTGAAAAATTGCCATGTACAATTCGAGTCCTCCTCGAGGCTGCATTGCGCAAATGCGATGGTTTTCTGGTGACGGAAGAAGATGTCAAACGAATCGCTTCTTGGTCACCAACACAATCTCCTGCTGAAATTCCATTCATGCCCTCGCGCGTGATTTTGCAGGACTTCACCGGCGTTCCTGCTGTGGTGGATATTGCCGCACTTCGTGATGCCATGGTTGCGTTGGGTGGGGATCCGAAGAAAGTGAATCCACAGGTTCCAGTAGATTTGGTCATTGACCATTCTGTCCAAGTTGACGTATCGGGCCTTTTCCCAGATGCGCGAGAACGAAATTTAGAGATTGAATATCAGCGAAATATGGAACGCTATCAATTCCTCAAATGGGGTCAACAGAGCTTAGACAACTTCCGCGCAGTGCCACCTGGAAGAGGCATTGTTCACCAGGTCAATCTAGAGTGGATCGCCAGCGTTGCCAGGCAAGAAAATGGCATGTGGATGCCTGATTCTTTGGTCGGTACTGACAGTCATACGACCATGATTAACGGACTGGGTGTTTTGGGTTGGGGTGTTGGTGGAATTGAAGCCGAAGCAGTCATGCTAGGACAACCGATTTACATGCTCTTGCCCGAAGTGGTTGGATTCGAACTCACCGGACATTTGCGACCCGGTGTGACTGCAACCGATATGACGCTCCGGATTGTCGAAATGTTGCGTGCACATGGCGTGGTTGGGAAGTTCGTTGAATTCCACGGTCCGGGGATGTCTGCATTGACCTTGCCTGACCGAGCCACTATCGCCAATATGGCGCCCGAATATGGTGCGACATGTGGCTTTTTCCCGGTGGATGAAACCACGCTTGAATACATGCGACTTTCAGGTCGAGATTCAGATCACATCGAGAATGTAAAACGATATTTGACAGCGCAAGGGATGTTCCATACTTCCGATTCAATGACACCTGAATTCACCTCTAATTTAACGCTTGATTTGGAGGATGTTGAACCCGCAATGGCGGGTCCAAAACGTCCGCAAGACCGTGTCGATTTATCGGCGATGAAATCGCATTGGGCTGAGAGTCTAACAGCTCCCATTGGACACTCAGGACATGGTGTTGATTCCAATCAAATTCAACAGCGAGTTAATGTTGTTGGATCCGATGGGAAATCCTACAATTTGAAGCATGGAGACATCGTTATTTCTGCGATTACATCTTGCACAAATACATCGAATCCATCGGTCATGCTCGGGGCTGGAATTTTAGCGCGAAATGCGGTTCAAAAAGGACTGCGAGTCGCGCCTTGGAATAAACCGAGTTTGGCTCCCGGTAGCCGTGTTGTAACCGAATATTATGATGCTGCAGGGCTGACTGAATCACTCAATGAATTGGGCTTCCACAATGTGGGGTATGGGTGCACCACCTGCATCGGGAATTCAGGGCCGCTTGAACCCGAAATTGATGCTGCGATTGACGATGGAAATTTAATCGTCGGTTCGGTCATATCAGGCAACCGAAATTTCGAAGGGCGTGTGCATCAAAAAGTCAAAGCAAACTATCTGGCAAGCCCCCCACTTGTGGTGGCTTATGCCATTGCTGGAACTCTCAACATTGATTTTGATGCAGACCCAATTGGCAACGATTCTGATGGTAACCCTGTGATGCTCGCTGACATTTGGCCAACAGATGCTGAGATTCGCGAAGTTATGGTCCGAGCGATTACACCTGAAATGTTCAATGATCGATATTCAACCGTGATGAGTGAACCCAAATGGGATGCCATTCCGAGCATACCTAGCGATCTCTATCCTTGGGCGCCTGCAAGCACATATGTTCGCCTTCCATCCTTTTTTGAGGGCATTCAGCCTGAACCTGAACCGATTTCAACAATCGAAGGCGCCCATGTTCTATTGAAATTAGGCGATTCGGTAACAACGGACCATATCAGTCCAGCTGGAGCATTCCCCCATTCAGGCCCCGCCGGCCAATACCTGGTTGGGAATGGTGTTTCACCACGAGATTTCAATTCATTTGGAAGTCGACGTGGGAATCATGAAGTCATGATGCGGGGTACTTTCGCAAATGTTCGGATTCGCAATCAAGTCGCGCCAGATACTGAAGGTGGCTATACTACACATTTCCCGTCCGGTGAGGTTGAATCCGTTTATGCTGCATCGATGAAATATCAAGCGGAAGGGACACCATTGGTTGTGCTAGCGGGTGAACAATATGGGACGGGAAGCAGTCGAGATTGGGCTGCAAAAGGAACACTACTATTGGGTGTCAAAGCGGTGATTGCGACATCATTCGAGCGAATCCATCGCTCAAACCTTGTTGGTATGGGTGTTCTACCATTGACATTCCCCGATGGAGAAAATGCAGATTCTCTTGGATTGGATGGCACAGAAACGTTCGATATTCCTGCAAGTGCAGATCTGATCCCCCTCAGTTCGATTACAGTGACAGCAAACAAGACGGATGGAAGTCAAATTTCTTTCCAAGCAATGGTGCGTTTGGATACACCTGTTGAAGTTGAGTATTATCGTCAGGGTGGAATTTTGCAAACGGTCCTGCGCAATCTTGCTCAGTCCTGAATTCGATTTTTGCCAGCCCTGTTGGCCGTGTGGTTCAAAGACCGTTGCGAATCAAGTGGTGCTAATGTCCATTCTCAGAGGCCCGGTTCGATTTCGTTTCCGCGCGCCGGAAGATGATGTTGATGTCTTGATTCAGGGCGATGCCGAATGGGTCAATGCACTACGCGATGACCTTGGATTGAGTGATGTTGGCTGGATTCAGCCAATGGCAACAACTGGGCAGGTTTCAGGAGGTGGTGCCGTCGAGAATGAAGATGAACTCACAGATGAAGATTCTGAAGGTGAATCTCCAGTCCTCTTAGAATCCGATGCTGATGTTGTTTTACCAGGCCCTCCTCCTGACCCTAGCCGGATCCCGATTGTCCGCAGGGTCATTGGAGACATGGATTTGAATGCTGAAATGGAAAAGTTAGGGCTTGAGCACCCACGTTCACCCACAGCTGAAGAATTGTCTGATTTAATTTCTGAAATGGGTGAACCAGAACCGATTATGTCACAAGTTTCTACCGATCCCATCGCAGAAGCTTGGTTACAACGACTGATGCGTGTTGCGGTTCGAAAATTTGGTGTCACTGCACTTCCAATCACGGTGATTGATAATGCAGCTTGCGAACAACTTGAGCGCTCCGGGATGGAATTGGAACTCTGGCTTGAAGGAATGTGGCGACTCGGCAAACTTGTCAAAGTCCATGGTGGTGGCCGTTTTGGTTACGGCCCAAACCCCCGCTGGTTAGAGGCAGATTAAGCAAATTTCACGCGTTCGAATCGCGCTTTTGGCCGAAATTCATTCATTCTGTTTGAATATAGCATAAACGGGTTACTGGGAGACATTCCTCGTGCGCAGGTTACGCGCACGCGAGGGGAACTCTTGAATAGCGTCTGCATGACCGACCGGCTGAGTGGTCAACATGTTAGCACATGAGAAAAATTTGAACAAAGCCCGCGTACGCGGAATTGCGCTTGTCACACTAATGCTTGGATCGATATTCATTTCGATGGTCCCAGCGGTCAGTGCAAGCCACGTAGAAACGTACCCTGCCCAGCGAAATCCGGTGTCAATTGCATCGGGTGACCTGGACTGTGATGGAGATGCAGACATCGTATCTGCTAGTGAAATGGGAATGCTGATTTCCGTCCTCTACAATGATGACGGCGACTTTTCAGATCGTGAAGATTTGTGGGTCTCATCAAACACCTCCCGACGTGCACACTGGTTTGATATGGCAAATGCAAATGACGTTGGAATCGGCGATATCGATGATGATGGCGCCAATGATCTTGTGTTCTTCCGTCAGAATGTTTGGGTTGCTAGCAGTGCCACACCGCCTCTCGCGAACATGACTGTGATTTGGGGCGATTGTAACGAGCGAGTTGAAGATTGGACACGCTCAGCTCCAATTTCAGTATCACCAAACCTCTACGGCATGGAAGTCGTTGACATCAACGATGATGGCAAGGATGACATCGTTGGTCTATTCCTTGATGAATCGATTACCAACATGGAAGTCATGGTAATGCGTGGCCCTAACCCCACTCAACAGACCAGTCAATCCACAACCAACATTCCGTTGACACATGCTTTTTACTATGACATGGCCATTGGAAACTGGGGAGAAACCGTCACTGGTGGCGGTATTCCTGGTGGTCAAGGAGACTGTGATGACCTCGATATATGGATGATGACCGCTCCTCCATACAATGGTCCACAGACTGGATTTAGTGCCGGAAACTGGGACAACGTAACCGTCCTAGAGTACAACTGTGTATCGAATCAATATGAGAACCCGGTCACTGCAGCATCTGGTACCCACGTGTTTGCAATGAATGAGGTAGAAGGCAATGGAATGGATATTGCTGATTCCGATAATGATGGAATCATCGATATGGTTGCAATTGGCCAAGGATGGGATCAGAATGTATCCTATGCCACTCGCAGTAGTGTTGGTGGCCAATGGACCACAAACAATCTTGCAGATATTGGCGATTATGTGGCTGCAGACGTATCGATTGCAGACATCAATGGTGATGGTGACATGGATTTCCTTGTCCCAACCATGTTGACAGTCTCAACCGTCAACAGTGCAGGTGCAGGACAACAACAACAACTCACAACAGACAACCTTGTTGACATCAACACAGTCAACATCATCCTGAATGATGGAAATGGGAATTATCTATCTCCACAAACCTTCGATGTTGGTCGTCGACCAACCATGGTTATTGCAGATCAATTCAGTGGTGGCGCCAACAGTGCTCTTGACTTGGCTGTAGGACAGCGTGACTATTCATTCAGTTACAGCAACGGTGCCATGTGGATTGATTCCAAGGGCTGGGCCGGTGCAATGGATACCATCTCAATCGTCGAACTAGATTCAGAAGACGTTGGAATTACAGGGGTCACAGTATCCCCTGCAGCATATGATTATGAAGAGCAGGAAATGAAAATCGGTGCAGGTTCACGTAACGTGAATGTTACAGTGAAAAACACTGGTTTGCAAGCAATTTCAGGCTCTGTCGATGTTGATGTATCTGTCAAGGAAGTCGTCGGTGGTACGGATACCGTCGTCTATGCAAATGATTTCGATACCGCACCAACTGGCAGTTGTTCGAGCTGTAACATGGTTGGAGTCTCATACTCTGGTGAAGTTGCAGGTTCTTACTGGCACGTCGAAGATGGCAGTAACAATACAGGCAATGGCGATGAATACGAAGCGGACACAAATCCAACGGATTACATGTGGGCTGGAGCTCTTGTAGCCAACACCTCGGGTGATGGAGACATGGAAACCGGATACATGTCATGGTGGGATGAAGGTCTCATCATCGAAAATGTCGACCTCACAGGCGCAGACTCTGCTTCGATGGACCTTGACATGATGTGCATGGTTCAGTTTAGCATGATTTACTATTCATCCACTGGAATTGCAAACCGCATTATCTATGATGATTCTTGTAACATTGACGTCTACAGCGATTCGCAAGGATGGTCAACAGTGAGTTACACTGGTGGCTATGATTACGATCGATATGTTCACTTGGCCAATGGATACTATCCGGAATTCACAGTATCGAATTCAGCATACTGTTGCTTTGCCAATCCATGGGACCGTTACGCTGGAGATTCCAGCGTTGACCTGACCCAGTGGGCTGGAGAGGAAGTAGACATCCGCTTCCGCTTCCGTTCAGGCCACATTGGCAGTGTTGGAAATGACAACGTATCTTACAACTATGAATGGGATGGTTTTGCGATTGACAACATTTCGATTAACAAGACGGTCACACAATTCGGTAGTAACGTTCAGAATGTCAATCAACAGCTGAATCTGAATGCACTCGCACCTGGTGATGAACAGGTTGTCACACTGCAGGCGAATTTCGTCAATGGAACGACATACATTATCGAGAGTGATTTGACAAGTACATCTGGCTTTACAAATGGTGATGATACCAATGATAACAGCCGTTGGAAGACGACTGTGAAGAATTTATTCGATCCAGCCGTTGAGGACATCACTTCATTTGAGAAAAATGCGCTTTATGCCTCTGGAAACTATCCAATCGATGTAATGGTCAAGAATGCGGGCAACACAATTGTCGATTTTGATACGGTTGCAACAATTTACTCTGCAAACCCCAACGATTTGCTCGTTGAGGACTTTGAGGGCACCAATGGATATGTGTTTGGTGATGATGGGGATAACTTCGGTATTGTCTTGGATGACACCGACCCGAGTATCAACAATGCCATTGTTCCAAACAACCGCCCGGTCTTTGGATCGAGCGCATATTGGTTCGGACACCCAGACAATGGGTACGGCGATGATTGGGATGAGTCCATGACCTTACAGACCATTGATCTAAGACAAAACACTGCGGATTTCGTCTACTTGAACTTCGATTATTTCGCTGAGACAGATTACCTGACTGATTCAGAAGGTGACATTCTCGCAGTACAAGAATATGGTATTCTTGAAGTCGAATGGCGAAAGGGTAGCAACGTCTACAACGGTACAATCATTGGAAATTGGAACGATTACAACGAAAATGGCGTCCAATACAACGATACCTGTGAAGACATCGATGATGATGGCAACTATGACGAAACCGAATACATTGGTGATTTGGGTTGGAACGTCTTCTTCGATTCCGAAGGCATCTCAAAGGGTGTCACCCTTGACTTGACCCACATCTTCCTACGCAACACCACATCGCTAGACAGCCGTGATTGGGACTACAATTGTACAGATTTGTCCGGTTCGGAAGTCACCGTGTCTTATCGATTCCAATCGAATGGTGACGGTGTGAATGGAAACAGTGGCCTTGCAGGATTCGCTATTGACAATATTACGGTCAGAGAATACGTGTTCACTTATGTGACTGAATATTCAACCACAGTCAGTGGCCTTGATTCACAGGAAACCCAAGAGGTCAATGTTGGAACTCACGATTTCTCGCAAGGAATTTTCCGCATTGATGCCATGACACACTATGACAACCAAACACAAGGTGCAGCATGGTACAATCACAAGGAAGTAAACTTGGCTAACAACGTCAGTCGGCTGATTTTCGAAGTCGCTAGTGTTGATGTTCAATTGTTACGACCTGACGTACTTTCGTGTGTCACTGAGAATTCGGTTGGCTGTGTTTATCCAATTGATCAGGTAGAGAACCATGCATTTTCGAT
>JASLKO010000151.1 GCA_030747475.1 Candidatus Thalassarchaeaceae archaeon | reverse complement strand
CCATGCTGTAGTGAAAGATGGTATTGAAATTGGGACAATCACTTCAGGTGGCCCCTCTCCAAGTTTAGGAAAGGTTGGAATTGGTTTGGCCTATATGGAAGGTGTCGAAGTTGGTGATGAGGTCGAAATTGTGGTGAATCCTCGACGTAACCTACCTGCAATCGTCGTTCGTCCACCGTTCATCTAAACTGAACGTTGAAATGGGAACGCCCAAAGGGCGTTCGCATGCAAGCGCGTAGGTCACTGGTCATCTCGGCTCTTTTGTTGTTGATTTTGGCTCCTTGGGTGGGTACCATCGAAGCCACCGAAGAGCAAGAACAAACAGACCTTTCGAATGCCTTTCCCATTTTGAATGAAGCACAGGTTGACGCCATTTTAGGTGCGAGCCCGAAAGGTGTGACGACATGGATCAAACAAGGAACGGCCAATCCAACCTCCAACAATGGACCTGGTGATTACAACAGTGTTTGGGTGAGTGATGTCATCAACATCACAAACAACGGTGTCATCATCACCGGTTCCTATCGTGGAGACGTACTCTTCGATGGTGGGCCCACTCCCACCACCCGAACTGAGCGAACAGCATTCGTTGCACAGTTGGATCAGTATGGTGGGTGGTCTTGGTTCAAGCACACTGGAAAACCATCAGACTCAGTAGGTTCGGCTCATGCTGAGCAGGTCACAATGGGTCCGGCCGGTGTGTGGCTATGTGGTTGGATTACAGACACGATCACATTTGGCAATCATTCAGTAACAACCGGTGGACTGTATTCTGATGGATTTGTTGCATTGTACAATATTTCCCAATCATCTTGGGACCTCGTATCGACATGGGGTGGACCCAACAATGACTATGCAAATGGATGTGCCGCTACTGATGAGGGTTCGGTCTATGTCGTGGGGTCATTCCGCGCCTTGGCGCAAATCGGTGGCAATCAATATCAATCCGAAGGTGGTTCTGACATGTACATCCTCAAACTTGACGCAATGGGTGGATTTGCGTGGGTTCAAGCATGGGGCGGCGACTACGATGACAACTTGACTGCAATCACCATCGATGCAATTGAGAACGCATACATTGTCGGCTATTATCGTGACAATGTCCTTGATTGGCCTAGCAATCATATCGTGACCGCCGGTCGGCCTTACAACGGATTTGTCAGCAAGGTGAACCCTGCCGGTACATTCCAATGGTCGCGTGATATTGCTGGTGGCGTCAATGGACAATCTGTGTACGCATCTGCTGTGACATATGGCAATGGAGACGTGTACGTTGGTGGTTGGTTTGATGGCAGTGCTGACTTCCGAAATGGGAATTCTGTGAGTTTGAGTATGCTTGCAAATACGAGTGCAACCAATGGTTTTGTCGCTGCCATTGGGGTGACTGGAAATTGGGTTTGGGCGACCCGCTCAAGTGGCGATTCATCTTCAGCTCAAATCGTGACTGACCTTGCCGTCGGACCTCTTGGAACGATTGCTGTTTCAGGTGCATTCTGGGATGCAAATGAGTTTTGGACAAATGCAACATTCGGACAATTTATTCTCACCCGGGCACCAGGGGACGAAGGGTTCATCGCAGGGCTTGACCAATATGGGAATTGGATTTGGGCTGATGGATTTGGTGGAGAGAAAAACGATATTTCCCATGCCGTTGCTTGGTTGGGGCTCGGTCGAATTTTGACAGCGGGTCAGCACTGCATCAATCTTGATTTCGGATGTGGTTCAGACTTTGGCACCGTTATGAAGAACACATCTTCATACATTGAAGGAGCCGGGTTTGTTTGGCTGTTCCAAGTTGATACCGATTACGATGGCATCGCAGATGTCGATGATAATTGTCCGACCGTAAACAATACTGGTCAGGAAGATATGGATGGTGACAATATTGGTGATTTGTGTGATTCCGATGCGGATTCAGATACTTTAGATGATTATTGGGACGATTGTATCGGCCCCGCAGTGAATTGGAATCAATCAATTTGGACTTCAGATCGTGATGGTGATGGTTGTAGAGATTCTGATGAAGATGTCGATGACGATGGCGATGGAATCTTGGATGTAAGTGATGATTGCAGCGATTTCACCACACGTCACAATTGGTCGAGTGGACTTGCCAATGACTACGATGGTGATGGTTGTCATGATTCAGATGAGGATTTAGACGACGATAGTGATCAAATTCTCGATGAATCTGACCTCTGTCCACGTTATCCCTATAATCGCAGTTGGGTGTCAACCTCTTCGAACGATCATGATGGAGATGGATGTGACAACATCGATGATGATGTTGATGATGACAATGATGGTATCAATGATTTAGATGCCAACGGAGATTTACTCGATCAATGCCCTCAAGGTACACTGAATTGGATTTCCGATTCTTCCAATGACCAAGACCAAGATGGTTGTATTGATGATGGCGAAGATCTCGACGATGATGGTGACGGTGTTCTTGATTTCATAGACGCTTGCCTAACAGGTGTGCTGAATTGGAATTCACAAATCGAAACCGATCTAGATGGCGACGGGTGCCGAGATTATGATGAAGATCTCGACGATGATGGCGATGGGCTTCTCGATGTCGACGATGACTGCGATGCCGGAGATGTTGGTTGGACTTCAAGCCCGAGCACCGATGTTGATGGTGACGGTTGTCGCGATGCGGGTGAAGACCTAGACGACGATGGAGACAAGGTTCCAGATGCAGGCGATAGTTGTCCGAATGGAAAAACTGGGTGGGAATCCAATGGTGCCAATGATGTAGATGGCGATGGGTGCTTTGATGCCGATGAAGATCTTGATGATGATAATGATGGATTCAACGATAATCAAGATGATTGTCCCGGCACACCTCCCTTTGTTACCGTATACGATGGTGGTTGCTCTGC
>JASLKO010000150.1 GCA_030747475.1 Candidatus Thalassarchaeaceae archaeon | reverse complement strand
AAGGCACGAGCCCACCCTGACATTGACGCGTATGTCTGACACCGCCAATCACCGCGCCACGGAGTTCCTTGATGAGTTCATTCTCGTCGAGGATGAACCGATTCGAAAGGGCGAAGATGGGACGACTGTAAATGCTCGTTTGGAACAGGTTCGTGCCGCAGTTGTCCTGACCCGAGATGCGGTTCGTGCAGCAAGTATTACCGCTCTAGAACTGGCCGCCGAATCGGCCCATTTTATGGGTGTTGTAAGCCATGGCGGAGAATTGGTTAACCCGTTTGAGAACATTGAAGCCGCAGTTTGGGAGGAAGAGAAAGTCCCCCAACATATGCTTGACGCTGCATTCGAATATTGTGAAGAGTTGACACGCCGTGAAGCTGGAAATTTCTACCACTCGTTCAAGTATCTACCAGATGATCAGAGAAAGGCGATTTGCGCTTACTACGCATTCTGCCGACGAGCCGATGATATCGCCGATGGAGATTATGTCGACATTTTCCCTGGAGCGCTTGGAGCCAAGGACCCTGAAGCCATCGAATATCGCAGAGAACTCGAAGAACTCGCTGCTGCAAAGCCAGTCGTTGAGCGAACTGAGTTTGAAGATAAATTGGCACAATTGTTTTTCTTCAGAAAGAAACTCTCTACCGCATACAATTGCATGTCTAGCACAGATCCGATTTTTATGGCCCTGAAAGCGGTTGTATCGAAATATGAAGTTCCTCGAGAATACATGGACGACCTAATCAGTGGGATGGAAGACGACCTCTACACAAACCGCTACCAAACATTCGAAGAATTGTACTCTTACTGCTACCGTGTAGCGTCAACTGTGGGCCTAGTTTGCATTGACATCTATGGCCATGAATCAACGGCGGCTGCCCGTGAGTTTGCCGAGGCATGGGGGATTGCAATGCAACTCACCAACATTATTCGTGACGTCCAAGAAGATGCTGATCGTGATCGAATTTACCTTCCATTGGAAGATTTAGAAAGGTTTGGAATCACTGCAGAAGATGTACTATCAGGACGGAAGTTGCTTGAGCATCCTGGGTGGAAACCATTCGTCAAGGAATATTGCGAACGAGTCAAAGCTTACAAGGATAAGGCGTTCAAATTACTACCACTATTGCCAAAACAAAGTCGGTACAGCCCGGCTGCAATGATGGCCTTCTACAGTAGCATTCTACGCCGTATCGAAAGAAGTGGTGGCGATGTCTTCACAGAACGAGTGAAATTGAGCAAAGCAGAGAAGTTGACGTTGGCAGCAGGTGTTTATCTGCGGCACCGATTCTTTTCATTCTGAACTGATGAAAACGCGGGCTCACCTTTGGTGAGCCACGCAACCGATTAAGAACGACAGCAAGCGCGAGCAAACAAGGAGGGGATGATGTGCGGGTCGCAGTGCTATTGGAAGATCGGTGCAAACCGAACTCGCCTGCCTTCATGTATCTGCAAAAATATGCTGGCCAGTGCGGCGCTGAATGCATTCAGGTCGAGGGGACAAAAGTCAAGATTCTGGAATCTGCATGCCCCCCATGTCTCATTCGTGCAAAACATTGTCCAGGTGATGCTGTAAAACTCATCAATCTCCCTGAGGAACTAGATACTGACCTGACCCATTGTTATGGTGAAAATGGATTCAGACTCTTCCGATTGCCTGCACCACGCGAACGTGAAGTCGTGGGTGTTCTCGGTGCGAACGGCATCGGCAAATCCACCGCGATTAATCTTCTATCCGGGACATTGAGAGCCAATCTCGGCGATTGGCTCAATAGCGAGAGGGCATGGGAAGATGTTCTCGAATCATTCCCTAGAGGTGAACTTCGAGACTTCATGACACTTGTGGCAGAGGAAGGTGTGCGGATTGCTGTCAAGCCACAATATGTCGATAAAATTCCAAAAGCATTCGATGGTGAAGTCAGCGCTTTATTGGAAAGAATTGACCAAAGAGGGGTGATTGAACAAGTGAGTGTCGACCTCTCAATTGACCATTTGTTTGACCGAAAATTGCCCGAACTATCCGGAGGTGAACTGCAGCGGGTAGCCATTGCCGCAACATTGCTGAAAGATGCCGATGTCTACTTCTTTGATGAGCCCTCATCGTATCTGGACATCTATGAAAGAATGCGGATGGTCAAAATTATTCAAGAATTATCCGAATCTGGAAAGCGCGTCATCGTCATTGAGCACGATTTGGCCATTCTCGATGTGCTATGTGATTTGGTCCACATCGTCTATGGTGAACGGGCCGCATATGGAATATTCACCCCCCCTAGAAACACCAGAACGGCGATCAATGCCTACCTTGAGGGGTTCCTAGAACAGGAAAATATCCGAATTCGCGATCGACCAATTCAATTCGCAAGAGGTGGTGCCAGAGGCGAAGAAATTGGCCAAGCCATCCTAGAATGGGGGGACTTGGAAAAAACTCTAGGCACATTCCATCTCAAAACGGAATCTGGAAAAGTTCACAGTTCGGAAGTCGTTGGTGTTGTCGGGCCGAACGCAACAGGAAAAACGACCATGATCAATATGATTGCAGGCGAATTGGAAATGGACGCAGGTTGGTGCACGATGGAAGCAAAGGTATCCTACAAACCACAACATGTCAAACCTGAATTCGCTGGTTCAGTTCAACTATGGCTGGATAGTGAGCTTGGCATGAAATGGCGACAAGGTGAATTCCATTCAACTGTGATTCGACCTTTGCAGGTTGATAAATTGCTAGAACAAGATGCCCGTCGACTCTCTGGTGGAGAACTGCAAGCGGTAAGCATCGCCATCTGTCTGGGCAAAGATGCCGACCTCTACCTCTTGGATGAACCCAGTGCCCATTTGGACGCAGATGCGCGTATGGAAGCAGCCAAAGCCATTCAGAAAACCATGGAAATCAATGAGAAGTCCGCGATGGTTATCGACCACGACATCTATTTCATCGACATTGTGAGTGATTCCTTACTTGTCTTCGAAGGCGAAGGAGGTTCCGAAGGAAGAGCTGTTGGGCCACTCCCACTTCGAAAAGGAATGAACCGGTTCCTCGAACAAGTTGAGATCACATTCCGTCGTGATCATGACAGTCATCGACCCAGAATCAATAAAATTGACAGTCGCAAAGATCGCGAACAAAAAGCGAGTGGTGAATATTTCTACGCAGGTTGACAATCATGCCAGTAATTCCCCAACCCACAGGCGTGCACGCGCGTAGTCGAAGGCGTCTTTCTGCATCTTCCTTGGTTACTTGGGAGCGCTGCAAGCGAGATTGGTTTTTGACGCGACGCCTTGGCATTCGTGTTCCGATGCACCCTGAGATGTTGTTGGGTCACATTGTCGAGGAGGCCGCAACTGGGATTTGGATGGAAAGGCCTCACCCCACTGATGGGATGGCCAAAGCGGCCTCAACCTGGGCTCCTGGCCATGAAGGAGAACAAATGGAAATCAACTCCCTTGAAACTTTGAATGAATGGCTTCGAACGTTGATGCGACCCATTGTTGACAAGATTATTGAGGACATCAATGAGGATTGGTCCAATTGTCTATGGAAGGCTGAAGGTCGATCGGTTGGAGAAATTAAGCGTGAAAAATTGAATGCCATGGTCAAGAATGCCATCAAATTGCAAATGAAAGAAACCGAAGCCTGTTTGGATGCCGATGGGGGACCACATCTTGAAGCGTTCCGAAATGGAGGCGATCCATTTGGAACTCCCGCACCCTGTTGGGATCAAGAATTGGGGTTGGGGTGGCAACCCAAAGGAACGCCATGTACCTGGTGGGAAGCCTGGGAAATCGCCCGACCATGGGCAAAAGATCCACGAATACATACGGCTCAACGATTGTTCCACCCTGATGGTTGGGCTGCGGGCGAATTGGATGTTGCAAGCCGATGGAGAGGAGAAATCCACATCATCGACATCAAGGCAAACCGTGGAACCGGTAGAGACCACTCGGGTGTTGCACACCAATTGAGATTCTATCAATGGCTGTGGCATGAAACGCGCCGCCATCCAAGCAAACCAGAAAATCGAGTTGAAGAAGGCGAGGTTACAGAAGCAAATTCTTGGCATCTCGCAGATGGATTTGTACACAAAGCTGAGTTAATCGAAAAACTTGATGAAGAAACAATTCGATTGAAAGCCATCCAAAAAGAAATGGCCGCCGCATCGATGTCGGACTTGAAACTGAAAACCACCGAACCCTCTGAAGAAGGTGGACTAGGTTGCGGGGTGTGCCATGGTCTGCAAACATGTGATTACCCACGGGGAGGAAGAGAACAACCTCTTCATTCCCTGATCCCTGATCTCGACATTAAACCTGCAGGTTCACCGTACGGTGCCATTGCTGACCTGCCCAGCAGAGTGACTGTGAAAGGTGCACTACACGGACATTGGGGACCCATGCCGAACCATTACGGAGACCATGTCATCGGGGCTGCAATTACCGCAGGAGGGAAATCTGCTGTGATTGAAGAAATGGGTGTCAATCAATTTCCAACATTGCACGATTATGAAGGGAATGTTGTTGTCATCAACGCCGCCCCAGGACAGTGGCGAGGGATGATCAGACTGTACCTTGATTCGGATAGTCAAGTTGTGAAAGAACAAGAAGCAGGGGATTTGGACATTGATAGAATGGGATTAATCCCGACACGAGCCAATGTTTCGGGTGTCGTCATCAGCCGAGGCGCCAATAGCGGCACCAATGCCAAAGGCAAGGATTGGTCGATGGCCACAGCACACATCTGGGATGGCACCGCACTTACCGAAGTGGTCGCATTTGGCCGAGGGCGAAGTGAGACGTTTGACAATCTCAAAGTCGGCGATCATATTCGTTTGATGGCCGCTGAAATCGGCTGGCGTGAAGGGACCCCACAATTGCGAATGGATCCACGCAATACACGGATGACTGTCGAAAGCCCACCGCCTGAAACCGATTCTTCATGAACGGTCGCGCCCACGCCGA
>JASLKO010000149.1 GCA_030747475.1 Candidatus Thalassarchaeaceae archaeon | reverse complement strand
TGGAGATCGATTTGGATCGATATTGGATTGGTCTGGATTTGAAGATTGGAGAAAGATCAGTTGGCAAAAACAATTGCATCTATTCTCATATCCATTCTATTACATTGAATATGGAATCGCTCAACTGGGTGCATTGCAACTATGGCTTCAATACAGAGAAAATCCTGAAAAGGCACTGGCAAACTATGCAAATTCGATGCGAAAGGGTGGTTCAAGACCACTTCCGAACCTGTTTGAAGCCGGAGAGATGAGCTTTGACTTTGGCCAATCCACAGTGCAAGGACTCATCGATGCAGTTCGAGATGAATTGTCGAAATTGCCAGCATGAGTGTAGCATCGACGACATTGAGTGGATGGGATGGACCCAATGTCGCCGAAGCCACAGGACCAACGCATCAATCGCGTAGGCCTTCTGCAGTGACGAAGAATTTCGCTTCTCCTTCAGGCAGATTTGGTGAATCAACAAGGCGTGCGATACGTGAACCAGCCTTGGACTTGCGCAAATACAAGCGGAATGTAGAGGCGTGGCCAACAACGTGACCGCCAACAGGCTTTGTTGGGTCGCCCCACATGGCATCAGGTTTCGACATGACCTGGTTGGTGACCAGAACCATGGCATTATTGACATCTGCCAATTTCTTCAGCTCTTTCATATGGCGATTCAATTTTTGTTGCCGATCTGCGAGCATTCCACGTCCGAGGAATTCTGCGCGAAAGTGGGCAATAAGGGAATCAACGATGATTAGCTTGACATCGATATTCTTTGAGGCACGCTGAATTTCATCGACCAGAAGCATTTGGTGTGCAGAATTGTATGCTCGGGCAACGTGAATACGCTCGAGAGCAACTTCAGGTTCAAGACCAATTCCACGTGCCATCTGAGCAATTCTTTCCGGACGGAATGTATCTTCAGTGTCGATGTAGAATACTTCTCCACCGAGACCACCCTGTTCCTTTGGAAGAAGGCAATTGACGGCCAATTGGTGTCCGACTTGTGTTTTACCACTGCCAAATTCACCATAGACTTCACAAATGGATTGTGTTTCAAACCCACCTCCAAGTAATTCATCGATCGCGGCTGAGCCACTGCTCAGTTTGAGCACCTCTCGACGGCGTTCAAGGATGCTATTTCCAGAAATAAATCCGCCAATATTCGCTAGTTTCTTTGCGGATGCTATGATTTTCGCTGATACGGCTTCACCAAGTTCTGCTGCATCTGCAAGTGATCTTGGTGTCATTACTGCAATCGCCAGGAGTTCGTTGAATCCTGCTTCGCGTAATTTCTCTGCAGTCGCAGGACCAACGCCTGGAAGATCTTCCACAGTTAGTTCGGGTTCCTCTTCAACGTCGATAATGACGACCTCCTCATCTTCCTCTGTTGTGGTCTCGGTCTTTGTTGTCTTCTTCTCTTTACTCATGTTCTCACCTTGTGTTGTAGACCGTCCTAACATCAACCAGTATATCAAGCAGCGATGGACTGTGGGAATATTTTGATGGAGTAAAAATCCGCACGGAGGCTCGCAGTGTGCCTTTTTTCTACTTTCATTTCACATTCATCACTTTCACGAAACGTGGCCGTAGATGTGGATGAGGTGGTAGCGGGTGATCGATTTGAACGATCGGTCTCCGGGTTATGAGCCCGACGAGATAACCTGGCTACTCCAACCCGCTACTTCCACCGTGTAACCTCCCCTATTTCAAGGCCTCCGCGCGCACGGAAGGCTCATGGAGCCGGGGTTAGAACGGGACTGCAATGGCAGGTGACTTGCTCATCCAGAATGCGACCATGGTCTTGCCAGACCGTGTGGTTGAAGGGGATCTAAGAGTCGT
>JASLKO010000148.1 GCA_030747475.1 Candidatus Thalassarchaeaceae archaeon | reverse complement strand
AATTTCATGTCGATTAACTTGGCCAAAGCGTCGTCGACTTCGAAATCGATATCGTAACCAAATGTGTCCATCAGCCATCCTTCAATACGGTCATCTAGTGACTCTTCATTGTATCCTCTATCATTCTCCACAAGTAAGAATGTGTAGGCGAGCAACGCTTCTTTGACTTCTTGCTCCTCACCTAAATCGACAATCATGTTCAGTACTGCCGCATTGTTGGCTTGGCCCTTGAAGTACAAGTCCTTCGAAACTTGTGTCTGATATTTTTCTCTGGTTTTCTGGTACGACATGTATGATTTCAAAACGTACATGCCCAATGCTGAGAGCAAACCACCAACGACTGACATCGATGTATCGCCAGTTCCTGCTCCAAATAGGAGTGGCCCAAATTTCATCGCAAGAGAAACAAGACCACCGACCAACGGAGCAAAAATTTTGATTTTGTCAATATTTCTCATCTGAGGTGATGTATTTGGGAAAATTGTTTCAAGGTCGAGTTTGGGTACAATTTTGAACAGTCTTAGATGCAAACCTTTGCCTTCATCACCCTGATGATGCTTCATTCTCTTGCGCTCAGCAAACCATTCCTCATCATGGAAAACAAGGATTTGCACAATTCGATCAAAAGCATCTATGGTCACATTTTCCTTCTTGAATCCGAACATGGATGTGCGAACATCCTCTAATGTTATCTCACCTAATTTGTACAACTTCATGACCTTAAATTCATCAAAACGAACATCGAGGCTGATTGGAAATACATCTTCTCCGTCGAGGGCATCTTCCATTTCTTCATCACTAATTTCTTCCCAATTTCCATCGACTAGACATTCTTCAAAGGTATTAAGAAACGTTTCACAACCATCTGCATTGGCCACTCCAATTTGATCAGGATCCATGTCTTCATAGAGACTTTTCAGTTCTTCTAAACCATCATGTGATGAATGGTGCCAGATGGCTTCAAGCATTTCAGAAACCTTGGCCAAACCGGCGCGTTGTTGTTCATCAACCCCGTCTAGATTGAACAATGCCTGCTTGACTTTTGCCCTTGAAACAGGAATGTATTGCTGGCGTTGATCTTCATCATCCCCAGTTTCATCAGTATTTTCAACAGCGGGTACTGGAAGTTGAACAGGTTCATCTTTGGGTTGATTTGGAACCCAATTAGTGCCATCCCACATCCAAGCACCATCTTCGGAAATTTGGCCAATCATGGTGGCCGCATTAAAAATGCACAAATTAACGTTATTGAGGCAGATTTACGCTTCTGCTTCGTATTTTGACGGGCATCCGGTTTTGATTTCGTAAGCATGCATGATCCATCCGTCACTTGTACTTTTGAATTCTCCACGGACAGAGATAGTCTTGTTTTCATCGGCCAATGTTGGCAAAGCCGCACCGGAGAAATCAATGGTCAGATTGTGTGTTTGTCCTTGTAGAAGCAGGGTATTATTTGCCATGTCCATACTTTGGATGGTTCCATGCAATCGGAATGTTTCCCCATCATGTTGTTCAGGTGCTTCCATCAATTCATCTACCGACAAATCAATTTCGGGTTCAACACTCACAAACATGAGCGCGACCAGGGCACCAATCATACCGATTGTAACCAAAATCCGCACTCGGCGTTCCAATATTTCAACTCCGATGTGAATGGCCTACTGCATCAGCAAGGCAGCGATATCCATGGGCTTTTAATTTACCATTTAGACCTTTGTTGATGGCTTTGTTTACCCCGGGGCCTTCAAACACCATGGCACTGTAGAGCTGCAATAGACTTGCACCTGCTCCTATTTTTTCCCAAGCGCTTTCTACGTCTGAAATTCCACCTACGCCCACGATGGGCATATTGCCATTGGTATGTGCATATAGCAAGTGAATAACCTCAGTAGAACGATTTCGCAGAGGTTTTCCTGACAATCCACCGGATTGGTTCATCACTTTGTCTTCCCCAGGTCGTGCTGTTGTCGTATTCGTGGCAACGATGCCTGCACAGCCTTGAGCGATTGCTGTATCTGCAACCGCTTTCAATTGGTCATCTGATAAATCTGGAGAGATTTTAACTAGAATTGGCTTTGGACTTGTTCCAGTAACTTTTGCGGCGTTCGCATTGACTGAATTGCAAGCTGTAAGAATTCGATCTAATTCTGAACCACTTTGCAGTTCGCGAAGGTTTGGCGTATTGGGGCTTGAGACATTGACGACAAAGAGATCTGCGAACCCCCACAATCGCTCCATGGTTCCAGCATAATCCTGCTCTGCTTCTTCATTCGGCGTGATTTTGCTTTTACCAAGATTGATGCCAACTGGAATTGATGCCCATTTCTTTGCCTTTTGTTTCGCCAATGATTCTGCCATCAATTCTGAACCTGGATTGTTGAACCCCATCCTATTGATGAGGGCATTGTGTTTCGTACTACGGAACATTCTGGGCTTTGGATTTCCATCTTGGCCATGCAAGGTGATGCCACCAATTTCAATCCAACCGAATCCTAGATGCTCCCAATTTTGAACGTTTTCTCCTTTTTTATCCATCCCAGCGGCTAAACCTATGGGGTTTTCAAATTGTAGTCCGAATGACTCAGTGGGTACTGGAGGGGACCCATAGATCATTCGCAACAGTGATCGATACCCGGGTATGAATGCCGATCTGAAGCGTATTTGTTTCATCACCAAAGTATGCATGGTCTCGGAACTGAGTGGCAGGATGGCCATCATTGGCCGCACGAAAAGTCGCCAAATCAGTCCCATTCAAACCAACGGGCTCAGCCGACATCCTTCAAGGGTTCCGTCCTCTCGCGGTGTCAATGGACGGGATGAGCCTGTGTATCGCTGAGGCGGCAAGGCGTCTGCTTCGTACTGAAAACACGATTTTAATCGTCCCTGAATCACTTTTCGAAGCGGCCCAACAATTGAGCCTTGAGATTAGTGATGGCATTCCCAAGATGATACGCGAGCCGACCGTAACAATCGGAGAAAATTTCTGTGTAGAAATTTCGGGGTTGGCATATTTTGGAACTGTCGAACCAGATGTTGCAATATGTTGGGTTCCAACATCCCAATTATCCGTGGAAAAGGTATGGCAAAAATGGATCGCACAAATCCATGATTTAATGTCAGCTGGATACCCGGGTTGTGTCGGTTGTGGCGGACCTGGTTCAGAGGGTGTTTGGGATGAGTTGGCTTCGCGCGCGCGTACACGCGTGACCTGAGGGGTTACGTAGTAACCCCAGAGATTTGAGTGGGGTTTCAATTCTCAGCAGCGTTTATGGGGGGTCCTGTCCCGGCCGCCGATTGGATGGGAAAGACGTGGACCTACTAATTGTTGAATCAGGGGCAAAATCAAAGACGATTCAAAAGTACCTTGGGAAGGGTTGGATTGTAGAGGCCTGTGGTGGCCATGTCAGGGATCTTCCAACCAGCCGAGATACAAAGGATGGAAAGAAGGCAATGTGGGCCTCAAAGGTCGACAAATTGCCGGACCCACCATGGGAATGGACTTCCAATGCAGAACGTGCAATTGGCAAAATTATTTCCAAGTCTCGTGACAAAAATGTTGAGAATGTTTACATCGCAACTGACCCTGACCGCGAAGGAGAATTCATTGCTTGGCAATTGATGATGATTTTTGCAGAAGAAGGATTCAGCAATATTTGGAGGATCACATTCCATGAAATCACTAAAGATGCTGTTCAAGCATCTATCGATAATCGCGGAGATGTCGATCACAATTTGGTCTCTGCTGCGAAGGTTCGTAGGTTCATGGATCGCCTTGTTGGATTCCGTGCATCAAAATTTAGCCGATCGTGGTCACTGCCTGCAATGGGTCGAGTTCAGACGCCGACACTGGGATTCATCGTTGACAAAGAACTTGAGCGTGAAGCATTCGTTCCTCAACCATACTTCTCCGTACACGCAGATGCGGGTCAAATTCGTTGGAATGCGCGGTTTCATGACAAAAGCGATTCACATGCTTGGATTGATGATAAGGGCAAATTCCATGCCAATCGCACAAACGACGCAGATCTCGCAAAACAGGCCTATGACGCTGCAAACAGTGGTTTATCATTAACATCGGTCGAGCC
>JASLKO010000147.1 GCA_030747475.1 Candidatus Thalassarchaeaceae archaeon | reverse complement strand
GAAGCGACTGAATATCTCTATGCCAATATGCCAGCGGCTTTGATTGCGGCCACAAACCCCCTTCGGGATGGTGGCGTGCGCATGAGTCAGGACTTACCGACTTCACCTCCATCTGTCGCTGCACTCGGCCGATTGTTGAATGCGGTTCAGTGCGATTCAACGCATGCGATTTTGGTTTCAGGTTCACCTGGTCCGTGGAGGGAGCGAATCGGTGGATTGGTTCATACAATTTCACAGCGCTGGCCTCACGCTGCAGTATTCATTGAAACGCCATTGGGTTTGTTGCCTTACACCATGGAAGATGTGAGTCCATGGACGCATCTAATGGGTCCGGCCTCCATGTGGGGTCCACTTTCCGAAGAAGATCGAACATTCGACCTTGAAGCCTTCATGCCGAATGCCGAAAAAGTCGTGCAGATTTCATCCTATGATGGCAAACAAACCAATCTAGAGCTGATTGAGGAATGCTTTGGTGTTGGCCTCGAAGGCCAAGTCCAAAAAATCGAAATGGATCGAAAAATGATTGAGGATAAGGTGTGCTATTTCTTGGATATTTCCCGCGAGGATTCAAAGGCATTAATTAAAGGAAGTACATTTGTCTATAGCAAGACACACAGGGTGAGGAACGTCCATGCTTCAGATGGCGAACACATCCTATCTCCACGAATGAGAGATGGTGGGCTTAGCTTGACCCTTGAGGGGGCCAGACGATTGCATGGCAGTGGGATTCCAACCGTCGTTGTCAATGATGATTCGATTCCATTCACCCGCAAGGGTCGCAATGTAATGCATGGATTCATCACTGCAGTCAAAGGTGATCTCAATCCCGGTTTGCCGTGCTTGTTAGAGTCGGGTGAGGGCACATTCCTTGGCCATGGTGTCTCATTATGCACAGCAGAGGAGGCGCTTTGTTTCCGCAAAGGCATCGCCGTCAAGGTTCGAGATGGAATCGGTGAATGATGCCAATCATCTCGGGGCATGGTTGATAGAGCATCTTCAGGTGAGTCCCCCCGACGATTCGTAGAATCGAAGGGGTGAGGCTTTGACGAAAGAGTGGATTATTGAAACTCACGATTTGGTCAAGAAATATGGCGAACACCTCGCTTTGGACAACGTGAATGTCAACATTAGTTCCGGGGCGACCGGATTATTGGGTCCGAATGGCGCTGGTAAATCCACACTACTCAAGACCATTCTAGGTTTGATTGCACTCACCAGCGGTGGTGGGAAGGTGTTGGGTCACGACATTGCCACCGAAGGTGCGAAAATACGACAGCGAATTGGATACATGCCAGAATATGATTGCTTGACCCCTGACATGGAAGCAATACACCAGGTTCGATATGCTGGTGAATTGTTGGGCATGAACCCCACAGTGGCCACTCAGAGGGCGCACGAAGTTCTCGAATACGTTGGATTGCGGGATCAGCGTTACAGGGCGATATCGACCTTTAGCACCGGCATGGAACAGTGCACAAAATTGGCCTGCTCTCTAATCCATGATCCTGATTTGCTGATTTGTGATGAACCATCCAATGGGTTGGATGCAAAATCACGTCAATTCATGCTCGACACATTATTCCAAGTGGTCAAACAAGGAGATCGTTCGATTATCATGAGCAGCCACCTGATGGATGATGTTGAGCGTATTTGTGA
>JASLKO010000146.1 GCA_030747475.1 Candidatus Thalassarchaeaceae archaeon | reverse complement strand
ACCTTGCTGGCCTTGCTGACCTTCTTGGCCGGACTGCTGGCCTTGCTGGGAACCTTGTCCCTGCTGACCTTGCTGGCCTTGCTGACCTTGCTGGCCTTGCTGACCTTGCTGTCCTTGCTGACCTTGCTGTCCTTGCTGACCTTGGCCTTGACCTTGGCCTTGACCTTGGCCTTGACCTTGGCCTTGACCTTGGCCCTGACCTTGGCCTTGACCTTGGCCTTGACCTTGGCCTTGACCTTGGCCTTGACCTTGTCCCTGACCTTGTCCTTGGCCTTCGCCTTGACCTTGATCTTCGGATTCGCCGCCACCTTCGGTGCCGCCGTTTCCGGATCCAGTCTCAGCATCTTGGTAATCTGGATCGTAGGCATCGGGGATTCCGTCGCCGTCAGAGTCAGAGTACTCGCCGTCGTTGGGGTCGTTCGGGAAAGGGTCACTACCATCTGGTCGACCGTCGCCATCAGTATCTGCGCTGTTAGGGTTTGTACCCTGCGCGTATTCTTGGGCTGCGCTCAGACCGTCGTTGTCGGCATCGCTGTTTGCGTCGCCGCCGTTGTTTGGGTTCAGTCCATGTGAGACTTCCCATCCATCGGGCAGGCCATCGCCATCGCTGTCCGCCTTGGTCATATCCGTTCCTGCGGATTGTTCCTCTGCATTGGTGAGACCGTCACCATCCCAATCGGCGCCGCCGTCTGACGGGTCGAGAGGGTCAGTACCGTCACCACTGACAACGGACGATGCCGTCATCATAATGAGGAACAATGCCACTAGCATGCTCAGGTTCTTTTTTCGGTTGTTCATTTTCTTTTCACTTCCTATTTTTTTGTAAACCATTTAGAGAACCCACCGTTCTCTCTTTCCAGAATCTGCCAGCTTACTGACTTGATCTCTGGGAGGTATTGTGGGTTAGATTGCTTACACTGGGGCTTATCGCGAATGTCTGTCCAGAAATATGGTGCGTTTTGGCGCTTCGACGGTTCTTTACCGCCCTCCATATTTCCTTGCAGTACCTTGTTTATGCCTCCAATTTCAGTCAATTCTGTCACTGTTCATTCATAGGGAACCCGGTGTTCCCTCTAACCCTCCGCTTGACTTGGCCCTATATCAAGAGTGTGACCGATTGCCTCAAACACCCCTACGGGGTAAATTGGCCTATGGAGTCAATTGACGCAATTGTGCTCTGAACTTTGCCGTACGTAGGAAGAAGAGAACTGGAGTGAGAAGGGTGCCGAGTAATAGTACGACAAGAATCAGATTGCCCCACAATTCAAGCCCTCGGAAGGCGAGAACCCATGCAATCCAACCAAAAATCAACCAGAAAATAGAGCCATAGCGGCGTGCAAACAGTGACATTCTGGCCATTGCTGTTCGATCATCGTAAAGATTTGGGACGTCCTCTTTAGGCAAGTATCCCTCATCTACTGCACATCGGACACAGACCAAATGTCGTGGGCCATTGCCATCGATGAATTGTTCGACAGGATACTGCCCTTTGCATAGACGACAGGTTGCCATTGGACAGTCGAACCGAAGCCATATCTTGAACGCTTCGCAAATCTATTGAGCAAGGAAATCCTTGAAGATTGTAAGTCCTTCAACAGATCCCGCTGACTCGGGATGGAATTGTACACCTGTAACTGAATGCGATGGATGTGTGACCCCCATCACCAATGAGTCCGTCGAGGAGTCGGTAGCAATAATCTGAAGCAAATCATTTGTTGGTGTTAGAGCAAGGCTATGATAACGAGTCATAATTTCATGCTCACCATCGAATATAATCCCATCAGGAACACCATGGACAGCACCAAATTCTGTGGGCCCCAATTTCCAACCTGCAGCCAATCCAATTGCCTGATGCCCCAGACATACGCCCAGTAGAGGTGGGGTCTTTCCAGCCAATGCTGCATTTGCAAATGCCATTGTCAATTCTGAATGTTCAGGTCGCCCTGGACCGGGGCCGAGGACAATGTGGGTGGGTTTCAATGATTCAATCAATGCCGATGAATCTGAAATATTCAAGCGACCGGGCACAATCACAACTTCAGCTCCCAATGTCGAAAATGCATGCACAATGTTCCAGGAAAATGAATCAAGATTGTCAACAAAAAGAATACGCGATCCGTTGGCGTGCTCCAATTTTAGATTCTCGTGCCACTGTATGGGGCTTGGGTATGATGGAGGGGCAGGGCGTATCAAACCGGCATCCTGACTCTCGATTAATCTCTGTACGGATGGTGTGACTGGAGGTATTGGATGGATGCTAGCAGAAATTGAGCCGATTGGAGTGTGAATCGTTTCACCTGCGGGTGAATAATTCCATGCCGCTTGGCAAATGGCCTGTGCTTTCCATTTGGCTTCATCCACCTCTCTCCATGGATCTGAACCAATGACCAACCCCCCGCCTGCTTGTACCGTTGCGTTCCATCGATTATCTTCGTATCTCGCTTCTAATGTCCGAATCAGAATATTCCACTGTGATTGCCCGGTTCTTGGATCAATGTGTCCGATAGAGCCGGTCCATGCACGGCGCGGTGTGGCTTCCAATTCGTCAATGGCTGCAATCGTTGCACTCTTCGGGCAACCCGTGATACTTCCTCCAGGAAACACAGATTGTAATGCATCAAAGCCATCCATTTCTGGAGAAAGGTTGCCCTCAACCTCACTCACCATATGTTGTACGTGGGGGTATGATTCTATTCGCCATCGCTTCCAATGCACACTGCCGGGTAAACAAATTCGTCCCAAATCGTTGCGTTCAAGATCGACAAGCATCAAATGTTCAGATATTTCCTTGCGACTCCCAACCAGCTCACCTCGTAGATTTGCATCGTGCTCGAAGTCATCGCCACGTGGTCGAGTGCCCTTTATTGGACGCGTGGATACGATTGGACCATCTTGTTTGAGGAGTAATTCTGGACTGCTGCTGGAGATTGCGATTTTCAAATCTGGTGAAGACAGCCAAGCGGATAGGGGTGCAGGATTGTCTTTGTCAAGCCGCTCAAAAATATGCCAAGGGTCGTCAATTTCTTGGCACCATATTCGCCCATAGTTCAGTTGGTAAAGAGTGCCTTCACGAATCGCTTCCTGTGTTATCCTGACTTTTTGAGCATGACTAGCGTCTGTCTCAGATACCGGAATTCGCGTCTGAGGCACGGGAGGCATAGGGCGGTTCGGAATGCCTTTCTTGATGAGTTTCTCCGCATCAGTAATCCATTTATCATCAGAAATGGATGAATGAAATTCAATTTTTGAATCAATACGATTGTGAATAATCCAACGATCTGCGCGATATAGTACCATCAGGATTGATTCCAAAGCAGGTACATGTTGTAGAGCCAAAGGTTCAGTGTGTTGTACCAAATCGTAAGTGAGAAGTCCAGCCAAACCACCTGCTTGAAATTCATCACCTTGAGATGCTGGAAGGTCGAAGGACAATTGTCGAAGACCGTCGGCCAAATCAACACCCTTTACGACTGTTCTTTTCTTCCAACCGTTGTCCCAATCTTCAATTTGAATTTCAATCGATTTTGGTTTATTTTGCAAATTTATATCGCCTTTCAATGCCGAATCTTTTCTGACTTTGGATTTAGCATGGCTTTGACGTACCAAGTATCGGACTGTCGGGGGACCCATCAGCAAACTACGTTTAGCGAGGTCATTAGATGGCCCTCCTGAATGCAATAAAAGTTCGTCTGGACCACCATATATTCCACTGTACAAGTCATTGTTTCTTAGATGTGACAATATGTCTAATGATAGACTAGGTCGCTGTTTTACAATTGACAATGTTTTCATCAATCTGCCCCCAATGATGTCCAAGCCGCATTCAATTTTGATTCAAATGCGTTATTGCAAGTTTCGTATAATGGCCCTGGTGAATTTCGGCCCACGGATTGGCCATCGATCTCTGAAAGCCAGGCGACACCAACGCCGGTTCCAACAACGATTACTTCACTAGAGCGCCCAAGCATTGTTTCGGTTAACCGAGCATAGCGAAATGGAATGCCTCCTGCTTCGATTTCTGGAATCAACAATTGTAACGTGATTGAGTCAATCCCACCACCTTCAGGTGAAGGAGCATAGGCAACACCGTCGATATCAAGGAGAATTGGTGTGCAACGATCGCCATCGACGACCGCCCCATCATGGACCAATAATGCGATGTCGGTACCGTCTTTATTCGCAAACTTGCGTGCTGCGGAATATCCATCCCATTCGGCGTGCTTGGTTCCCTGCACAATTTCAGAGAAGCGTGGCGCTGCTTGCGAAAGAGCCGTCAAAGGAGAATCTGAGTATACCGATTCGCGTAGTGTACACTTTACAGTCCCATCGCGATTCAATTGGATATTGCACAAGTTCCCTTCTCCAATCAAGTCAGATTGTTGAAGTAATTCCCTCATGTTTTTTGGCCACTTTATCGACAAGCGTTGTGCATGTTCATTTAGGCGGTTCAAATGTTCATCAAGCCATGCGACAGAGGTCCCATTCCATCGTAGAGTGGTAAATACCGAGGCGGGGGGTTCGGCTTCCTCAATCATCTGACCCAATGCCGCGATGGTGTTCTGCGCTTCAAATCACGCCCTAGGCTCACAGCAAATCATCGAGGTCAAACGGGTCGTCGGAACCTTTGCTCGCTGGATTGTCAAGCAAGTCTCCTGCCAATGATTCAAGATCTTCGTCTGGAACTCGGGTTGGTGATATGCTAGATGGCGGTGGTGTCTCTCGAATAGATGTCGCTGCAGGCATCAATGTCTCTTCAAAATTAATCTCTGGTTCCATTGTGGCAGCATAGTTGTCCTGACCCCAATCTTCGACTTGCAATTCCCAATTCGGTGTCGCATGTTCCAGAGGATCGAAGTTTGACTTTCGCAAACGCCCAACAATAATCGTGGAGAGCAGGAAAATCAGAAGAGATAACATTGCGATGAGTGCAATTTCTCCAACGCTCAGACTTTCCCACCATGAACCTGAACCTTCTTCATCAATTTCAACTCCTGAATCTACAGAATTCGACGACCAATCACCTACGGACACGGGAGTGACTCCAAAGCGAGTCACTTCACCATCATAGGCCACTACCGAGACAAACCATGTCGAATTGGCATCTGTACTCAAGTTATTGTTGGCTGTAAAGAGTTCAGCGCCAACCGTCAATCGAGTTGATTGTGTCATGTCAAATACATATTGTGCATAACGAATATCTTCGTATACTTCGGAATTGAGATGGATGATGTAACCCACTACATTTGGATCCCTAGATTCCTCCCAAGAGACGGTAATCTCATTTCGATCTTCATTCCAATTTGCTTGAATACCCGTAATTTCTGGTAGATGTAGGCCTGGATCAGTCAAACTATCATCGACTGCGATTGCGGTGGCTACATTCAGTTCTGTGATCCATGCATTACCTGAACTGTCAACGGGTACGACTGCAACCCAAATCATGGCGCCTGGCTCGATATCCTGTCCGTTTGAAAGACGGGTTAGAACGATGTCCTGGACATCCGATGCGGGCATGTCTGCTTGACGTCCGCCACCCGGGCGAGGGGTGTCACCTGGTCCACCTTGGAATTGCGTTGTCCCATCTCGATTGACAATCATTGCAGGAGAACGGGCTCCGACATCACCAAATGGAATCGTGTCGGCATAGATTTCGTAATGATCTAAGTCACTTTCATCACTGGCTTGGAAGCTAACGAGAAGAGCGTCTCCATTGTCGTCGGGACGGTCCACAACATCTGGTTCTGGCAACCTATCAGGCGCGATTACATCGCCCGAATTGTCTATTGGAGTGACAAGGGTCATATGGTCGCCCAAATTGGTCATGAATGCATTTCCTTTGATATCGTGAATTGTAACCGTAACCCAAATTGGTGTATTGGGAATAATATCAGATGCCGTGGCTTCTTCCAAAGTGGTTCCACCATACAATGCTTTTTCGAGAACAATGTTCAGTGGACTATTCCATGATTGGCGTTGTTGATTTACGACCAGTAAACCACAGGAAGGTGGGTCTTCTTCACATTGCATCCACTTGAACGCAACGTTGTCTACAGGGTGCTCACTTGCCCATACCACATAATATGCGAAATCATTGACCTCGCTTGGTGCCCATTGGACATCAATGGCTGTACCATCATCTTCAGCATGATCCCATGCCTGTAAATCTTCAACGCGTGGAGGTGGATCGACGCCGACTGTATTCTGGATGCTGAATGCTTGCACCCAAGTGACATTCCAGTGATCGACATTACCCCAATTGTCCGATGCGGCAACTGTAATCCAATATGGCATCAAATCAATAAGATAGGCGCCAGCGATTTCGTCCATGATGACTTCAACAGTGAATGTATCTGAATTCCGTTGTAGACATGGTACAACGATGCGTGCTATATCCGCATCATCTGCCCAATCTGGTGGTGTGTCTGACACAACGGGTGTGGCGAAAATGGTGTACCATGAACAATCATCTTCCATATTGGCTGTCCAACTTACATTGATTCTGCCACCTTCATCATCTGGAGTGTCCCATGCCTCAATGTCCTCAATTGGCAATGGTGCAGTACCATCATCAATTCCACCGGTCGGCACGATTGGTCCGATGATGGTTGCATTCTCGGGGTCGTGTTGACCGCTTTCATCGACACAGGTGAAGGCGACCCAGAATGGATGTCCTGCTCCATTTGGTGGACTAATGGTTGTATTATTTCCA
>JASLKO010000145.1 GCA_030747475.1 Candidatus Thalassarchaeaceae archaeon | reverse complement strand
GCAAGAAGCCTTTGGCGCACTAAATTGCGCTTGTCAGCGGTTGTATTGATGGTGGCCATTGGTGTATTTGCTGGTATTGCATTTGGGGCGTATGCAAATTCGGTCACAACCCTTTACGATGACATCTACGAAGATGATGAGCAGGGAGTCAATCTTCCCGACGTTTGGGTGGAGAACAACGCTGGAAATTGGAATGCATCCACTTCAGAATTACTTTGTGAAGAGATTAGAGCGCAATGGCCGAGTGAAACGCTAGAACTCGATCAATGTGAACCACGCCTTCGTTCTAATGGACAATTTTTCAGCCAAGATGCAGAGATTGGTATGATTCCTGCCGTTTGGCATGGTTTCGATGAGGGGGAAGTCGACAAGGTTTGGATCCCAGATCACAATTGCTGTGCAGGACGGATGGCAGCGGCATCCGATGAAATTGTCATTGATGAGCACGCAGTCGAAGCACTAGGCTTGGAAATTGGTGATACGGTTAGAATCAGCGCAGGGGCAGGATTTGCGCTGAACTATACTGTAGTGGGAATCGGTTTTCACTCCAATCATCTGTATTTCACAATTGGAGATGAAATTCTTCCTGCACAACCAGGTACTTTCGTGACCGGTTACATGACGGATACAGGTCTTGAAGCACTGGGCAATTTCAGTGCAGGAGAATCGAATTTGTTGTTGATTGATGTGATCGGGACTCCTGATTCACAATCCCCTGAAGAAAGTGGTTTATCTGAATTGATTGAAGGTATTTCAGCGATAATAAGCGAAAATGATGATTCGGCAATGAGTGTGTATGATCGAACCGGGGTATCCTCTGTTGAATTCCTTCGGTCTGATGTTGAAGGTGCTGAGAAGTCATATCCTGTGGTTACGGGAATGCTGGCTGTGGTTGCTGGGATCACAATTTTCCTCAGTTTACAGCGTCTGATTCAATCTCAAGCCAAAGAAATCGCAGTTCTACGAACCCTCGGTTTAGAGCGAAAAACCATCATGCCTGGTTACATCATCGCACCGATTTTCATTGGTGCATTCGGTTGTATATTGGGGGCGATTCCCGGTGTATTGTTTGGCGCGCCAGCCATGGTTGAGATGTATGAAAATATCATTGGCATTCCAATCATGAATCCAGCGATCCCCTCCTCGCTGGTGGTTCAAATCATCGTTATCTCAATGGTGATCGTTTTCTTGTCTGGCTTGTGGCCCGCATGGCAAGCCTCGCGATTGCAACCACTGGAAGTATTACGTGGCCAACACGAGGTCCGCGTCTCATCTCGAAGTCTCCAAAAGTTGACCTCAAAATTACCTGCAACCATTGGATTGACCATTCGTTCCAGTGTCCGGAAACCCATTCGTTTGGGCATCACCTTCTTTGCTGTTGGACTCTCAATGCTACTGTTTGGTTCAATGATTATCATGATGGATTCCATGGGTGAAATCTTTCTCGGAGGTTTGGAAGATCGTCAGAGTTGGGACGCCCAAGTTTTCACCATCGACAATGAGGGACCCATTGTTGAATGGGCGGATGAGCGTGATGTAGAACATGAATTGATGCTTATTTTCCCTGGTAGTCCTGAAAATGACAACCGGCAACTCACTGCATACGGGCTCGAGGATGTGGCTACAAATCCCGGGGAATCGATGTATCTGGTTTCACTCAAGAAGGGCGATTTACCGGTGGCTGATCAAGATACACCGGAGGTCCTCATCGATGAGGGTCTCAATCACTTCCTCGGTTGGGACATTGGTGAAACCCATTCAATTGTATTCGGAACCAAAACAGTCGAGGTTAAAATCACCGGATTTACCCAAGGCGAAATCTCTCGGACCGTGTATTTCCATCGAACTGACCTCGCAGAAATTCTGGGAATAGAAGCAACAGTGGTCATGCTTCAGTTGCCTGAGGGTGTAGAAACAGATGACCAACTTGCTGAGAATTCGTTGGGAATCACGATGCGTGAAGACACATTGGAAGCATTTGACACAATTCTAGAGCAACAAAAAGGGATTTTCATTGCAATTGAGGGTCTTGGGATTTTGATTGCCGTAGCTGTTCTGTTCAACACATTGGTCATGAATCTCGCCGAGAGAGATCGTGAATTGGCAACACTCAGAGTA
>JASLKO010000144.1 GCA_030747475.1 Candidatus Thalassarchaeaceae archaeon | reverse complement strand
AAGTTCGAGAAGTCGAGCGGTGGCATACAATGAATCATCGAATCCATTCCATCGATCATGGAAGAAGAAGTGTCCACTCATCTCTCCGGCCATTGGGACCTCTGGATTTTCACGAAGAGCTTGTTTGAGGAAGGAATGTCCTGTTCGCATCATGTGGGCGATTCCTCCTGAGGCCTCGATGGTTTGTTCCAATGCCATACTGCATTTGACATCATGAATGACTGTTCGTGCCGCATCACTCGCATCCGCAGGTACGCGTGAAAGAATGTCTCTGGCGAAAACGGCCAACAACCGATCTGGATAAATGAAGTTGCCATTCTCATCGACAACCCCAACGCGGTCCCCATCACCATCGATTCCGATTCCAAATTCGGCACCAGTATCAACGACCATTTGCCCGAGTTCGACCATGTTCTTTGGTCGGGTCGGATCTGGAGGGTGGTTGGGGAATGTATTGTCCCATTCACAATGCAATGCGATGGTTTCGCATCCCAATTTTTCGCATATTTCAACCATAAATGGGCCAGGCACAGCATTTGCGCAATCAATGACCACCTTCACAGGGCGATTGGGACGGCCTGATTTTTCAATAACATCCACCATGTATGTTGAATGAAAATCACCAGTATCGAAATGTGTGCCTGAACCAGATCTGAAATTACCTGCCTCAAAGACAGCTCGTAGTGCCTGAATTTCATCGCCCGCCATCGCTGCCGTTCCACGACACATCTTGAATCCATTATACTCGGGTGGATTGTGACTTGCGGTAATCATCACGCCCCCGTCGACCTCAAGGTTCGCTGTCGCACTGTACAGTACTCCGGTTGTACAGATGCCAAGATCATGAACATCGCATCCTGCAGATAGCAAACCTTGGACAAAGGCCGCATGTAGTTCTGGACCAGATTCTCGGATGTCACGTCCGATTGCCAGAGACTTACAGTCAAGAAAAGTGGGAAGCGCTTGACCCAAGCGTTGGGCGAAGGCTGGGGTCAATTGCGAATGGGCAATCCCACGGATGTCGTAGGCTTTGAATGTCTCAAGTGCCCATTCACTCATGGCCGTTCGACAGGGGCTTTGTTCAAAGTCGCTGCGATTCAACGAGTGACTTGAATTGCGGTTTCATTCTAGATTCTCACCTTTCACGCGCGTTGTCATGATATAGATGACAATCAGTGTGACAAGATCGATTCCAAGGATGATGTACACGATGAATCTCCAATCTGGGAAACTGGTCCAAATCCAAACGCCAACAATACACTCAGTTGCAAAAATACAGAGTAAAACCGGCAACAACATTGGCCATGTGAGAATACCATCAGGTTTCTCATCAAGGTAGGGTGAACCGGGCATATTCACTCACAGCACTTGTCATCATAGGCTTGAACCACAATCTCAACCGCTGCACCGCGAGGCAATGCTGCGGCTTCAAACGCCGCACGTGCGGGGGGGATTTCAACATCGGACAGCCATGCTCCATAGATATCATTCATGTCTGAAAAGTCATTGATGTCATCTAGCAAAACCTGTGCAAATGTGATCTGATGCTTGCTCGCACCAGCTGCAGCCAGCAGCGCGTCAATTTTGTCGAGACTGGCTTGTGTTTGTTCACGTACCCCTCCGGCTTCTGGGGCAATCTGTCCCGCCAACCAAATGACTCCATTTGCTTTCACTCCAGGGCTGTATGGGCCAAAGACTTGGCCGCCTGTATCGATTCTTTCCTTCGCCATGTACTGCGCTTGCACTGGTGGAACATGAGCGTTCGGTTCATTCACTCCC
>JASLKO010000143.1 GCA_030747475.1 Candidatus Thalassarchaeaceae archaeon | reverse complement strand
GTGAACTCGTTGAGCACATTCGCGAATGTATCGTCATGCTCGGGTTGGAGTGATGGTATGATTGGGGTGACCGGGGCTTCCGGTTTCATCGGGTCCCATTTACTTGCACAACTTGGTGATTCCGGGTTCAGCATCAATTTGCGTACGCTGGATACACCCAATGTGTTGGCTGATTATTTACGTGACAATGATTGTCGTACAATTGTGCATCTGGCCGGCCCCTTGCCTGGTGATTCTAATGCGGATGTTGTTGCAACTGAATTGGCGCAGCGTATTGCAGGTGCCGCAATGTCATTGGATCAATGCCACATCATTTTCTCTAGTACCATTCGTGTGCATTCTCGTGAACAAGGTGTATTTGGAATTGATTCTGAGGTTGCGCCGTTCGATGCATATGGTCTTGGTAAAGCAAATGCTGAATCTGTTTTTTTGAATTGTGCCAATGCTTCACATCCGATCTCAATCCTTCGTGTCTCTTCAGTGCAAGGTGTAGGGGTCAATGGCCGCGCTAAGGGGCTTCTGGGTGTTTTCGCAAGGCAGGCTGCAATGGGTGGACCGATCACTGTAATGGGGGATGGTAATTCAGTCAAAGACCTCGTTAGCATCAACACTGTTCTTGATGCGATTGGGGGTTGTGTGCTCTACCCCCCTAACACGGGCCCATATTCTCAAATCATTCCCGTCGGGTCTGGACAAGGCATCACTGTGGGAGAAATTGCTGAAGCAATGTGTGACATTTCAGGGGTTGATATCGCCCATATAGAGGCTGATCCAAATGACCTCTCTGGATATGTTGATTGTGATATTAATGATGATAATCTACAAGGCATGGTTGAAAATGTTTGGAGGGCTGTGGAAACTGAAATGGGTGGTGCATGATGATTAATGCACGACCATTAAGTGAGTTTTCTGGCACCGATTCTAAGCGGTTAATCGATGCTGCAAAAGATTTGTTTGGAGAAAGATTTTGTTGGGTTGTTCAGGTACCTGCGCGACTATGTTTAGCGGCAGATCACACTGATTATTGGGAAGTTTTCTCTCCTCATCTAGTGACCTTTGCAAGTGATACTAGCAAGATGAGGGCCGTCATTTCTGCTCGGACCGATACACTTGTTCGAATGTTCAATATGGGTGAATTCGATGATTGTGAATTTGACATGGGCGTGGATTCGCCGCCATCTGCGAGTGATGAATTTCAATGGCTGGATTGGTTAGAATCGCAGGGGACTCCGGAGGCACATTGGTCAAACTATGTGCGGGGGCCTGTGCATCATGCTCAGATGAATCATGATGTCAAAAATGGATTTGATATCCTCATCGATTCAAACATCCCGCACTCTTCTGGTGCATCTTCATCGTCTGCACTAACAATATGTGCAGCTGTAGCCATTCGATTGGTGAATAATCTGAATCTTGAACAAGGCGCACTGACCAAAGAGACTGCGGATGCTGAATGGTATGTTGGGACGCGGGGGGGCATGATGGATCACGCGACAATGATTTATGCGGAATCGGAGAGTATGTTGGAGTTGACATTTAGGCCATTTTCCGCACACGCACTTGATGCCACGGGAAAATTTGGTTCGTGTAAATTTGTAACCATTTTCACACACCCTTCCGATAAGGGAAGATCTACACAATTGGCATTCAATGCAAGGGCGTTGGCTGCAAGAGATATCATTCCTGATATGCTCCTTAGGCTTGGTCGTCAAAGTACTGATTCGGTTGAGCAACTTTCGGTTCATAGGCTACCTGAGATTGTGAATATTTCAGAAATCGGAAATGATATGCTGAAGCATTACCCGGCACTTCATTCTCATGGGAATTGGGATTTGCATATCCAAGATTGGTTGAGGTTTTCGATTGCCGAATACAACCGTTCGTGGGAAGTTGTCCATTTGATGGGCGGTGATGAGGGGCTTCAGGAGTTGGGGACTTGTATGAATAAAGCATGGGATGATGCTGGAGATTTATACGGAATTAGAACATCGCAAATGGACATGATTGCGGAATTGTGTCGGCAGTGTGAAGGTGTACTTGGAATCAAAGTCATGGGGGCGGGGTTTGGTGGTAATATTCTAGCTCTTGTCGAGGAAAATAGTGTGGATGAATTGCGTGATTTATTGCGAAAGAATACGCAATTATTCTCGCGGCCGGTTGATGACTCGATGATTGTACATGGATTGGGATCTGGAGTTTCTATTCTCACGGGTCCAGAAGATGATATCAATTGGGCGTCGCTCTGGCGTAATGAAGAGGTGTAGATGTGGGGAATACGGTTCTGTATCTCACCGACCATTGGCCATATCCTCCAGGCGAATCATTTGTCACAAATGAAATTCGTGATTTGGCTCCCCATTTCGACAAGGTGTACGTACTCCCTACTGCAATGGCTGCATTGGGTGAGCCCGTTCGGTCTTTGCCTGAAAATTGTGAAGTTCTGACAGATGTTCATGATGCGTTAATGCTCAAATGGAACAAGATGGGTTTTGTCGGAAGAATGTTTTCTGGACTTCGCCAAAAGGGGGTGTTGCGTGAAATATTCGCCTCTCGTCCGTTTGCTCCAAGGGAAGTCATCGGAGAGGCAGCACAGATTCGGACGTATTGCAATGTGATTGCAGACACGTTAGGTCCACGCTATTCAGAATTGAATGCTGTCGTATCCTTTTGGTTAAACAGGGGAGCGAGTATTGCGGCTGAGCTTGCAAGAAGGGATTCTCGCTTGGTTGCGTTTTCACGTGGACATGGGGGTGACATCTATGCGCATAGAAGGATGCGTAGACATTTGCCGATGCAGCGGTTTGCATTGCGTGGGTTGCATGGGATCTTGCCAGATTCTGAAGCAGGTGTGAAACATATTCAGAAAAAATACCCTGAAGTGTCTACCAAGGTTTCAGTGGGTCGATTGGGTGTTGATAATCACGATGCTGCCGCGGCTTCAAATGATGATCGGTTGCACATCATCTCTGTTGCATCACTGTTGCCGGTGAAGAGAATCCACCTGATTGCTGCAGCTTTACACCACACTTCACGGCGCCTCAAGTGGACGCATATCGGGGGCGGTGAAACGTTCGACTTGGTTTCCAGTGCACTCGAAGGTGTTGGTGACAATGTTGAATTTGATCTCGTGGGCCAAATTGATCACGATGATGTTCTCGATTGGTTTGAAGAAAATCCTGCTGATGTGTTCATCAATGTCAGTAGCAGTGAAGGTTTGCCGGTCTCAATTATGGAGGCATTCTCATATGGCATACCCGTCATTGCTACAGCGGTCGGAGGAATGCCCGAAATTGTAAGCGAAGATTGTGGAGTGTTGCTAGATGCTGATTTCCAACCGGAAGAGCTGGCGACAATCCTTGAGGGGTGGGACATCGACAACAATGGGCGACGAGATGCTGCGCTAAACAAGCAACGAACGGAGTACTCATCATGCAAAAATGAGGAAGAGTTTGCTGAAAGTATTGGCCAAGCCGTTGCCGAAATTTTGGG
>JASLKO010000142.1 GCA_030747475.1 Candidatus Thalassarchaeaceae archaeon | reverse complement strand
GATGCATGCAATGGTCACGATGACACCATCGATGAAGACAAGGACAATATCCCAGACGGTTGTGATTCTTTCATCGGTCAAGAGACTGAAAGCAATACCAATTCGGTGATGATGGAAGCTGGTTTGGCTTTCGCTGCCATCTTACTGTTCATTCTCCTCACAATGCTCGCATTGAGTTATTCGAAAAAAGATGATTCATCGAGTGCACTCTCAAATTTCTCACTCAAATCTTTGCGAAATCGAAAATAATCTTGATTCGACGAATATGCGAATCGAACTAGATTGCAGCGGAAGTAGGCCCCCCCGGATTCGAACCAGGGTCGTGGGATCCAGAACCCCACATGATGGACCGCTACACCAGGGGCCTAACGATCCCTGCGATTGGTCGCCCATATTTCAACGCAACCGCCGTATGGCAGCACCAAACATGGCCAAAATTGGCAACGATGCACCGAAACCTGGGACGCCTAGGAACCCATCATCAGAACCACTTCCAAGAGGCGCTTCCTGTAGGATAAATTCGTCACCGATGGTTCCATCAATTCTGTAGTGTGTGAATGAAATTTCTCTCACATCTCCATCATACACCATTCGAGTCCATCCATAGGTGCTATTCTCACGATACGCACTCCATTCTGGTTGTGGTTCATCCAATTCTTCGTAGGCAGAACGACCGGCCATCCCAATGACCAGATGGATGGGTGCAATTCCTCTGGCAAACCGCTCCCCTTTCCCTTCATCTTGGACGGTTTCTGCTGAAACTGGCCATGTTCTTTCATAGAAATGGTCATGTCCAGCAATCACCAAGTCAACGCCTTTTGCGACATAGAGTTCTTCCAAAGCATCACGCAATTCAACTTCTGAACCATGGTAACTGTTACTGGAGTACATCGGTTTGTGTCCGTATACAATGACGAAAGGCGTCACATCTCGATTCACTGAAGAGAGGTCTTGCTCAAGCCATGCATATTGCGTGCTACCTGGCTCGTAGTCATGTTCGGTCGACATGAAGACCATGTGAACACCGGGCACATCACGACTGTACCAGAAAATCTCGGATTCAATCTGGCCGTCCGAGTCAAATCGGTGTTCGTAAGGGACGAATCCATAACCGGGTTCATTTTCATGATTTCCAACGGCGGTCACCCATGGAATACTTGTCATGCTATCCTGTTGGTAATTGAACCAATCATCCCAAGCAGACTGTTCACCATCTGCATAGGAGATGTCACCTGAGATTGTCACCATCTGGGCTGCAGAATCAGAAATAATCCCATCACTGACATCCATCGCTTCACTGGAGTCTCCATGATCACCAATTGAAATCCATTCGAAGTGCTCCGCGGATGAATCAATGGGTGTGAAGCTAAATTCTTCCGACCAATCTCCACCACTACCCACTCGATAGGTCACCTCTTCTCCGGGTGTGAGCCCAGTCATTGAGGCCATGTGGAACGCCATATCGTGATTGTAGCAGTAATCAGTACTGGGGGATGTTTGCCCATTCCATTCCACTTCGCCAGTAGAGCGACCTTCTGTAGCCCAAATGACATTCATCACCGATGCATCATCAGTCATCTGCAAGTGAATCTGTTGTGGCTGTGTGCTCCCAGTCAATGTACCGGGGCACTCCTGGATGGTTTCACCTAAGTTCTGCGCGTGTGCCAAGGGCACAAGCATCAACAAAACGAGGAGAAAAGCGGTTGCGCGCACACTACGCGCAGAGTAGGTGTGCTCTCAAGCCTTGCCACGGAAGCGGGCATTCAGTGTGTCTAGGCTTGCAGCGCTTGGACGCATGGTGTTGTCATCAACTTCAGAGAGAGGTGTTTCAACCAGACATTGATCTTCAGTCGCTGTGGCTTTAGTTGGATCAAAGTAGAGCAAACCGGTCACGTGTTTGTCCTCAGATTCGGCCTTGTGTAGCGCGTTGAGGGCAGCCATAGCATCACTTGGGTCGTGATCTGAACCGATGGTTTCCAGTCGTAGTGTACTGCCATCGAATAGGGTGATGTCATGGAATTCGCCTTCAGGGGCTGCGGCTGACTCAATCGGTGTTTGGTTGGGGATGTAATCGTAAGCGTGTAGCTCGACATCATTGTCCTTGACATAGGTGTATGAGCGCAAGCTCTCGTCGTTGTTATTGAAGGTCACACAGGGTGAGATAACGTCGATGAGTGCGAAGCCTTTGTGGCTCATTGCCGCCTTCATCAAAGCGGTCAATTGTTTCTTTGAACCACTGAATGAACGAGCGACAAACGTGCAACCTAGA
>JASLKO010000141.1 GCA_030747475.1 Candidatus Thalassarchaeaceae archaeon | reverse complement strand
ATGGCAATCGCCACTGGAAACAAGAGCGAATTGGCCATGGGTTATTGCACACTATATGGTGACATGAATGGAGGTTATGCACCACTTGGCGACCTCTACAAAACTGAAGTCTACGAGGTTGCAAAAGCCATCAATGAAATCAAAGATGGTCAACCACCAATCACTGAATCAACAATGACCAAACCACCGTCAGCTGAATTGGCACCCGATCAAAAGGACGAAGACAACCTTCCTCCTTATTCGATTCTAGACCCGATATTGGAAGACTGGATTGAGAGGGGGGTTCGTAACGCATCCCCACTGACTGCAGATATTCTATCCAGATTACATGCCAACGAACACAAACGTTGGCAGTTGTGTCCAGCCCCACGTGTCTCAAACCGCGCCTTTGGCCAAGGATGGAGACAACCTCTGGCTTCACGAAGATAATCTGCCAATCGACCCGCAGATTCATGGGCAAGTGCCGGCCGGCTATTATCGATGGACATCCCTGAAACGCTTGCCGCCATGCTGGCGGGCGAACATGGTCCTACCAAACAAAAGGCGGCTCGCTTGGTTGTTGACTTGGCCTCCACAGCAGGCGCGACTGAGTTTGTCACGTGCGCGCACGCGCACGTGAGCGGTGTGTCTCCATTGACCGGCGGACATGGATTGCGTCGTTTCCTTGCGGACCTTGCAGGCGATGATTTAGGAGTTGTTGAAATTCCAACCACACTCAACAGTGCGGGTTGCGATAAGGAAAAAATGAAAGAAATGGACATCGAAACCGAAGATTTCCTCAAACATCAATTCGAAATCGTCCACGCCTATTCAGAGTTGGGAATTGAGGCCACCCTTTCCTGCACACCTTATGACCGTGGAATTGACAATGAGGGCATTGGATCATGGGCTGAAAGCAATGCAGTTGCCTTTTCCAACTCCTATACATCCCTTATCACCAATCGAGAAAGTGGTTTGTCTGCTCTGGCCACTGCACTGACTGGATGGGCACCCAAATGGGGGTTGCACTTGGATGAAAATCGAATCCCAAATATCCATGTCGAAGTGAAATGCGAACTCAATCATATTGCAGATTGGAGTGTGCTTGGCGATTGGATTGGCAAGCAAATTCAACCGGATTGGATACTTCCTTGGGGCATGATGCCTTACATCACTGGCCTCCCAAGTTACATTTCTTTTGATCAAAAGAAAGCATTGACGGCGGCCGCGGCCAACTATGGATGCCCAATGCTTTGGGCTGAGGGTGTATCGCCCTCACCTCCAAATTTCGAACCACAAGGTGTGTTGGAATTTACTGATAATGCATTGAACGAACGCTATGCCGAATTGGCTCCGACAGGACAGGTCGATCTTGTTGTCATCGGATGCCCACAAGCCAGTGTGGGAGAGGTTCGGACCACCGCCGCAGCTGTTCGAAATCGAATGGAATTGGGTCAACGAATTCCCGACCAACGCTTGTGGGTTTTCACGAGCGGGCACAATCACGAATTGCTCGACCAAGAAGGGACATTGGATGTACTCGAAGAAGCCGGTGCACTCATCCTCAAGGACACATGTCCTGAAGTGACACCTTACAATCGAACTCGTTACAATCACCTTTTGACAAATTCTCTGAAGGCTGAACATTACCTGACCAGTGGACTCAATCGGATGCCGACAAGCGTCATGCGGATCGAAGATTGTGTGGCCCATGCGTTTGATGCCACACTTTCGGCAGGTGAACGCCCAGTATTGCATGGCAAGGCTGCAAAGCCTTTGGTGACAAACAAAAAACATCGTGATGGTGAATTTTCAGGCAAAGGAGGGAGTTTGCCTTCACAATCCAGTTGGGCCGTCAGTGGCAAAGCTTTGGTGACCGATGTTCCAATTACCTATCTCGGATATGTGAATAGAGACACCGGTGTCATTGAGGAACCAGGTCACCCACTCGATGGAGTGGCCATTTCAGACACGGTTCTCATTTATCCAAAAGGCAGTGG